>JAUIKU010000075.1 GCA_030430675.1 Bacteroidia bacterium | reverse complement strand
CCGGTATAGTGAAGAGGGGGATACCAGTTGTTTGGGGATTTTTGATCTTTCGGTTAAGAAATTCCAGGTCGGGCTGAAGGGGTTCAAGGTGCCCCACATGGGCTGGAACAGACTGAACCTAAAGGACAGCCAATTATTTTCGGGGCTTTCCGACCCCTTTATGTACTACGTACACAGTTATTATGCCGAAGTGGGTGCCGAGACAATAGGCCTTACCGACTATATCCTGCCATTTAGCGGAGCACTTCACCGGGACAATTATTATGCTATTCAGGCGCACCCAGAAAAGAGCAGTGACTCCGGCCAGGTCATACTGACAAACTTTCTTAATTTGTAATGATGGAAATTATCCCCGCCATAGATATCATTGATGGCAAATGCGTCCGGCTTTCAGAGGGTGATTACCAGCGCAAGACGGTATATCACCACAATCCCCTGGATGTGGCCAGGGAGTTCGAACAAGCCGGTATCAAAAGGCTTCACCTGGTGGACCTCGATGGTGCCAAGGCGCGTAAGGTTATTAACTTAAAGGTATTACAGGACATTGCTGAAAATACCGGTCTTTTGATCGATTTCGGTGGTGGTGTTCAATCAATCGAAGACCTGAACCAGGTTTTTGATGCCGGGGCCAGTCAGGTGACCGGTGGTAGTATTGCGGTAAGGGAGCCAGAAGTATTCGAGAGGTGGCTGCAGAAATTCGGACCTGAGAAGATAATACTTGGTGCCGACGTAAAGCAGGGGAAAATAGCCATTGGTGGCTGGCAGGAAAAGTCCAGCTGGGAGTTAGTGGAATTTATCGAACACTATTCCACAAAAGGTATAAAGCATGTAATTTGTACCGATGTCAGCAAGGATGGGTTACTTGAAGGACCATCTCAGTTGCTCTATGAGGAACTGGTGAATACTTTCCCTGATTTATCAATCATTGCCAGTGGTGGAGTTAGCAACAGGGAGGATCTTCAAATATTGGAATCTATAGGAGTTGCCGGCGCTATAGTTGGAAAAGCCATATACGAAGGCAGGATCACATTAAAACAGCTTACTGAATTCTCATGTTGACCAAAAGGATCATTCCCTGTCTGGATATAAAGAACGGACGAACTGTCAAGGGTATAAACTTTGTGTCCCTGGTAGATGCAGGGGATCCGGTGGAACAGGCTGCCATTTATTCTTCAGCAGGGGCGGATGAACTGGTGTTCCTGGATATTACAGCTACCCTGGAGAACCGGAAAACCCTGGTGGAATTGGTAAAGAAAGTGGCAAGCAAAATCAATATCCCCTTTACCGTGGGTGGAGGAATATCCAAAGTGGAGCATGTGTCGGAGTTGTTGAATGCCGGTGCGGACAAGGTCTCGGTAAATTCGGCTGCGGTGCGTGAACCTGAACTGGTCAACCGTCTGGCGGCAACTTTTGGCAGCCAGTGCATTGTGGTGGCTATTGACTCCCGTCATGTACAGGGTCATGACCTGGTTCATACCCACGGGGGCAGCAAACCGACCGAACTGGAGACCTTTGCCTGGGCTCAGGAGGTGGAGCAAAGAGGTGCCGGTGAGATCCTGCTGACTTCTATGGATCATGACGGAACCAAGCAGGGGTTTGCCTGCGAATTAACCTACCGGCTGTCTTCGGCACTGACCATTCCGGTAATAGCTTCTGGCGGAGGAGGGTCAGTGTCTCACTTTGTCGAAGTCTTCAACCGGGGTAAAGCAGATGCTGCCCTGGCGGCCAGTATTTTTCATTTTCATGAGGTGGATATCATGGATCTCAAGCATCAGCTGGAGGCAGTAAATATACCAATGCGCATATGAAAGAACCAGATTTTAATAAAGGAGGAGGTCTGCTACCTGCCATTGTTCAGGATTCCAATACCAATCAGGTATTGATGTTGGGCTACATGAACCGGGAAGCGATGGATCATAGCAATGAGACAGGCAAAGTGACCTTTTACAGCCGGTCTAAGCAACGTCTCTGGACCAAAGGTGAGACATCGGGCAATTTTTTGCAGCTGGTGTCCATGCAACTGGATTGTGATAACGATACCCTGCTGGTAAAAGTGATACCTCAGGGACCAACATGCCACCTGGGACCAGACACTTGTTTTGGAACGGAAAACCAACAGAATTCCGGTCAATTTCTGGACGAACTGCAGCGTATAATAAAGGACCGAAAACAAAACGCTCCGGAAGGGTCCTATACTGCACATCTATTTAATTCAGGTATAAATAAAATAGTCCAAAAAGTGGGAGAGGAGGCGGTAGAAGTGGTTATTGAGGCCAAAGAGCATAAGACAGACCGTCTCAAGGAAGAAACGGCCGACCTGCTATTTCATTTACTGGTACTGCTGGAAGAAAAAGAAGTACCGGTGAGCGAAGTAATGGAGGTTTTGAAGAAAAGACACCGGGGGGCAATTAAGGATTAACAATTAAAAATTGACAATTGTTAGCTCAATCGAATAGGGAGCCCATTTTACCCGGAGGCACCTTGCCTAAATGCTTATAGGCTAATTCAGTGGCCTCACGGCCTCTTGAGGTTCTTTTAATATAACCTTCCTTTATCAGAAATGGCTCATATACTTCTTCAATGGTATCGGCCTCTTCACTGCAGGCGGTGGCAATGGTGCTTATACCTACCGGACCACCCTTGAATTTATCGATAATGGTGCTTAGGATGCGGTTGTCCATCTCATCGAGGCCGTTGTCGTCCACATCCAATGCCTTCAATGCTATATCGGCAATAACCCGGGTGATGCGACCCTCTCCTTTGATTTGGGCGAAATCACGGGTTCTGCGCAGTAAATTGTTGGCAATCCTGGGAGTACCGCGGCTTCGCCTGGCCAATTCAAAGGCTGCATCGTCTTCAATGGGTGTATCCAGAATTGCCGCCGACCTCTTAATAATTCCGCTGAGAATCTTGGCGTTATAATATTCCAGGCGGGCATTGATGCCAAAACGCGCTCTCAATGGGGCTGTCAGTAAACCGGCCCGGGTGGTGGCCCCTACCAGAGTAAAGGGATTCAGGGTGATTTGAATGGACCGGGCATTGGGTCCGGAATCCAGCATGATATCGATTTTGTAATCTTCCATGGCGGCATACAAGTATTCCTCCACCACCGGGTTCAGACGGTGTATTTCATCAATAAATAATACATCGCGCTCTTCCAGGTTAGTTAACAAGCCTGCCAGATCACCCGGTTTATCCAGTACCGGACCTGAGGAGATTTTGATATTTGACTTTAGCTCATTGGCAATGATGTGCGCCAGTGTAGTTTTTCCCAGTCCGGGAGGTCCATGAAGCAGTACGTGGTCCAGGGGTTCAGCTCGTTGCTGGGCAGCCTGAACAAAGATCTTTATATTGTCTACTACTTTTTGTTGTCCGGCAAACTCACCAAAATGTAATGGTCTCAGCGCCTTTTCAAATTCTTTCTCAGCCGGACTTAATTGCCCGGGGTCCCCACTCAGGTAGTCTTCTCGCATAACTAAAAAATTGCTGCAATTAAGTTAAACAACTATTTTCAATTGGGAATTACAAATTCCAAATTATGAATATATAGGATGGTATGATAACCGCCAGTTTGATTTCACAAAAACCAATAGCTAATTAATCACCGGTAATTTCCAATTCACCTAACCTTCCTTAACTTTGGGTCAATTCATGTCCGTACATGACAGAATCCCAAAAAAAGAATATCATATACTCGGTGGTGTTGATTGTTTCAATGTTACTGGTATGGCTGATAAGAAAGCCAGGCAGTCACCAGTCAGGAGCAGTTCAGAAAGTGGAAATCCAGGGAGCTACCATGGGTACCACCTACCAGGTCAAGTATTTAATGGCAAACCCGGTGGACTACCAGGTAGCCATTGATTCCTTGCTGGATGACTTCAATCAGTGCCTTTCCACTTACATTCTTCAATCGGAAATAAGTCAATTCAACCGGGGCACTTTACACCGGTACCAAAGACCCTATTTCTATGAGATGCTACAAAAGAGCAGGGTGATCAACCAAAGTACCGGTGGCGCATTCGATCCAACGGTAATGCCCCTGGTATCGGCCTGGGGGTTTGGACCGGAGCAACGCCGCCATCCCAGTAGTGAAAGCATAGACAGTCTGTTGAATGCGGTTGGTTTTGACAATATTTTCTTTGACGAGTATGCGGTTTGCAAATTGAATCCGGAAACACAGCTGGACTTTAGTGCTATCGCCAAGGGATATGCGGTGGACCTGGTAGTGAAATTCCTGAAAGGAAAAGCTCTTACGGATATATTTGTGGAGATCGGTGGTGAAATTTCAGCCACCGGGGTTAATGAATTGAACAAACCCTGGGCTATTTATGTAGAGAAACCCGATGATCAAAACCGGGCGGTACAGGCTATAGTTACTTTAGACAACACAGCAATTGCTACTTCCGGCAACTATCGCAACTATTATATCGAGGATGGTAAGAAATACGCTCATACTATTGATCCCAATAGCGGGTACCCGGTACAACACAGTCTGCTTAGCGCTTCGGTGTTTGCTCAAAGTTGTGCAGTAGCGGATGCCTATGCCACTGCTTTTATGGTTATGGGCCTGGATGATGCCAAGAAAATCACCTTGTCCCATGATGAGCTGGAAGCCTATTTTATATACAGTGGAGATGACAATCAAATGGTAACGTGGGCTACTCCCGGTATCCTTGAGATGATTAAAGAATGAGCGGGCAACTTTTACTTGTGGAATGATCCTGTCAATAACTTTATTAATTGTATTCACCTTGATAGCCGGTCTGTCACCATTACTGATTGAAAAGACCAACTCAAGGTTTTTTCATCTGTCGCTGGTGTTTTCAGGAGCTTACCTGCTGGGTATTACCTTGTCGCACCTTATGCCTGAGCTGTTCACCAATCAATTGAACAACCGGGAAGTGGCACTTTGGATAATCGTGGGTTATTTCATGCAGCTATTACTGGATTTTTTCACCAGTGGTGTGGAACATGGTCATTTGCATAAAGCGGCAGATGACCACAATCACGGCTCGGCAACTATGATTACCTTATTAGCCGCAATGGGCGTTCATGCCCTGCTGGAGGGAGTACTGCTAAGTCATGCAGATATGATGGCTTCACATCAGCATAACGGAGGATTACTGACGGGGATCATCCTTCACAAGATGCCCGCCGCTTTTGCCCTCATGTCTTTGATCCGGTGCAACTACCGCCAAGGGCACTGGCCGGTGGTTTTGATGATTTTATTTTCCATCATGACCCCCATAGGAATGTTTGTCGGAGAATATTTGGCAGGGGCGAATTGGGTAAGTCCGGATTGGATGACCATCTTATTTGCCCTGGTCACCGGTAACTTCCTGCATATAAGCACCACCATATTTATGGAATCAAGCCCTGGACATCGCCTCAATATGATGAAACTGCTGGTGATTTTTGCGGGTACCGCCCTGGCACTGGCTACAGAATTTTTGGGCTAGCGGTCATTACGTTTTTTTTGGATGTCAAAATTCATATCTTAGGAGCCTTAAAATTGATCCATGTCGAATTCGAGTTCCCGTTACTGGCAAAGAAACAAGCGCTATCTTTTAATATTATTGATCCTGTGGTTTGTAGTGTCCTATGGTTTTGGGATTCTGCTGGCTCCGTTACTCGACCACATCAGAGTTGGTGGTTTCAAGTTGGGATTCTGGTTTGCTCAACAAGGTTCAATCTATGCTTTCGTAGCCATCATCTTTGTTTACGTTTATCTGATGAACAAGCTGGATAAATCTTATACCGAAGAAGACGGGGCCTAGCTTATGGACGTACAAACCTGGACTTACATAATCGTTGGCATTAATTTCCCCATCTATATTGGTATTGCAATTTGGTCAAAAGCGGGATCAACCGGTGAATTTTATGTAGCTGGTGGCGGAGTTCATCCGCTGGCAAACGGCATGGCCACTGCCGCAGACTGGATGTCTGCAGCTTCTTTTATAAGTATGGCAGGGTTGATTTCATTTATGGGCTATGACGGGGCGGTTTACCTGATGGGGTGGACCGGTGGATACGTGTTACTGGCTTTGCTACTGGCACCGTATCTGAGAAAATTCGGAAAGTTTACCGTTCCGGACTTCATAGGGGATCGATATTATTCCAATCTGGCGAGAACGGTGGCAGTAGTATGTGCCCTTTTCGTATCATTTACCTATGTCAGCGGTCAGATGCGCGGTGTGGGGGTAGTGTTTTCCAGATTCCTGGAAGTAGAAATCAATACCGGAATATTCATCGGTATGGGAATTGTATTCTTTTATGCGGTGATGGGTGGCATGAAGGGAATTACCTACACCCAGGTGGCGCAATACTGTGTGCTTATCTTTGCCTTTATGGTGCCGGTATTTTTTATTTCGATTCAGCTCACCGGGCAGTTCCTGCCCCAGCTTGGGTTTGGTGCACAACTTTCGGATTCCGGCAATTACCTGCTGGACCACCTGGACGGTTTGCACGAGCAACTGGGATTTACCGCCTACACTGACGGTAGTAAAAGTATGCAGGATGTGTTTTTCATTACTGCTGCCCTGATGATAGGCACTGCCGGATTACCACATGTTATCGTAAGATTCTTTACCGTACCTCGGGTCAAAGATGCCCGGCTCTCCGCCGGCTACGCTTTGGTGTTTATTGCCATACTCTATACCACAGCGCCAGCGCTGGCTGCGTTTGCCCGGACCAATCTGATCCATACAGTAAGTGACAAATCCTACCAGGACATGCCGGAATGGTTTACCAAATGGGAGCATACCGGCCTGATCCAGTTTGAAGATAAAAACCAGGACGGGACCATCCAGTATGTGGCAAACCCCGAACAAAATGAACTTATTATAGACAGAGATATCATGGTACTGGCCAATCCGGAAATTGCTCAGTTGCCAAACTGGGTGATTGCTCTGGTAGCTGCCGGGGGACTGGCCGCCGCACTGAGCACAGCGGCTGGACTGTTGCTGGTTATTTCTACGGCGGTGTCACATGATCTCATCAAAAAGCAGATAAATCCCACCATAAGTGAAAAAGGGGAATTAATGGTGGCCAGAACGGCAGCCGCTTTTGCGGTGGTCGTTGCGGGATATTTTGGTATCAATCCGCCGGATTTTGTAGCAGCGGTGGTGGCATTGGCATTTGGACTGGCGGCAGCTTCGTTTTTCCCCGCTATCGTTCTGGGTATTTTTTATTCAAGGATGAATAAGGAAGGAGCAATTACCGGGATGGTAGTAGGCTTAATCAGTATGTTGCTGTATATATTGAAATTTAAATTCGGATTCCTGGGAGGGGGAGGACCTGAGGATTGGTGGTTTGGCATTAGTCCGGAGGGTTTTGGAACAGTAGCGATGATAATCAACTTTGTGGTGGCCATGGTCGTTTCCCGGGTTACACCACCGCCACCGCCACATATCAAGGAAATGATTGCCAATATCCGCAGGCCTTGATTGCTTGAGCCAGATTTCTAAATTTCATAACTTACCGGTCAACCTAAGAAAATTATAATGGAAATAAGTTCGTTCGACCAATATCATCAAGTCTATAAAAACAGTGTTGAGGACCCTGAAAAATTCTGGGGGGACCTTTCAAAAGAATTCAAATGGCACAAAGAGCCAGAAAATATTTTACAGTGGGACTTCAATAAACCGGAAGTCCGATGGTTTGAGGATGGTCAGCTCAACATTACTGAAAATTGCCTGGACCGGCATTTGGACGATAAGGGCGACCAGACTGCTATTATTTGGGAGGCGAATGATCCAGGTGAAGCACCGCGGCACATAACCTACCGGGAGCTTTTTGATGAGGTTTGCAGGTTTGCCAATGTCTTAAAAAGAAACGGATTGGAAAAAGGTGACCGGGTATGTATTTATATGCCTATGGTTCCGGAGCTGGCAATTGCTGTTCTGGCCTGTGCCCGGATTGGTGCAGTGCACTCGGTGGTCTTTGCAGGGTTTTCCTCTACCGCACTGGCAGATCGTATCAACGATTCACAATGTAAAATGCTGCTTACTTCCGACGGGTCCTTCAGAGGTAAAAAGACTATAGACCTCAAAGCAATTGCGGACGAAGGTTTAAAGAAATGTACCTCAATCCAAAAGGTAGTGGTACTGAAACGAACGAATGGAGCGGTTCATATGGAACCAGGCAGGGATTTGTGGTGGCACGATGAAATGGAAAAAGCGGATAGTCAATGTGATGCCGAGATCATGGGAGCAGAAGATCTGTTGTTTATTCTCTACACCTCGGGTTCTACCGGAAAGCCAAAGGGTATGGTACATACCTGTGGTGGATATATGGTGAATGTTACTTATACATTTAAGACAGTGTTCCAGTATCAGCCAGGTGAGGTTTATTGGTGTACCGCAGATATTGGCTGGATTACCGGCCACTCCTACATCGTGTACGGGCCACTCTCGGCAGGAGCTACCACCCTAATGTTTGAAGGTGTACCTTCCTATCCGGATATGGGTCGCTTTTGGGAAGTGGTGGCACGACACAAAGTGAATATATTTTATACCGCTCCCACTGCCATCAGGGCATTGGAAAAAGCCGATCTTAGTTTTGTTAATAAACACGATTTGAGCTCACTGAGAGTGCTGGGTACCGTGGGTGAGCCCATCAATGCAGAGGCCTGGCACTGGTATGATCAGAACATTGGTAAAGGTCGGTGCCCCATTGTGGATACCTGGTGGCAAACTGAAACAGGTGGAATAATGATCTCTCCACTAGCAGGTATTACCCCGTTGAAACCTACTTATGCTACTTTGCCAATGCCCGGAGTTCAACCGGTTTTGATGGATGAGAATGGCCAGCCGTTGGAAAAAGCAAACCAGGAGGGCAGGCTCTGTATCGAGTTTCCCTGGCCTTCTATGGCCAGGACCATCTATGGAAATCATCAGCGATTCAAAGAAACTTACTTTTCCGCTTACCCGGGTTATTACTTCACAGGTGACGGATGCAGGCGCGATAATGACGGATTTTACAGGATCACGGGAAGAGTGGACGATGTTATTATTGTATCGGGACACAACCTGGGGACAGCGGAAATCGAAAGCGCCATCGATGAACACCAGAAAGTGGTTGAAACAGCAGTAGTTGGCTTCCCTCATGATATTAAGGGAAATGCCATCTACGCCTATGTTATTACCCGCGACCAGATTGATGATGAAGATGTACTGAGATCAGAGATTTTAGCGTTAGTATCAGAGACCATTGGTCCTATTGCCAAACCCGAGAAGATTCAGTTTGTTCCTGGGTTACCCAAAACCAGGTCAGGAAAGATTATGCGCCGGATCCTGCGTAAAATCGCCAGTAAAGAAACTGAAAATTTAGGGGACATTTCTACTTTGCTTGACCCCTCTGTAGTGGAGGAAATTATGGCCGGAGCAATTTAAAGTTTAGCGGCGGAGATAAATTAGTATAATTGTATTAATCTAATATTTTGTACGCTTAAACTAAGGATTCAAGTGCAGATTGCTTGGAAATTTTATAGCAAATCCTTGTTTGGTTATATTTCTGGTGGTTATATTTAAGATTGAACCTAAATAAATATGGGCCGACTTGTGTTAATTGCTGTGGTA
This sequence comes from Bacteroidia bacterium, assembly GCA_030430675.1. Taxonomy (GTDB): domain Bacteria; phylum Bacteroidota; class Bacteroidia; order Cytophagales; family Cyclobacteriaceae; genus SZUA-3. The sequence continues at coordinate 11,550 of JAUIKU010000075.1, read as the reverse complement.
TTGTTTGTCTTTAGTGCCTGTGCGCCGTATCGTCCGGCATGTCAGACTAAAGCAGGTAAGAAGAAACTGGAATACTACAATTCCATTCAATACAAAAGCGCAAATAAGAAATACACCAAAAACAAGAGTGCCAAAAAGCGGGTAGCTGTTTTTTAGTTAGCTGACTTTACTGGTATTTCGATTCGGGTAGTGTCCCAATGCATCACTACCAATGCCTGCGCTCCTTTCTCTTCGATTGAGATGGTAAACTGCTCCTGACTGACAGAGGTTGTAATTACCGGGATTTTAATTCTGCCAATATCGCGGCTGAAATCCGGTGGTGAGCCCCCGGAACGGTTCGCTTCGGAGTTAATGCCAATTATCCAGTGTTCCTGCTCGGGGAAAGCATATAGTGAATAACTTCCTGCTTTTAAGGGTTGGCCTCCAAAGTCAACATCAGTATCCAAAATGAGTTTAGTGGCATCATTGGCACCCAGTCGCCAGTACTTGCCATAGGGAAGCAAAGCCCCTTCATCTGCGGTACCGAATATGAGGCGGTCTTTCTTATACGGCCTGGAGTATTCAATTTTTAATGAAACACCGGCTTGGTCATACTGTGCTTCTCCCGGGGGACTGAGTGGGGGAGTTAACAAATAATAACCAACGTAGCCCACAATCGCCAACAACAGGATACCTGCAGCCATGACGACCTTTTTGGATAAGTTCATATCGAGTACATTTTGTTTAAAGATAGCTGCTGTACATCTAATAAAAAAGCCTGTTAATAACGGGTGGATGAATCAAGTGATAAACCATGCGATAAGAGGTTTATTAACAGTAATTGCATTTATGTAATAATAAATTGTATTATATGTATAACAATAATTTCTTAAAAAGATCAAAATCCTACATGGGTGCTAATTGTACAAAATGAAGCATTGCGTGGTGGCTACCTGGACTGGTCTCAGGGTATTAATAAGAAAAATTACCACCTGCTATGAAAAATGTACAACAAATGCTCCTGCTGTTTTCCACATTATTTTGTGTTGGAATTACCAGCTGTACCGAGGAGTTACCGAATGTTACCGGGAAAAATCACATGTATCAGTTGAAATCTGTATCCAGTCAACAGATAGACGGGCATGCCAAGTTAAGGGAACGGTTCGATGGGTCGATCCAGTTGGAACTTGTTCTGAATAATACCGATCCAAATGAAACCTACCCCGCCTATGTGCATTTCAGCAATGCCTTGGAAGGTGGTGGTATAGCACTCACCTTAACCCCTGTGGACGGACATTCCCAAAACAGTGTGACAGAGATCACCGCTTTGGACAATGGAACCGCCTTAACATACGAAGAGCTACTGCAGTTCGACGGACATGTGAATATACAACTCGGTCAAAACCCCGGAACACTGGTTTCTCAGGCAGATATTGGAAAGAATGCATTAACGGGTCGTTTCCAGCAGTTCCTGTTACAGGAAGCCGATATAGAAGGAGTATCCGGACTGATGACCATAGCTGAGCGGGAAAGCGGGTTTTCGCTGATCACCGTGGAAATTGACGGAGGAACAGAGGGTAAGATGCATCCCGCTACCCTGAATTTCGGTTCTATTTTCGACAGTCATGAATTGGCAGGGACTCTGAACCCGGTAGACGGGGCAACCGGAATTGGTAAAACACATCTGGAACGTCTGGATGGAGACCTGGTGGCTCCTTACGAAGCGTTGGTGGACTTTGAAGGATTTGCCAGGATACACCTGGGAGAGGGTTCGGAGATGAACACTGTATTGGCTCAGGGTAACATAGCCTACACACAGAATTAGTAAGAATTAACTTCCACCTTTTTTGTTGAGTCACGCCGAAGGGCGTGACTTTTTTTTGTCAACTGCTGCCAAAATCATAGTTTTATCCAAAGCAATTTTCAACATAGGATGGATCTACGAAGTGACACTGTAACCAAGCCAACCACCGAAATGCTGGAGGCCATGATGCAGGCCGCAGTGGGAGATGATGTTTTGGAAGAAGACCCAACGGTCAGACTGTTAGAAGAAAAGGTGGCTGCACTTTTCGGGAAAGATGCGGGAATATTTTGTCCTTCCGGTACCATGACCAACCAGATAGCCATTAGGATTAATACCAATCCCCAGGACCAGGTAATATGCGACAAGCGGTCACATGTTTATCTTTATGAAGGTGGCGGTATGGCCTCCAACTGCCTGGTTTCTGTGAAACTGCTTGATGGCGATCGCGGGCGTATAACTGCAGCAGATGTCCTTCAAAGTATTAATCCAGTAGATATCCATTGTCCAATTACCAGGCTGGTAGTTTTAGAAAATACCGTAAACATGGGTGGAGGCAGTTGTTATGCGTTATCCGAAGTAAAAAAGATCAGACAGGTAACCGCAGCCCACCAGTTGAAACTACACCTGGATGGAGCACGGTTTTTTAATGCACTGGCGGTAACTAAGGAAAACCCTGTCCAGTGGGGACAACAATTTGATACCATTTCTTTGTGCCTGTCCAAGGGCCTGGGAGCACCGGTGGGTTCGGTGCTGGTCTCGGACCAGCAATCAATACTGAAGGCAAAAAGGGTAAGAAAAGTCTTTGGAGGGGGAATGAGACAAGCGGGTTACCTGGCGGCGGCCGGTCTGTACGCATTGGAGAATCATATAGATAAGCTGGCAGAAGATAATCGAAGAGCCAGTGAACTGGGAGAGATTTTAAATGACAGACCATTTGTGAAACTGGTACACCCGGTTGATACCAACATCATTCTATTCGAGCTCCAGGATCATATAGATCCGGAAGAATTTATAGAAAAATTGGAATCGTACGGTATAAAGGCACTGTCTCTTGGCGGAAGGCAAATTAGAATGGTCACCCACCTGGAGATTACTGACAATATGGTAGATCAGTTTTCCCAGGTGATAAAGAAATTTGGTTGATGTTGCGGGATCAAAGACCTTTGGCCGAACGCATGAGGCCACATCAAATCGACGACCTGTTGGGTCAATCCCACATTTTGGGCAAAGGCGCTCCCCTGAGATCTGCCATTGAAAGTGGGGCTGTTCCTTCCATGATTCTTTGGGGTCCGCCGGGAGTAGGCAAGACCACCTTGGCCAACGTTATCGCCAACCAGGCAAAACGACCCTTTCATACACTCAGTGCCATTAGTTCAGGAGTTAAAGAAGTAAGAGAGATCATAGCCAAAGCCGCCAGACAGCAAGGGGCAATCCTGTTCATTGATGAAATTCACCGCTTTAATAAATCGCAGCAGGACGCATTGCTGGGGGCAGTGGAAAAGGGAATCATCACATTGATTGGTGCCACTACGGAAAACCCTTCCTTTGAAGTTAACAGCGCACTTTTATCTCGCTGTCAGGTGTATACACTAAAAGCTCTGAATAAAGATGATTTACTCACTATAATAAATAAAGCCCTGAATTCAGCGTACCAGAACCGGAATATTGAACTTAAAGAGAGTGAGGTTTTGATGCGCCTGAGCGGAGGAGACGCCAGAAGGCTGTTGAACTTACTGGAGTTGGTTGTGGATGTGGCAGGAGAGAAGGTAGTTATAACAGATGAAAAGGTAACCCAGGCTGCCCAGAGAAGAGTGGCCTTGTATGATAAAGGTGGTGAGCAACACTACGATATCATATCAGCTTTTATTAAATCGGTGAGAGGTAGTGATCCGAATGCAGCCGTCTACTGGCTGGCCAGAATGATAGAAGGAGGGGAAGACGTGAAGTTCATCGCCAGGCGATTGGTGATCCTGGCCTCGGAGGACATCGGAAATGCCAATCCTACTGCCCTGGTGCTGGCCACCAATTGTTTTCAGGCGGTAAATATGATCGGGTATCCGGAAGCAGAGATTATTTTGTCTCAATGTACCACCTACCTGGCATGTTCACCGAAGAGTAATGCCAGCTATAAAGCCATTAAACAAGCCAAAAAAATAGTGCGAGAACAGGGAGACCTGCCGGTGCCTCTGAAGTTGAGGAATGCCCCTACCGGATTTATGAAATCAGAGGGCTATGGGAAGGACTACCAGTATGCCCATGACCATCCCGGGAATTTTGTAAGCCAGGAGTATCTGCCCGAAGGTTTGGAGGGAACGATCTTCTATGAACCCGGAGACAATTCCAGGGAATCTGAGTTGAGAAAACGACTGAAAGCAATGTGGAACCAGAAATATGGTTATTGATTAATGATGCTTTCCCTGCCACTACGGATCTTCATTGGTTAGGTCTGATTGTAATAATGAACCTGTTTGGAATGGTCTGATTCCGAATCTGGCGGTGCAATATGTGAGGTTAGCCTTTTGGCGGTGTCGTGCGAATACTTGGTGGTTTGCTCCACCCGGTACATTTCGAAACCGTGCTCATGGGTGTACAGCAATTCATCGTAAGGACCTTTACTGCCTATTAGCTTGACGAAGACCGGAGCGGTTTCTATTGCCACAAATAACAGCAGGATAAATAGATTGGCCCAGTAAATTGGCTCACTTTTTTCTGTCAGGTTGCCCAGGGCATCAATTCTGGCGGCCAGACCATCGTACTTCTCCCGCTGCAAGCCAGCTATTTCCTCACTGTACGCCGCCTGTAACATCTCTATATCTTTTTGTTTGCCAGTTACCAACGCATCATTTTTGCTTTTAAGCACATGCAATTCCCGCTCAACCCTATCGGCATCCTGTTTTTTTACCTGGTAAATGGGCCCAAGGTTTCTCCTCATGCTACCACCGGTACCGTCGGCTTCTTGCTGGGCGATGTTCCTCAGCTCATCCCTTTTCTGTTCTTTTTGGATTACTTCATTCTTTAAATCATCAATCTCCTCCGTTAGCAGCTGAATGCTGGGAACGAACCTGGCCTTAATGGTATCTTCCTGTTTCTTGAACAATGCCTGTTCCATAAGCACCAATTCCCCGTTGATTTCCTTTTCAAACATCTTTAGCTCAAGTGGTTTAGATATTACAAAGGCCAGCAATACCGCCAGAATTATTCTGGGGATGGCGGTCCTGATCTCCCGCCAGTTATTGCCCTCTTTTTTCATACTGGAAACAATATACCGGTCCAGGTTGAAGATCATGCTCCCCCAAATAATCCCGAAAATTACCGCAGGCACCCAATTGTCAAATACGGTATACAGTGCATAACCACCAGCCAAAGCCGCGAAGATCCCGGTAAACAGTACTGTAGCGCCAATTCCTACATACTTGCTGTTTTCAGTGGGACACCTTTTGAGCAGGTCCGGGCTGGCTCCGGAACAAAACCAAAAAAACTCCTTTAACGAATTCATACAAAATGCTTAACACATTGCTAACGCTGGACAAAATGTATTATTCCGGAACGCCAGCTGTTATTTTTAAAAATCAAGACACAGCCTGTTCCTATCAAACCATATGCCTACATCTGATGTGATTGTAAATCAAGTATTTACTGTATTGGTATTCGTGGCCTTTGGGGTATTGTGTCTCATATCCGGCCAGTGCAGTGTTCATTTTTGAACGCAGTCAGTGGCCAAATTAATTTAGTCTTCAGCTTATTTTACCGGTCTTCTTTTGCGGGCTTCAGCACCAGGACCCTGCTGGCTTCCTTCATTATTGCTTGCCGGTTCATATGCTGCGGCCTGAATTTTCCTGCATTGTAAAGCGCTGCCTGGTCCCGGTAGTGCTTGCTCATTAAGTGGCCTGATTGCCCGGTGGGCAGTACACTAAGCGAATTTTGCATATCAGCCAGATCGACTAGGATACGCATTGCCGGGCCTGATTTAACTTTATAGGGGGTCGAAGATTTATCAAAGTCCATTTTATTTATGACCTCATCTCCACCTGGTATTGGATATGGACCCACATTAAAAAGTTTGTCAAGTGGTTTTTGCCGACCAATGGCGTGAACATGTTCCAATTGGTGCAACTTCCCCCAATGCCATTGCTGGTAATCTGTTCCAAGATCCTCAACCAACTGTTTTACGGTCTCTCTGAAGCTCAGATTAATGATGAATTTCCGGTCCTCAATCTTCTCAGTGTTTACATTATCCCACCAAACAGAGCTGTCGTTTTCCAGTAAGAAAGGAAGGCTCCGCCTGGCCACCTGGGTAGTGGGGTAAACCTGGAAATTCTCTTTACCCAGTTCGTCTTCAAAAGTGTTTTTCTCGATACAGTTTATCAAAGGATAGTATATTGAGGGACCGATCGCTTCCTGCCCGTGTTCCCCATTCCACGATTGTAATACTTGTGCCACCTGGCGTTCGGTATCAGTCAAATCATGGTCCAGCAGTGCTATTATCCTGTTCCCGGTCTCAGGATATTCGGGACTGCGGTCGTCCAGAATCATTTGTTTGAAACTCTCCAGATCCCAGTCGGATTTTTGGGAAAGCAATTCGATGATTCTTTCACCCCGCAAGCCGGGATAGTAGTAACCGGTATGAAAAATACCAAAGGCACTATCGGGTTGATTATTAGCCGAGTAGACAAAACCATTAGCTGGGTTTTCCGATTTGGGGTTCATGTCAAAGGGATACCAGCCAAGGGGGTCATCCTGGCCAGTAGAACCGTCCAGGATCATTTTGGGTTCCACGCCTTCAGGCCTTTTAAGCAATCTGGCCATAGTCCACCAGGCAATATTCCCGTCGCGGTCAGCATAGGTGACGTTTAACCCCGGTGCTTCCAGCCATGACACAGCTTCCCTGAATTCAGCCATGCTGGTACTGTGAGACCAGGCATAGGCTGATTGAATTGCCTTGCTGGGGAATTGTAAATAAGTCCAGTAAAAGCTGACTGGATGTTGTTCGATTGAATCGACCAGGGGATTGACATCATTGATTACCGGGCCATGTCTGGAGGTGAATACATCTACTTCAAGATTTTCCGCACCCTTGATTTTGATTATCTCCTTACGCTTTTTTAAAGACTCCCAGCGATCCTTATACCAAACCTGATGAGCGTTTTCCGGGTTTGACTTTTCCCGGTAAAAATCCATATCGTCGTTCGGGAAGATGGTTATGCCCCAGGCACTAAAATTGGTATGGCCCACCAGTCCAAAAGGAAATCCCGCCAGGTGATTGCCATAGAAGCTAAGCCCGGGTGCTTCCAGGTGGGCTTCATACCATACTGCAGGCTGACTGAACCCTATATGGGTATCATTGGCCAGCATAGGATAACCCGATTTTGTTTTCTCACCGCTTACCACCCAGGAATTGCTTCCCATCCACTGAGCAACCGGTAGTGCCTGTAAAACAGCAGTCACTTTTCTGGTGATCTCGGATATTGAATTACTATCCACTGGCATATAGGTTGGTATGGGAGTATTTTCCCGCACCGTATTTATAATTAGATCTTTTAGGTAATCTGACCCCAGGTTATTGTTAATAGCTGTCAGTAAAGGGTCGGTGCGTACCGCGGTATTGAAGCTAAACCCCATATAACCCACAACCCGGTAGATATCTTCCGGGGTAAACTCTTCTTTAGGAATACCCAACAAGGTGAATTCCGGGGGAGCAGGTCCATGCTGAATAAAAGAATTCACTCCCTGCAGGTAAGCCATTGTCGCTTTTTGGTAGGGTGTTTCTGATTGGGAAAGAAAGGTACTGGCAGAAAGTTTTGCGATTTCATTAATACCAATGGTTCTCAGAAATTGATCTGTTTTAGCAAGATCAGGGCCGAAAATCTCCGAAAGCCTGCCACTGCCAACCCTACGCAATAGTTCCATTTGGAATAAACGTTCCTGTGCATGGACATAGCCCAGGGCTAAATATGCATCCGTTTCACTTGACGCATAAATGTGCGGAATGCCAAAATTATCAAAGTATATATTGACCTCCCCCTGTAGATTTTCCAGCAATAGTTCCCCATGGTACTGAGGCTTGCTGGAATTAAGGAACCAATAGGTACCGCCAATGAACAGCCCCAAAAGCACCAGCAGTCCCAGGAAAATCCATTTAATTACTTTCAATGGTTTCAGCGGTTACGGCCATATTGTTCGTGGCTGGATACCCAGTCCGAACTGGAAATTGCAGAAGCCAGTGAGATTTCCCCTGCCAAAACAGCCCCTGCCACAATTTCTGCGAATTTCTTGACCTTACCCTTACCATAACAACCCATCAATTCCAGGCATTCGCGCTGGGTGGCTAGTCCGACCCCGCCTCCGTAGGTAGCCACGATCAGCGAGGGAATGGTGATGGAGATGTATAGATCCCGCTCCGCAGTAAGTTCCGTGTAAATGATTCCCGCTGACGATTCCGATACATTAGCAACATCCTGCCCGGTGGCTATAAAAATAGCAGTGATGGCGTTGGCCGAGTGGGCCCCGTTGTTGTTGGCTCCCGAAAGAATAGCGCCTACATTGGAAACCTGCCCGTGATAGGTCAGGCTTTCAGGCTCTACTCTCATATGCTTAATCAGCACATCGCGTTTTAGTACTGCTTCCGCTGTTACCCGCTTACCACGAGTATGCATGATGTTTACCTGGCTGGCTTTCTTGTCGGTAGCCAGGTTCGACTCCAGGTAGAAGTGGAAAATACGGTGGTCTTTGTAGTGTTCCAGTATCCAGCTACAGGCGGCAAAGGTGGCACGGCCCACCATATTCTGACCTGCGGCATCTCCTGTTGAAAAGTTAAATCTCAGGTAAGCGAATTTATTGGCCAGGTAATCGTCGACATAGAGCAGTTTCCCCACATTGGTGGTGGCCTCGGCTTGCACGGCGATTTGATCAAAATGACTTCGTACCCATTTCACAAAGTCCCTGGCACCCCGGGCATCCTCAAACACAAAAACCGGTGCTCTTTGCATGGCATCGTCTACAATAGTGCATTTGGCACCACCACAGGCATTGAGCACTTTCATGCCCCGGTTGTACGAAGCTACCAGTGTGCCTTCTGTGGTGGCCAGTGGCACCAGAAAGTTGCCCTTTGCGTGTTCTCCATTGATGGTGAGAGGCCCTGCAAATCCAATGGGAACCTGTGCCACCCCCGTGAAATGTTCAATGTTTCCGGTGAGTAGTCCGGGATCGAATGAATAGTTCTTAAGGTGGTGTAACTGGTAATTGCAGTATTCTTCTATGAACTGTTGCCGCTTCCTGATTGCTTCAGGGCTGTAGTCGTCATCGGGGTCCCGCGGTATCTTTGGGGAGTTTTCGGCAGCCTGTGAAACGGAACAGGCTACCTTAAGCGTGAGCTTTCCAAAAGGTTTGGCTCTGAACTTCAGTTCAATATTGTGTTTTCCCACCTCCAATGGCTTGGTTTGAGCTATCAGGTCAAACGATTTTCTCAAAGGGAAATCCACAGGTTTTTCTTTCGATATGTCCGATGGTTTCATCAATACCCCACCACCAAAGTCCATGGTGATGTGTTCCAGTGGTACCTCTTTTCCGTTTAGTTTGACATGGATTATTTCTGTGAGTAAGGCATTCTGCAACCGGTTTTTCAGTGAAAAAGATACTCCGCCATTACTGTTTTTCAGGCTTCCAAAAGTGTACAGCTGCTTTAACAAAATACTGGGAACGGCCATAATTCGGAGTCAATCTTGGGTGAATGGTAGCTGGTTGCTCTGACTAAAGATAATAAAATGACTTGCAAGCCAAAAGCCATTAATTCGATATTGACCTCAAAGAGTATAACCGGATTGCAACAACAAAAGTACCTGGACCACACCGATTATAAAACCTAAAAAGGCACCGGCCCATTCTATAAACCGCAACTCTTTTTGAATAACCGACATCATCATGTCTTCCAGTTTGTCGCTGGTGAATGAAACAACCTGTTCATAGACCATGTTTTCCAGGTTCACTTTGTCAAGACGCTGAAAAAATTGATGTGTAATACGGGGCACGAAGGATTCGATTTCACGGCAAATTCGATCCCTCAAATGCAGGATTCTTTGTTCATTGATGAGACTTTGCAGGATGGGATTTAACCCGGTGACTTTATCTCTCAAATAGGTCTCTACTTCTTCCTCAATCGCTTCTTTTATTTGACCCTGGGTGGCCTGTCGGTCAATTTCTTCCTTCAACTGGTCCATGGACAGTAATTCTTCCGCTACCAGCCTGGCCATTCTCCTGGCCAACAAAGTCTTTCTCTTGGGAAAAATGCCCTGAACCCTGAATAATATCAGGTTGATCGACCTTCTGGGGTAGAAGAGCATTTTGATGGCAAAGTAATTAGTGACATAACCGATTACTGCGGATATAAAGGGTATTAGATAGAGCATCAGCGGTTTCTAAGCATCGAAAGCATTAATAGGAAGGACAAAACCGCACTGAGCAGGTATCCTATCAAACTGAGCAGGGGAGTGCCGTACAATTCAGGACCGCTTGTTTGATACAGAAGGATGAGGGTTGAGGCCATTATCAGGGTGCAGATCAATAATGTCAGTGCCAATCTGTTGGCGATTCCATTGAGCTTTTTGGTAATGGGTTCCAGCCCATGATACTCCACGTGATAATACAATTCTCCCTTGCGGATCTTGCGAAGGATGTATTTCAGCTCCGATGGAAACTTGTTTAAGAAGGATATTACCTGTGAACCTGTGAAAAGCAAGTCGGACCCCATGTCCTTTAGCGAAAATTGTTCCAGGATCAGCTTTTTACCGTAAGGTTTAAAGAACTCAAATGTTTTGAAAGCCGGGTGAATTTGTTCCCCAATTCCTTCCAGGATAACCAGTGCCCTTAGCATTAGAAAAATATCACCCGGTACCTTTAGTTTATAGTCATATATAATACGCTGTAATTCGATGGTTAAAGACGACATATTAATCTCTTCCAGATCGAGGCTGGCATACTCTTCGATGAGTTCGGCCAACCTGTACTCGAAGGACCGGTTGTCCTGAATGTCGTGATCCATGGCCAGCTTTTTGAAATTAATAGCCATTGACCGGGGACTTCTATTGGCCATGGCCAGTAAAATCCCGGCAAAGGCCAGTTTGTCTCTTTTCAGAAGTTTACCGGTCATGCCGAAATCTATAAGGCAAATCACTCCGTTTTTCTGCACCAGAATGTTGCCTGGGTGGGGGTCAGCATGAAAGTAGCCGAACTCGAAGATCTGCTTCATATATATGTCCATCCCCCGTTCTGCAATTTCTGCGGGATCCAGTCCCCAGGCCAACAGCTGCTCTTTGTTGGTGATCTTGCAACCATGCACAAGTTCCATGATCAGCACCTTTTCCGTCGATAGCTCCTTAAATGGCTTAGGAACTGTAAAATTGGTTTCCTTGATATAGAAATTTCTGAAATAGATCAGGTTCCTGGCTTCAACGGTAAAGTCAAGCTCCCTCAACAGGGTTTTTTCCACCGTCTTTAACAATTCCTGGGGGTTGAGTAATCCCTGCTTCTTAAGGTAGTTTTCAGTGAGGCGTACGATTTCCCGCAATAGTTCCAGGTCTGTGGTTACCAGTTGTTTGACCCCCGGCCTGCGCACCTTGATCACGATATCCTGACCATCGTTTAGCCGGGCTCGGTGCACCTGACCAATTGAAGCAGAACCCAGTGGTTGTTCTTCGAAATAGGAGAACAATTGATCCATCTTTTTACCGGTTTCCTTCTCGATGATCTCTTTCACCTGTTCTATTGGAAAAGGA
>JAUIKU010000074.1 GCA_030430675.1 Bacteroidia bacterium | reverse complement strand
CCTCCGATCGATTGTACAGCCCGGCCTGAACCTCTTGGATCCTGTAATAATTCTGTGGTATCTGCCGGCCGGTTAGCAGTGGTCTGGTGGCGGTCAACCCGGGCGGTGTCTTCTGATATGAATTGGACCAGAGCGGGTCCTTCCCAATCCACTACGGATAAGTAATATTGGGTGCCAAAATGAATTGCTGCCAAAAGTGTCAAAAGCACCAGATAGCCATTGGTTTCAGTGCGTGAAAAGCCAAAATATTTTCTTACCCAGATGACAAATCTCATGTACAAAATGAACCATTTTCCCTTATTTTAGCTTACAGCAGTATCAAAGACCAAGGATTTCTGAACATCTTGATCTGCCCGGCTCTGTTTAATGTAGAACTATTATAAATAGGGCTAAAAAGTTTAAATTTTTGTATTTCATATTAACTTTGTCTTCTGGACCTAAACTGCCTATGCATCAACACTTCAAAGTCTTAAGTATCTCCCACAAAACAGCACCTATCAGGGTACGGGAAATAACCGCTTTGAATAATGAAGAAATAGTACAGGTTTTAACCCGTATTCGGGAGCTGTTCGATCTTAAAGACGTTCTGGTATTATCCACCTGTAACCGCAGCGAAATCTACTATGCTGCCGAAGAAGACCTTAGCCGGGAGTTAATAAAAATCTTGTCCTTGCAAAAAGGGACGGAAGAAATTGCCGGCTATCAGGACTATTTCAGGAGCATTAATGATCATTCGGCAGCAGTAGAGCATTTGTTCAAAGTAACCACTGGTCTGGATTCTCAAATTGTGGGTGACATGCAGATCACCAATCAGGTTAAGAATGCTTACCAGCTTTCCGCTGATTTGGATATGGCGGGTCCTTTTCTACACCGGTTACTGCATACTGCTTTTTTCACCAACAAAAAAGTAGTTCAGGAAACCGCCTTTAGAGACGGTGCGGCATCGGTTAGCTATGCCACCATGGAATTGATATCCGAACTGACGCTTTCTCTCACACAACCGACAGTGATGATCGTAGGTCTGGGAGACGTTGGCAGTGATTTGTGTATGAATATAGCGGATCACAAAAATTTTCAGCATTTCAGGGTGTTGTTGACCAATCGAAGTCACGATAAAGCCCTTCGCCTGGCCAGTGATTGCAAATTCGAAGCTGTTGAATTTGAATCTCTGTCAAATTACCTGCCGGAAGTCGATGTAGTGGTTACCGCTGTTAACAGTCAACAGCTGATTATCCGTAAGGAACAATTAGCAAAGCTTCAGATTGGCAACTTCAAATACTTCATAGACTTGAGCGTTCCCCGCAGTATTGAAAGCGGGATCGAAGAGATTAACGGAATACTTCAGTACAACATCGACAACATTCAGTCCAGAGCTGATGAAGCCTTGAACAGGCGTCTGGCAGCCATCCCCAAGGTGGAGAAGCTGGTATCGGAGGCCATAGGGGATCTGGACGACTGGAGCAAGGATATGAGTGTTAACCCCACCATTAATAAGCTCAAAAATGCCTTGGAGCAAATTAGGAGAGAGGAAATTGCCCGTCATCTGAAGGATACTTCCGGCGATGAGGCCGTACTGGTAGAGAAGCTGACCAAGAGCATAATGCAAAAAGTCATCAAATTGCCGGTACTTCAGCTTAAAGCCGCTTGTAGACGGGGAGAAGCAGAGACATTGATCGATGTATTGAATGATCTGTTCAACCTGGAAAAAGAAACACTATCATCAAACAAATAATAACACAACCTATCTAAGGTTTGTAAGTTTTTAGTTTAATCTAAAATTTATCCACTTGGCTATCTCATAAGTAATCCATTAATTGCGTGAATAAATAGTTGTATAAACAGAGATCTGGGTGGAAATGATTGAGTGCTTATCTATTCCTAGGAAGCTAGGATTAATAGCAAGAGGACCCTTATTGGCATTGCTGCTGTGCGGCCTGATCGCAGCCTCCGTTACACTGGAGGACTATTTCGTTTTTCAAAAAGACAATAAGAAAGGAATTCGCAACTCACAGCACGAGGTGGTGATTCCGGCCATGTATGACGATTTGGGCTGGTCTACCGGCGAATTTCACCCATTACAAGAAATTATAGGTTACAAGGAAAATGGCTTATGGGGCCTGATGGCCTTAAAAAACCGAAAAATCAGTGATCCCCTGTACCTCAACCTGTATCCGCTCAATCGCGACTTTTTAATTGCTTCCAAACAGGAAGGAGATCTAGAGTTGTACGGAATTATCGACCTGCAGGGCAATACGCAGCTGGAATTCGAGTACCACCGGCTCAATCTCTTCAACAATCTCATCATCGCCGGCCGTCGATTTAACTCCGAAGTCAAATACGGTATGATGAACCTGTCCTTCACCCAGGTCCTCCCTTACAATTATTCCAGGATCCAATCATTGAACAACAGCTATGCCGTTATCACCCGTGATGAAATGTTGGGGATTGTGAATGCTTCCGGTCAGGTTACGGTAGAGCCCAGGTTCCACGATATTGAACTCAAGGGTGATCAGTTGCGCGGCAGATTCCTGGATACCTACGAAATACGCGATCAAAAAAACCATCTGATATCCAGTTATCGGGCCAAGGATTTAAGGAGAGCTGCGCCAGGGGTGGTGCTGGCTACCGGTTTGGGGCAAAGCCAGTTGCTAAACCCCAATGGCAATTTGGTGAAATCCTATCCCGGAACAGAGATTTTTGATTTCAACGATGATCGAGCGGTCATTAAACATTTGGGAATGTTTGGCGTGATCGATACCCATGGTACGGTGATCGTTTCACCTGATAACCGGTATGTCTGGCTCGATGAAGGTTATATTGGGATACAAGAAAATGGGGGCAACTGGAGATTGATGGATGCCGAACTGAAGAACCTCACCAGCCGCAACTATCAACAGATAAAGCCTGCCAGTGAAGGGTTATTCCCGGTGAAGCGCCTGGATAGCTGGGGCTTTATCGATAAAAATGGTGAAGAAGTGATCCCCCCTCAGTACCAGGAAGTAGGAGACTTCGAAAGCGGCACAGCTTTTGCCAAGTACCTGGGTAGCTGGGGTGTAATTGACCCTAATGGAAACTGGCAAATCAAACCAAGGTACGAGAAACTGGAAAAGCTGGACAATCAGGCTTACCTCTATCAAAAGACATCTGCCAATGGATTGGTTCATATCCAACTGGGGGAAGTATACGAAACTGCCAACCCATTGAAAGCCACTCCTACCGGAGCCATCGAATACGGCCCCGATCAGCATCTCGCGCTGATCACACCCAATGGAAAGAAACTGCTCTCACTCCAATACTCCAGAATCCTTCCGTTTAAAGAAGATCCTCGCTTTTACCTGTTTGAGGACAGCCTGGGTTTAGGTCTCTTTAATATCTCGCAGCACAAGTTTTTCAGGGATACCGCAATCCAGGAGATCAGGACTTTGAGCGAAGGGTTTATCGGGGTACGGATCAACAACCAATACGGATGTATCGACTTGAATGGCAAACTCAGAATAGCTAACAGATATGAAGATGTGGGAATCTTTAAGGAAGATATGCTCCCGGTAAAAATAAGGGGAAAATGGGGCTATGTAGATCGTATTGAACGACTTAAGGTACAGCCTCTGTACCAATCTGCCGGTCATTTCGTCAACGGCGTCGCCATAGTTTCACAGAACCAGAAATTTGGCCTGATCGATAAAACCGGTAAAGTAGTACTGGGTTTAAATTATGACCGCCTGGAACGCCTACCCGAAGGCCTGTTTACCTGCTATCAGGGTTCAAAGGTCGGACTGGTGGATGCCAGTGGAAAAGTACTGGTTTTTCCCAGGTATCAAAGCTTTCAGGTTTTGGAAAACGGCAATTTTATCGTCAGCAAACAAGGCAAATTTGGCTTGATCGACACCACCGGCAAGACACTGATCCCCGCTGAATACGATGAGATCAATTACGACCAGCACAATGATTTCTATATGCTGGCAAAAAAACTTCCCTGGAAAACCATCGATTTATAGCCACTGGTTAGAGATCAAAGATTGGAAATCAAAAGATCAGAGATCAAAGATCTGCTAGCTCTCTTTCTCCGGTCCTGGTTTATCCGAATCATCGGCTTTGGAAATGGAATCCCTCATACTGGTATCCGCCTCAATATTTTTCATACGGTAGTAGTCCATAATTCCCAGGTTGCCACTGCGGAAGGCTTCCGCCATGGCCTTGGGAACTTCGGCTTCCGCCTCAATCACCCTGGCTCTCATTTCCTGGGTCAGGGCTTTCATCTCCTGCTCTTTGGCTACCGCCATGGCCCGGCGTTCCTCGGCTTTGGCTTCAGCTACCTTCAGGTCGGCATTGGCCTGGTCGATCTGTACCTTGGCACCAATATTGGCGTCGACTTTGGGCACATCGACATCGGCAATATCAATGGATAAAATTTCGAAAGCGGTACCTGCATCCAGACCCCGCTCCAACACCAGTTTTGAAATATCGTCGGGATTCTCCAGCACATCGGTGTATTTGGCCGCTGAACCAATTGAGGTGACAATGCCTTCCCCTACCCTGGCTAAAATTGTTTCTTCACCGGCCCCGCCTACCAGTCGTCCGATATTAGCCCGTACCGTAACCCTGGCTTTGGCCAGTAACTGGATGCCATCGCCCGCTACCGCCGACACAGAGGGTGTATTGATCACTTTTGGGTTTACCGAAATTTGAACTGCTTCAAACACATCGCGTCCCGCCAGATCAATAGCGGTGGCCTGCTTAAAAGATAAATTGATGTTGGCCTTGTCTGCAGAGATCAATGCCTTGATCACATTGGGAACATTACCCCCGGCCAGATAGTGTGTTTCCAGATCTGAAGTTGTAACCTGTAACCCCGCTTTGATAGCAGTGATCATCTCCCTGACGATCACACCTGGCGGCACCTTCCTGATGCGCATAAACATCAGCTCAAACAACCCCACCTTTACACCGGAAAACCTGGCGGTAATCCAGAGATTTACCGGGATAAAGTACAGGAAAACAAATACCAGCACAATGGCCAGAAATATGCCTATCAAAGTGAAAAGATCCATAAGTGTTAAATAGGTTTTACAATTATTTTATTATCTGCCAGGCTGATAATCTCAACCATATTACCCGCTTCCAGGTAATTGCCATTGGTCTGGACTTCATAGAGTTTATCCAGGAATTCCGCAGTACCCATAGGCCTTAAATCCGAAATCAACTTTCCCTGCATGCCCAGCTTAAGATCCAGTTTTTCATCCTCATTGACCCTGCTCTCCATTTTTGTGTTAAGGGCAAACCTTTGCCAGGTTCCGGCCCGCAAACTGTAAACCAGCATCAGCACCGAAAATGTTAGAGCACCGATTAGCACCCAGAATCCGGTGGCGGACCCGAATTTAGTAAAGCTGATAACCACACCTCCCACCATCGCCACCAGCCCCAGGATTCCTAAAACTGTGGTACCGGGAACAAATATCAGTTCGACGATGATCAGGATAACTCCACATAGTATCAACAACAGCACTGAAATCCAATCTGCCATGCTTAAACAGTGAATTGAACGTTTGCTAAACTACTAAAATAGCCAATGGCAAACAATTAATATGCTTTGGCAAAAATCACCCGTTGCTGGGAGGGCTCACCCGAATAGATACAAGTCCCCGGCTCCTGTCTCTGGTCCAGTGGAATACACCTGATCGTGGCCTTAGTTTCCTCCTTGATGCGCTGTTCCGTGTTAGCCGTACCGTCCCAATGGGCCCTTACAAAGCCGCCCTTGGTTTCCAGTACTGACTTGAACGCTTCATAGGAATCAACATCGGTAATGTGTTGATCTCTGTATTTGAGCGCCTTCCGGTAAATACTATCCTGTATGTCCGCCAGCAGATGTTTTACTTTGGCCCCAATTTCCTGCTGTTTGACAATCTGCTTTTCAGAAGTGTCCCTTCTGGCGACTTCAGCGGTGTTGTTTTCCAGATCCCGCGGGCCAATGGCAATTCTCACAGGCACCCCTTTCAACTCATATTCTGCAAACTTCCAGCCCGGCTTGTAGGTATCTCGATCATCGTACTCCACTGAAATGCCAAGTTCATTCAGCTGGCGTATAAGCCCGCTGGCCACTACGGAAATTGCCTCCAGCTGTTCCTGGTTCTTAAAAATTGGTACAATAACCACCTGAATGGGAGCCAATTTGGGTGGAAGTACCAAACCGCTGTCATCCGAATGAGCCATAATCAGTGCTCCCATAAGCCTGGTGCTCACCCCCCAGGAGGTACCCCAAACATAATCAAGGCCACCATCCCTGGCGGCAAATTTCACATCAAATGCTTTGGCAAAATTCTGACCTAAAAAATGCGATGTACCGGCCTGCAGGGCTTTACCGTCTTGCATCAGTGTTTCCATACAATAGGTATCAACTGCACCGGCAAACCGTTCAGATTCAGTTTTTACCCCTTGAATTACCGGCAAAGCCATGTGGTCTTGCACAAAATCAGTATACACCTGAAGCATCAACAGGGTTTCCTGCCTGGCCTCTTCCTCCGTTTCGTGCGCGGTATGACCTTCCTGCCATAGGAATTCCGCTGTCCTTAGAAACAACCTGGTGCGCATTTCCCAGCGGACCACATTGGCCCACTGGTTGAGTTTTAGCGGTAAATCCCGGTAAGACTGGATCCAGTTCTTATAGGTACTCCATATAACCGTTTCCGAGGTGGGCCTTACAATCAACTCTTCTTCCAGCCTGGCTTCCGGGTCCACTACCACGCCACCGCCGTCCGCTGCCTGTTTCAACCGGTAGTGAGTGACCACCGCACATTCTTTGGCAAACCCCTCCACGTGGTCTGCCTCCTTACTTAAATAGGACTTGGGAATAAAAATTGGGAAATAGGCATTGCGGTGACCGGTATCTTTGAACATCTTATCCAGAGTTGCCTGCATCTTTTCCCATATGGCAAAACCATAGGGCTTTATCACCATACAGCCCCTGACAGGAGAGTTTTCCGCCAGGTCTGCCTTTTTTACCAGTTCATTGTACCACTGTGAATAGTCTTCACTTCTCTTTGGTAACCCTTTACTCATGCTGTTGGAAAATTTCTAGATTCTAAACTATAAATAGAATTTGGAATTGGTACCAGGCTAGCAATCATTACCTGTTCTGCAATACTTTTTTGCTATCATTTCAAGTATGGCACCATAATTGCTTTTTACTTGTTAGTACTTGAAAATGGATTCGACAAATATAAGTTTTTAAAGCTTATTTCGATCTAAATTAGTAATTTACACTTACGTAAAATTAAATATTATGAAATCTCCACATGCTGTTCGGTTGTTGCTGTTAGTCTTGTCTGTCGGGATATTTTCCTGTTCTTCCAGTAAATATGCCTCTACTGGAACCTCAGAATACGATGATATGTATTTCAATAAGGGTGATCGTTACCCTGTTATGACCAATGGAACCACCACTGTGGTGAAGCAGGTAGAATCCGATGGCGGTGTGGGAGTTGGTTACAATTCCAAGACGCTGAACCCGGATTACGGACATCCGCAGGATGCTGTAGTTGAAAATGACTACGCCGAGGATGAGTACTATGTGGAGGATCACGATGATCAGTACATGGACAAGGCCATAGATGATTACCTGCGCAACAATTCTACTGCCAGGCGGTATTCAAGCCCCAGGTATTACAGTGATTTTGACGATATTTTCTGGAGTGACCCGATGTATTATTCGGGAACCATATTTGATCCTATGTACCGATCTTACTATGGCGTATACAGTCCTTTTGCCTACAGTTCATATTACCGCCCCTACAGTTCATTCTACCGTCCCTGGGGACCCAGGATTAACGTTAGCCTGGCCTTTGGATTTGGGTACGGTTCGGGATGGGGTAATCCATACTACGATCCCTTCTACTATGGTGGAGGATTTGGCTATGGATATGGCTACTACAATCCCTATAATAGATACTATGGCAGTGCCTGGTGCCCCCCTTCTTACTACGGTGGATATAACAATGTAGTGGTAATTAACAACATCGAAAATGCCAATACCGGAAATGTGCGCTATGGAACCAGACAGCCGCGTGGAAACAGTTATATAGTTGATAATGGTATCCGGAGCCGCAGCGCTGCAACTTCAACATCTCAGCGGACCATACGGTCTAGGGCAGATAACAGTGTAAGAAGCACTACCCAGAGAACCATCAATAACGACAGAGTAGTAAATCAGTCCAATATGAGGACTCGCAACGCTGATAGTTATAATAATGTAAACCGGTCAGGCACCAGGTTCCGCACGCACTCCCTGGACTCCAGGAGCGGTTCCGGTATAAATCAACGGAACAGTAATTCCACCAATAGCAGTTTGCAGCAGAGAAACAGTATCAATGGAAACGTTTATACCAGACCGAACTCCAATAGCAGCAATACGCGACGTTCATTGGATCGACGCAGCAACAACTATTCTTCCACTCCCTCGCGATCATCGGGAGCCAGAGAAGTTAAGCCCAACAGAAGCAGTTCCAGAGATGCTATCAACAACCGGAGCAACTATTCGCGAAGCAGTACTCCCAGCAGGAACTATTCGTCTTCACCTAGCAGAAGTAAAAGCAGCTACACTTCACCAAGCAGGAGTCGCAGTAGCGCTGCTCCCAGCAGAAGTAACTATTCTTCATCACCCAGCAGGAGCAGGAGTTACAGCGCTCCCAGCAGGAGCAGTTCACCCTCACCTGGTCGCAGCAGCAGTGCGCCCAGCCGGTCCAGTGGAGCACGAAGTATTACCAGATAAATTTCAATGATCGTTCCCGTGGGATAGAAGCTTAGGAACAGGGAACACAAACAACATAAATCATGAGACGTTTATACACGCTTATCGCAATAAGCCTGGGAGTGGTTTGTCTTAACCAAAGCCAGGTTACGGGCCAGTCATACGGCGACTTTGCCCGAATAATGAGCCAGCAGGAAGTGAATGGAACCGCCCGGATTCTGGGAATAGGTGGCACCCAAACCGCTTTAGGAGGTGACATAAGTTCTATTACCGGTAACCCGGCAGGCCTGGGTTTTTACAACTCATCAGAGTTTTCTATTAGCCCCGGTTATCGGTTTATCACCAATTCTTCCAGTTATTTGGGGTCCACCGTTTCGGATGAAAATGATAACTTTTTCCTGGCAAATGCCGGACTGGTATTTCATAAAGCCCCTGATGCTCCCCGGCACAATGGTTTCAAAGGTGGGGCATTTGGGTTTGGTACAAACAGAATTGCCAATTTTAACAATCACATTACTTACCAGGGGTCAAATACCGTTGAAGATTTTATCGACTACGCGGTGGCTGAGGCCAACGCCCAGGGAATGAATGCCTACGATAACCCGGAATTCTTACCCGAATTGTCCTTTCTGGCTTATCAGAACACCCTTATTGATCGCTTCTTCGATTCCCAGCAACCGGGAGATACCACATTTTTTTATGATCGAAATATATATGACATCTTTGATCCCGCACAAGTAGCTTTTCCCTCGGTTGATTTCCCAACCCTGCAAACTGAAGTAATTACTACCAAGGGTGGGCACAATATGAACAATGTTTCTTACGGCGCTAATTTTGCCGATAGATTCTATATTGGTGCTGGTCTGGGTATTGCTACCTTTCGATTTGATCAGGAACGGGTATTCCGGGAAGCACCTTCTGACGCAGACCTGGTGGAACTTACGTTGGTGGATGATCGACTGCTGGAGGGTACAGGTATAAACGGAACCCTGGGTATGATCGTTAGGCCCATAAACATACTGACCCTCGGGGTATCTTACACCTCTCCCACCTTCTATGAAATGAGAGATGAATCCTATCTGTATATGTCAACAGAATTTGATGTTGGTTCCCTGGACGATGAGATCCTCTTTCTGCCTTTACGCTATAATATTCGCACCCCAGGACGCCTTAACGGCGGAGCTGCTTTATTCCTCGACAAACTGGGATTTATCTCAGCGGATGTGGAATGGGTGGATTATGGCTCAGCTAAGATAACCAGTAATGAAGCTGATTTTAGCGATGTCAACCAGGAAATCAATACCTATCAATCAGTACTCAACTATCGGGTAGGGGCGGAATTGCGATTAAAAGCCCTTCGATTACGTGCCGGTTATGCTTTCCAGCAAGACCCCTTGAACAATGCGGACGGACTCGACCGCAGCCGGGAATCGCTGACCGCCGGACTGGGATTGCGCTTTAAAAAGTTCTTTGCGGATGCTTCTTATGTGAGATCAAACTTTAGCAATACGGTCGCTCCTTACCCGGGGGCAGTGAACGCCATCACTGATAACACCTCACAGTCCGCTGTGTTGACCTTAGGCTTCAAATTCTAAAGTGCATCCAACTCGTTGAGAATATGTTCCAGGGAAATTGCCGGCCCTTCCAGGTGTATGACTGCTTTTCGGTAATAAGGTTTCCTCAGCATAAAATGTTCATCTAACTGACCCAGTAATTCCTGGGGAGTTTTATCCTTCAGCAGGGGGCGTTCAGTTGTCCCCTGCTGGATCAAACGCTCGGCAATTATTTCCAGCGGCACGTCCAAAAAGACGGTGATGCCACTGCGGTTCATATAATCGATATTCTCGTGAAAGCAAGGGGTTCCTCCACCTGTGGCTATTACTTTGGTCTGCTGCTGTTCACTTAAATGCTGTAAGCAGGTGTGTTCGATGGCCCTGAACCCGGTTTCTCCATCCTCCCGGAAAATATCGTTGATATTTTTGTTTGCTTCCTGTTCGATGTAATCATCCAGATCGTAAAATGCTATTCCCAGTTGTCCCGCCAACTGTTTCCCCAGGGTGGACTTGCCGCTGCCCGGCATTCCGGTAAGGTAAATATTGTTGGAATATGCTGTGTCTTTCACTTTCTCGCCGGTCTAGTAAGTTTGCTGTATGACCTCCTCAGCGGAAGGAGTATCCCGGAAGTGCCACTTTCCCATTACCACGCCGTTCTCCAGCAACAACAACCCCGGATTTGATCTAACCATGGTTTTCAATACCGTAGCGTCGGCAAAGTAGAATGGGGCCGCCAGCTGTACCTGATGTCTGAATGACTCAAACGAGCTCTCATCCGATGCCGTTAAAACCATTACTTCTACGGTGCCATCCAATTGATCTATCAGTTTATTGATACTATCAAATGCCTGAGGATCGGTCTTTTCAACATAATGTACCACTATCAGTAATTTGATCCCCTGGAATGTTTGCTCTGTAATATCCTCTCCCTGAGTATTCCAGACGCTATAGTCCGTAATGGTGGGCTGAGCTTCCGGATTTAATAATTTAATGTCCATGTAATGGTATGTGGTATCGCTTGGGTACGTTTCAAATTCATATTCCTGGCCGTCCTTTTCCATTATATACAGATGTCTGAGAGGTTCGGAAGGCTCCATACTGATGGGAATGCTAGCACCCGGTTTATAGGCCCTGAAATCAATGTAGGGAAGGTGTCGGATGGCATGCACGGCCATACCCAATCCAATAACTGTCAACAATCCAATCACCAGATTGCCGGTCCGCACCCCCAGCACCGGTTTAAGCTGGTGCCGGAAGGGAAAGAATATCATGATCAATACCAGTAGCACGATATCCTTGGTAAAGCTTTCCCAGGGAGTAAGCTTTATGGCATCTCCAAAACATCCGCAGTCCGTAACCTTGTTGAAGTATGCCGAGTAAAAGGTTAGAAAGCTAAAGAACAAGATCAGCAGCAACAATACCCAACTGGTGATGGACATCCGGTAATTGATCAGTACTGCCACTCCCAGTACCACTTCCAGCACTACCAGAAAAACCGAAAGTTGCAGGGAAAAGGGTTCCAGTACGCTAAAAACACCGGCAATATCACTACTGAAAACCGCGAAGTATTCTTCCAGCTTAATGGCAGTACCAACCGGGTCGTTAATTTTTATCAGGCCTGAAAAGATAAATAACCCGCCTACCAGGATTCTGGCTATTCTAACAACCCAGGTCATGATTCTCCCTGGTTTAGTTTAATCAGACAGAATACTGCATAATTGATAATATCCTGGTAGTTGGCCTTAATCCCCTCGGAGACTATCGTTTTACCCTGGTTATCCTCAATCTGTTTTACCCGCAACAGCTTCATCAGAATGATATCGGTTATGGAACTGATACGCATTTCGCGCCAGGCCTCATCATAATCGTGATTCTTATTCTCAAGCAACTCTATCACCGCTCCCATGGTTTCATCATATAGCGGTTCCAATTGCTGGTACGGTAAATCCAGGGGCGCATCATCGTCCAGTGACATCTGAATTATTGCCATAATGCAGTAATTTACTATGCCGATAAACTCCGGACGCATTCCCTCAGCCACTTTTTGAGCCTTTTTTTCCTGAATGGACCTTATGCGCTGTGCTTTGATGTATATCTGGTCGGTAATAGATGGAACTCTGAGTATTCTCCAGGCGGTGCCGTAATCTTTGCTTTTTTTCTCAAACAACTGTTTGCACTCTTCCACCACCTGTTTATACTGGTTAATTGTCTGATTTATCAACTTTTATCTAAATTTAGAGAAACCTGATTGGGATGGATTTGACAACGAAAGTTAGCCCTTTTTCCTCAAAAAAAACACTGAACCTCGGTGGAAAACTATACCCTGTAAGCCAGCCACTGGTAATGGGAATCCTAAATGTAACCCCTGATTCTTTTTATGATGGCAATCGGCACAATCAACCTGAATCTTTTGAGAGCAGGTTGCAGCAGATGATCGAGGAAGGGGCTGATATTATTGATATCGGTGGTTATTCCACCCGTCCGGGCGCGGAAAACGTTTCCGTCCGGCAGGAGATCAGCCGGGTGCTACCGGCCATCAAATACCTCAAGTCAACAGCACCGGAGTTACCGGTTTCCATAGATACTTTTAGAAGTGAGGTGGCCCAGACTGCTATGGACCATGGGGCGGGCATGATCAACGATGTTAGTGGTGGCAACCTCGATAGTGAAATGTTCAATTTGGTTGCTGAACGAAAAGTTCCCTATGTATTGTCCCATATGCGAGGTACTCCTCAAACCATGACCTCACTAACGGACTATGACAACCTTCTGGGGGAAATCATGTACTACTTTTCTGAGAAAATATCTCAGCTGTTGGACCGGGGAATAAATGATATAATTGTGGACCCTGGTTTTGGGTTTGCCAAAACAGCTGAACAAAATTACCAACTACTTAACAACCTGGCCTACTTCAAGGAACTACACCTTCCCATAATGGTGGGACTGTCGCGTAAATCAATGATCTATCGAACATTAGAAATATCTCCTGATGATGCCCTCAACGGAACCACCGCTTTGAACACTATTGCATTAATGAACGGAGCCACCATTTTGAGAGTCCACGATGTTTGGGCAGCCCGACAGGCCATTACCCTTTATTTAAACACTGTCAACCCGGACAGTGCCGTTAGTGAATAACCCCCAGTTCCTTTCCTACGGTGGTAAAGGCTTCAATTGCCTGGTCCAGATGCTCTTTTTTATGCTCGGCAGAAATCTGAACCCGGACCCTGGCCTGATCCTTTGGTACCACCGGATAATAAAACCCAATAACATAGATCCCCATTTCAAGTAATCGCTGTGACATTTTCTGTGAAAGCACTGCATCGTACAGCATAATGGGTACAATGGGATGCTCCCCGGGTTTAATTTCAAAACCGGCTGCAGTCATTTGTTCTCTAAAATACCTGGTGTTGCTCACCAGCTTATCCCGTAATTCGGTGGTTTCGCTGATCATATCCAGCACCGCGATAGAAGCGGCGGTTATTGCTGGCGCCAGCGTATTTGAGAATAAATATGGCCGGGATCGCTGCCGCAGGATTTCAATGATCTCCTTGTGCCCGGAAGTGAAACCACCGGAAGCGCCACCCAGGGCTTTCCCCAAAGTGCCGGTGATAATATCTACCCGTCCCATCACCCCGTGATGTTCGTGCACACCACGACCGGTGGCGCCCATAAAACCTGTGGAATGACATTCATCCGACATTACCAGGGCCTGGTATTTATCTGCCAGATCGCATATCTTATCCAGTTGTGCGATGGTTCCATCCATAGAAAATACCCCATCGGTGACGATAATTCGGTGACGTTGGTCAGTTGCCAACTTCAGTTGTTGTTCCAGATCTTCCATATCATTGTGGCGGTAACGGTAGCGATGCGCCTTACAAAGCCTGACCCCATCGATGATTGATGCATGGTTTAGGGTATCGGAAATAATAGCATCCTCCGCATTGAACAGGGGTTCAAACACACCGCCATTGGCATCAAAAGCTGCCGCGTATAAAATAGTGTCTTCCGTTCCCAGGAAGTCCGAGATCTTCCTTTCAAGCTGTTTATGGATATCCTGGGTCCCACAGATAAAACGTACCGAAGACATGCCATAGCCATGGCTTTCAATACCTGCTTTGGCCGCCTCGATCACTTTGGGATGAGATGATAAACCCAGGTAGTTGTTGGCACAAAAATTAATTACCTCTTTACCATCATCAGTTTTGATCAGGGCTCCCTGGGGAGTGGTAATTACCCGTTCTGATTTGTATAGACCTGCTTCCTTTATGGCGGCAAGTTCCTGGGATAAATGCTGTTTTAGTGAACCGTACATAGCTTGAAATTCTGTTTCAGGCAAAGATAGCAAGATCTTCTATCACATGGGGCTCAAATCACTGTGGTAGCGCCTGTCGCAAACATTCCGCTGGACCGGCTTCCAGGTACCGTTCGTAGAATCTACTGGAATTTTGTAATTTCAGGCCATTCAAACTGACCTTATGAAAAGAGTATTGGTGACCGGAGCCTGTGGACAACTGGGCTCCGAAATATCCCTGGCATTGGCTGATCGCTACGGAATTGAGAATGTCCTGATTACCGATATTAATCCACCCTCCGAATACCTTGGCAAGCTCAAATTCATCGCTATGGATGTTCTGGATGATCAACAGGTAAATCAAATAATCAAAGAGCACGACGTGAAGTTGGTGTATCACCTGGCTGCTATGCTATCCGCTTCCGGTGAGCAAAACCCCAGGATTGCCTGGAAATTGAACATGGATGGACTAATCAACGTACTGGAGGCCTGTAAAGAAAATCAGGTAGACCGAGTTTTCTGGCCCAGTTCAATCGCAGCCTTTGGTTCGCATACCCAATTGGTGCAAACCCCACAGTACACGATCATGGATCCGGAAACCATTTATGGTATCAGTAAGCTGTCCGGAGAATTGTGGTGCCAGTATTACTACGACAGGTTTGACCTGGATGTACGCAGCGTCAGATTTCCGGGTTTGATTAGCTATAAGTCCCCTCCCGGTGGAGGGACTACAGATTATGCGGTGGCCATTTTTCACAGTGCGGTAAGGGGAAAACACTACCAGTGCTTTCTGGGGGAAGACACCAGGCTGCCCATGATGTTTATGTCAGATGCGGTTAATGCAGCCATGGCACTGATGTCCGCACCCAAGGAAAGTATTTCCATACGCTCCTCATACAACCTGGCAGCGTTCAGTGTAACTCCCCAGGAACTGACGGCCGCGTTACAAAATCACTTTCCGGAATTTTCCACAGTGTATCAAACCGATTTTCGGGATCTGATCGCTAAAACCTGGCCCCGCACCATCGATGATTCCGTAGCCCGAAGAGACTGGGGATGGCAACATGAATTTGGGCTCCGGGAAATGGTAGCCGAAATGGTGCACAATTTGACGTAAGGCCAAATTGAGAATCATAATTACTGTTCCTCATTAGCCTTTACTACAAGATATATTCGCTGAGATCTTTGGTTTTCACCAGCTGATCCAGGCGTTCGCTCACCAGTTCCCTGGTGATTACCACATGAGCATTGGGAGCGATCACATCCGGCATGTCAAACAGCAGGTCGTTCAGTAAGTGGCTCATTACCGTATGCAGCCTTCGTGCCCCGATATTTTCAATTTCGCTATTGACTTTAAAGGCGATTTCCGCAATCTCGTGTAATGCTTCGTCCTGAAAATCCAGGGTTACGTCCTCGGCATTGAACAATGCCTCATACTGCTTGGTCAGTGCATTTTTGGGTTCCTTAAGAATGTGATAGAAATCATCCTTGGTCAAATTTTCCAGTTCTACCCTGATAGGGAACCGTCCTTGTAATTCTGGTATCAGATCGCTGGGTTTTGAAACGTGAAATGCCCCCGCAGCGATAAAAAGTATATGATCGGTTTTTATAATTCCATACTTGGTATTCACAGCAGTGCCCTCAACTACCGGTAATAAATCACGTTGCACGCCCTCCC
Source organism: Bacteroidia bacterium (assembly GCA_030430675.1). Taxonomy (GTDB): domain Bacteria; phylum Bacteroidota; class Bacteroidia; order Cytophagales; family Cyclobacteriaceae; genus SZUA-3. The sequence continues at coordinate 4,875 of JAUIKU010000074.1, read as the reverse complement.
TGCTGACATCAGGTCCCGATTGCTTACCGGAATTTCCGGCAATCTTGTCAATTTCATCGATAAAGATTATTCCGGTATTTTCCGCCTTGCGGATGGCCTCCTCCTTCACCTCATCCATATCGATCAATTTGGCTGCCTCTTCCTCCAATAAAATACGCTTGGCTTCTGCAATACTTACTTTCCGTTTTTTGTTTCTTTTAGGCATCATGTTGCCAATCATTTCCTGAAGGTTGATCATGGAAGACTCATCCATCATTCCTCCTCCGATCATGCCCACACCGGGATTCACGGGTTTTTTCACGCTGATCTCAATTTTGCGATGATCCAGCTCACCTGTGCGTATCTTTTCCCTGAACCGCTCCCGGGTACGCTCATTTAGTTCCGCATCGTTCTCCGGCATGGCATCTGCGGAATCAGCTCCTATTTTTGCATTTGGGGAGGTTGACTTTATAGGGGGTATCAGGGCATCCAGTATTAGGTCTTCTACCACCAAAGCTGCCTTCTCCTTTACCTCTTCCTGCTTCTTGGTCTTTACCAAATTAACTGACTGTTCCACCAGGTCGCGCACCATACTCTCCACATCGCGACCCACATACCCAACCTCTGTAAATTTGGAAGCCTCCACCTTGGAAAAGGGAGCATCCGCCAGGTTAGCCAATCGGCGGGCAATCTCGGTCTTGCCCACTCCAGTGGCACCAATCATCAAAATGTTGTTCGGAATGATCTCTTTTTTCATTTCAGTGGCCACACTCATACGACGCCACCTGTTGCGTAATGCTATGGCCACATTGCGCTTGGCATCTTTTTGTCCGATAATATATTTATCCAACTCCTCCACAATCTGCCGAGGTGTCAGGTACTGATTCTCATTCAACATAATCTATTTCTTCTTTATAAAATTTCATTTCAGACATCAAACTTATTCAGTCATCATGAACTAAAAAGCCCGTTGTCCACCAAACCGGGCAGCTAACAGATGAACCGATGGGTATAAAACATAACCATCTCTCGATTATTAGGGGAATTTCACACCGGCCAGGCATCATCCATTTTTGGAGTAAAGCTATTTTTTATCCTCAGCGGTTAACACAAATTTTATAGGCTGATCCGCTTTTTGTTGTAACAGGGCAATTTCCAGAACTTCGTCAGCGGTATCCACCAGGTGCAGTTCCAATCCCTTTAGATATACTTCATTAATTTCCTCAATATCCTTACGGTTGCGGTTGCTTAGAATTACTTCCCTGATCCCCGCTCGTTTCGCAGCCAATAGTTTTTCCTTTACCCCTCCTACCGGTAGTACCTTACCCCTAAGCGTAATTTCTCCGGTCATGGCCACTTTGTCCTTTACCTTTCGCTGGGTGAAAATGCTGGCCAGGGAGGTAACCATGGTAATTCCCGCAGAGGGACCATCTTTGGGCACCGCTCCCGCCGGCACATGAATATGCAGATCGTAATTATCAAATACCCGGTGATCGATGCCCAATTGATCCGCCTGAGCTTTTACGTAGGAAAGCGCCGCTACCGCAGATTCTTTCATTACATCTCCCAGTTGTCCCGAGATAGTCAGTTTGCCTTTCCCGCGGTTCAGGCTGGACTCAATAAAAAGAATTTCTCCTCCTGACTGCGTCCAGGCCAGCCCCGTCACCACTCCGGCAATTTTGTTGCCCTGGTATAGTTCCCTGTCAAATTTCGACGGGCCCAACAAATCTTCCACCTGGTCCACACCAATCCTACCGGAGTGCGCTTCTTCCAAAGCAATGGACTTGGCGATTTTTCTGGCGATAGTACCAACTTCCCTTTCCAGGTTCCGCACACCGGATTCCCTGGTATATTTTTCAACGATTTTTACCAGGGCTGACTTGTTAACAGTAAGGTCTCCTGCCTTCAATCCGTGCTCTTTCTTTTGCTTGGGCATCAAATGCTTCTGGGCAATTTTTACCTTCTCATCCAGGGTATAACCGCTAATCTCAATGATCTCCATTCGATCTCTCAATGCCGGGTGAATGGTGTCAAGGGAATTGGCGGTGGCAATAAACAATACTTTACTCAAGTCGTACGGTACTTCCAGGTAATTATCATTGAAGGTGCTGTTTTGTTCGGGATCCAACACCTCCAGCAAGGCTGAAGATGGATCTCCCCGGAAATCGGCACTTACCTTGTCAATCTCGTCCAGTATAAATACCGGGTTGGATGTTTTTGCCTTCTTAATATTTTGAATGATCTTACCCGGCATAGCGCCCACATAAGTTTTACGATGACCTCTTACTTCAGCCTCATCGTGCACGCCACCCAGGGACATTCTTACGTACTTTCTTCCCAGTGCTTCCGCAATACTTTTTCCCAGAGATGTCTTACCTACGCCGGGAGGGCCATATAGACATAGTATGGGGCCCTTCATATCCTGCTTTAGTTTTAGTACTGCCAGATACTCAATAATACGGTCTTTAACCTTATCCAGCCCGTAGTGGTCACGATCCAGGATCTTGCGGGCTTTATTTAGGTCAAAACTATCGGTGGTGAACTCATTCCAGGGTAAGTCCACGAATAGCTCCACGTACCCGAATGCCACCGGATATTCCGCGGAAGCCGGATTCAGGCGCAGTATTTTATCCAGTTCCTTGTTGAAATGGACGTGGATGTCTTTGGGCCATTGCTTCTTATCGCCTCGCGCCCGCAATGCTTCAACCTCCTGGTCAGGTCCGTCATGACCCAATTCGTCCTGTAGCACCTTTATCTGTTGCCTTAGATAAAAATCCCGTTGTTGCTGATCGATATCGGAGTGTACCTTATTTTGAATCTCCCGCTTCAATTCCAGCATCTGAATGTCCTTCATCATATGCTCAAGCAACAAGGTGGCTCGTTTGGTGCCATCATCTATTTCCAGCAACTGCTGTTTATCCGCTACTTCGGCGTTGATATTTGATGAAAGGAAGTGCGTTAAAAAAGTATGACTTTCAATATTGTCCAGTGCCACCTGCGCCTCCTGTGGGATTTCAGGATTTAGCTTCAATATTTTAGAAGCGGCATCCTTCAATGACTGTACTACCGCCAGGGTTTCCTTGCGCTGCTTCTTAATAAACTTGTCCTGAACGTAGGTGACCTTGGCGGTAAAATAAGGTTGTATCTGTACAATGGAGTCAATTTTAAATCGACTCTTACCCTGGATAATAATAGTGGTATTGCCATCGGGCAATACAATCATCTTAATGATTTTGGCTACTGTGCCTACCTGGTATATGTCATCAATTTCCGGTTCTTCTACCTTGTTGTTTTTTTGGGCCACTACTCCAATGATGCGGTCGCCCCGGTATGCTTTCTTTACCAGCTGAATGGATTTCTGCCTTCCCACTGTTATGGGTAGCACGACTCCCGGAAAAAGGACGGTATTTCGTATCGGCAAAATTGGCAGCGTATCCGGATACTTGGATTCCGAAAGGTCACTTTCCTTCTCAGCGTCTATAATCTGTATAAGTCCATCACTTTCCTCTTCATTCATATCGCCAAAAACAAGATTATTCAATATCTGATCGGTATTATTCATAAAATCCTCCCACTATGTCAATTTGACATAATTTACTTAATTTGCTCTTCGTTAATACTGCTGTACTTATTTTGCAAGAGCTATGCCAAAAATTAATCATATCTACGGATTAATTGGCTAGTTTGGCTTGAAGGTTGGTTTTTTAAATGGTGTCCAGAGTACTATTCACCTTATTGGTGCTGTTATATTTCGTCCCTCCCACAGCAATGGCCCAAAAGCCGGAAAAGAAAAAATTCCTGGGGATTTCCAGCGTATTGGACAAAAAAGACGCTGAGACCATTCCCATGGGCGATTTTCCCAATATAAATAAGGTCAGGTATTATTATGACAAGCGCAAATGGGCAGCCATTGAAAAGTATCAGAGCAAGCAACAATGGGAACAACTTTATGCCGCCCTCAAACCCTATGTCCACAATTTTGGGATCGAAAATTTTTACAAGGACACTTACCTTTTATGGAGACTGGCCAAATTGACAGAACTATACGGATCGGAGTCAGAAGCCATAGGCCTTTATAAACTGGTGTTGAAACATCACCGGGACGATATTGACATCAACCAGGTATTACAACATTACGACAGCCTTAATGTGAATAAGGCGGATGATTTTGTACCACTCGATTACTACTATGAACTGGTTGAGTACCGGAAAGCGGTAGACACCCTGCAACCACCCCGGGGAGTGTTATTAAATATGGGAAATGCTATCAATTCGAAGATGGCAGATTACGGCCCTACCCTTAATATCAATAATAACCTGCTGATCCTGACTTCAAAAAGAAACGAAAAAGTAGTAGCTGCCAAAAAAACACAAAACGAGGACCTGTTTATCAGTCGGGGATCTGATGGCAACTGGAGCCAGGTAGCAGCACTGGAGGCCATCAATACCGAATATAATGAAGGGTCGGCCTGCATCAGTTCCGATGGATCAACCCTGTATTTTGCCCGGTGTCATGCCCCTGGTTCCATGGGCAGTTGTGATCTGTTTGTGGCTGAGTTAAAAAGCGACAGTACCTGGGGAAATGTCAGAAACCTGGGAGTAAACGTGAATTCCCTGTCATGGGATTCTCATCCCACCTTATCCCATTCAGAGGACACGCTGTATTTTGCCTCCGACAGGATTGGCGGATTCGGACTGTCAGATATATATCTTACCTACAAGGATAAGAACGGGGTATGGACCCCAGCCCAGAATGTAGGCCCTTTGGTGAATACACGCGGCAATGAAGTGAGTCCCTTTTACCATCCGAAACATCAGATCTTGTACTTTACCAGCAATGGACACCTGCTGAATTTCGGTTCATTCGATATTTACAAATCCCAGTGGGGTGATGGC
>JAUIKU010000319.1 GCA_030430675.1 Bacteroidia bacterium | reverse complement strand
CGGATCACCCATTAATTAATGCTCCCAATTGTATTGTCACACCCCACCAGGCCTGGGCCAGTTACGAATCCAGGAGCAGGCTGATGCAGGAAACGGTACAGAACGTAAAAGCCTTTATTAATGGGGAACAGCGGAATATAGTGGTTTGAAGACGACCTGACTATTTCCATAATTTTATATTCCCAATCTCGATATAACTTTCCGGATCAAACTCCAACATGGCGTTGATCAGAACCAATTTCTGAAAATCACCAATGTTTGAAATATGGATCTTCACAGGTTTCAGCAATCCTGAAGCCAGTAGCTTTGCCCGCTGAGTACCCTCTAACAAGGGTTTTTCCGGAGTGTACCAATGCGCTCCATCATATAATGTCACATTGCTGTAACTGGTATCGGTTAGCAATCCACGATGAGTTATCAATATCTCATCGCTGGGCCCTCGAAGCTGATACAGCGCTTCCAGCCTGGTTCGGTCCTGGTACTTTACACCATAGTCAAAAGGAGCACAATCCACCTGTTGCAGCGACTTAACAGGTTTTTTGGTATATTCCGAATACTCCACCTGACCAATTTCCATTCCGTATGATACCCTGCATTTCACCACACCTTTGGCGTGCTGTTCAGGAACCTTTAAAGAAGTGGCCAGGTTAAGTTCGGCGCTGGTTTTAAACAGCTGCTTTCTCGATCGGTCCAGCCGTTCCTGGTGCCACTCCAGGTTTACCATGACCCCGTTTTCTACTTTAATACTTTCAAACAATGGGTACATATACCTTATCTATCATCTCCTGGTATTCCTGCTGCCAGTGGCTGTTGATGGTGATTCCTCCACCGCTCTTATAATACAAACCCGATGGCGTTTGTTCTATGAACCGGATCATTACCCCGCTATCGAACTTCTCACCATCGAACAAACCCACAATACCGGTGAAATATCCCCGATCATAACCTTCCGCCTGTTTGATAATTTCCACGGTTTTTTTCTTGGGAGCCCCGGAGATGGATCCGGCCGGAAGTACTGTTTCCAACAGATCACCCAGGTTCGGCCAGTACTTTTGCTGCAGGCTTCCGGTGATTTTACTGCTGACCTGTAACAGGTCGCTTTGTGAAGTTCTAACCTTTTCTATGTAACGATAACTTTCTACCCGAATATCCCGGGCTACCATTGCCAAATCATTCCGGATCAGGTCAACAATAGTGAGGTGTTCCTCACTTTCCTTGCGATTGTTTAAAATTGCCCTTTCAGCATCGGGTTCACTGGTGCGTATGGTACCCTTCATGGGGTAGGCCGATATTTGTCCCTTTTCAATTTTAATAAAAGGTTCCGGGCTAAAAGTAACAAATGCCTGGTCCAGCCAAACCTTATACTTGGCCCGGCTGATGTGAAAGATCTCTTTCAGGCTATGATTTGTTTTTAAACCTGTAGCAAAGGTGAGATTCAGTAAGAACGAATCTCCATATTTCAGATGCTTTTGTACCTTGTCAAATGCCTGGCGATACCGATCCCGGTCCACCGGGATCTTTTCCCATTTTTTCAGAACCGGTGATTCATGGCTCCCGGTTCCATTGCCGACTCCGTTGATTTGGTAGAGCAGTTGCTCTGAATCAATTTTTTCCAGTGGAAATACCAGTGGCCGCTGTTTGTCAAAATCCACCAGGCAAATAAAGGGTACCCGCGCTGCGGTCAACTTATTTATTTGATAAAAACCTGACTGGGACATGTTTAATAGCACTACCTTTGTGGTTATGCAAAATTAGGGTCTTGGGCGTTACGGTTATAGACAATTACGATTCTTTCACCTACAATTTGGTGGATTTACTGCGGACTTTAAAGGTCGATCATACAATAATGTTCAACGATAGGATCGATTGGCAACGAATTGACAACACCCAAAAGATACTGATCTCTCCCGGTCCCGGTACTCCTGAAGAATCCGGTCAGTTGCTGGATCTGATCCGCAAGTATCATACTTCATGTTCCATACTGGGTATCTGTCTGGGTCACCAGGCCTTGGCACAGGAGCTTGGGGGAAGGTTAATGAACCTTGCCGGTCCTCATCATGGGCAAACGGTCTCTATTGATCTGTCAACCGAAGACCCGTTGTTTTCAGGACTGCCTGAACAAATAAATGGCGGTTTGTATCACAGCTGGACAGTTGATCCTGATTCACTACCCAAAGAGTTTGAAATAATCGCCCGCAGCGGTCAGCGTATTATGGGTATCCGCCATACTCAGCATGACCTGGTGGGACTACAGTTTCATCCCGAGTCCTACGCCACACCCTTTGGCATAGAAATCCTCAGGAACTGGCTGGCCGGTGTCAGCTCACAAGTTCGACAACGGTGATCTCCGGATTGATCCCAATCCTACCAGGTATGCCTACAAATCCGTAACCCCGGTTAACATAAATGTGTTGTGAACCTTTCTGGTATAATCCTGCCCATTGTTTATAGATGTACTGTGAGGGGCTCCACCTGAAATTACCTGCCTCGACTCCAAATTGAAATCCATGGGTATGCCCTGAAAATGTGATATCAATATCGGGATAATCCAGGACCTTGGCTTCCCAATGGCTGGGATCGTGTGATAGCAGTAGACGGGTGGCTGCTTCTTCCGTACCCCTATAAGCAGGTTCAATTTTACCATATTTAGAAAAACGTTTGATCCCCCAGTTTTCTACCCCTAAAACGGCTAAGGATTCACCGTCTACGTTTATCATTCTGTTTTCATTCCTCAGTAAGTCCCACCCCAACTCCTTATGCGCCCATAACATGTCCTGAAAATTTTGCTGTTTGGCCTGGGCAGATGGCCAACTTCCATAATCACCATAATCGTGATTACCCAGAACGGAATACACTCCCAGTGGAGCCGTGACTAGCTTGAACACCTCAAAATATTTATTGATCTCATCGGATCGCCGGTTGACCAGATCACCGGTGAAAAACACCATATCGGGTCTTTCCTGGAGCAATAGCTCCACTCCGCCTTTGATAGCGGAATTTTTGTCAAAACTGCCGCTGTGTATGTCCGATATTTGTGCTATTCTAATCCCTTGAAATGCCTTGGGTAAGTTGGGCAGCTTAACCTTCACCCGTCTTACCTGGTAATCATAGGCTAAATTAATGATGTTGAAACCCCTGGTTAACAGGGGTACCGATCCGGCCATAAGGGCAGCTCTCAGCAGAAACTGCTTCCGGCTAATACCACCTTTTTCTTTTTGCAGGTCGGCAGCTGTTTTGTGCATTACCAGCCTTTTGAACAAATTCTGGCCCAGCCTGATAAGGTTGTCCAGTAGTACAAAAATAAAGGCAAACAGCTTTACTGACTGAGTAGTAATAATTAGTGCAATGATGGACCTGGTACCTTCCAGGCTGATGTCCATAAATACCCAATCCAGAAAACTAAAGCATGCCAGTACTACCAGGCTTACCAGCAGATAGCCCCAGCGAAAATAACGCCAGGGTCTGGTTTTCAATGCCGGAAATGACCTCCTCAACAGGATATATAGCACCACATCGAAAGAGGCGATGCCCAATAACATGATCAGTTTGGTGATGACGTCGGACATGTATGCAAGTTAACTGCCCAAACCCAGCTTTCGATTTAACCCTTCTGTTAACAGGTACATAACGGGAACAATCACCAAAGTAAGGAAGGTCGAGACTGTCAACCCGAAAATAATGGTCCAGGACATTGGTCCCCAGAACACCACATTATCACCACCGATATAGAAGTCCGAACTATAGCTGCTCAGAAAGCTGAGAAAGTCGATATTAATACCCACAGCCAGGGGAATTAAGCCCAATATGG
>JAUIKU010000318.1 GCA_030430675.1 Bacteroidia bacterium | reverse complement strand
AGTAAATGACTACAAAATAATCCGCTTCAGGTATGTATTTTTCCGTAAAAAAGACTGGTTGTTGTGCGGTACCCAGGTTAAGTATGTCGTTGAATCCCGGATTTAGTAGCATGCCTTTTTCATTGTCAAGCAATCCGTATCCAGCTTCGGTCTTAATAATAGCCAGGTGATTTCCTGACCCGTGAATCCATTCCACCCCGGTAATTCCCTCATGGACTATTTCGCCGGTGTACAGGTTCAACACCTGCCAATCGTTATCTTTCCTGGCAAACACCAGACTGTCCGTCCAGTGTTCAATCTGATCATATTCGAATGGCAGCAGCACCTTGTTGCTCTGATCAACCAGCCCCTTTTTGCCTTTACGGGTGCTCAGAAGAATGTTGTGGTCAAAATGCAGCACCCTGCTTTCATACTGGGGTCTGATCAGCGACCCGTTTTCCGGATTAAAATATCCAAAACGGCCTCCGTGCAACAGGGAGATATGATTGATACTGTCAGCCACAATGGTGTTATACCTGGGCTTGATCAGGATTTTTCCCTCCAGATTGACAATTCCCTTCAGATTGTTTTTCTCAATTATGAACAATTGGGGAGTAAGTGGATTGACCTCATAGTACCAGGTTTCATAAATAGGATTGCCATCGAGATCATAAATCTGTCGCTTTCCACCTGCAGAAGTCACCTGTAAAAACCCTCTTGACTGATCGGCATCCCGTATTAGTTTTACCTGATCTTTATCTGCCAGATCTACCAGAATACTGTTTCTGAATAGCACCGAAGAACCGGATTCTTGGGTAAGAATCATAACATGCGGGCCGAGTGTGGCCACTGAATCATAGGAAATTTCATTGATCCTGTTTAAGGACGATCGTTCCCATACTTCCCATACCGGATGCTTCTTCAGGCAAATATGGTGGTCGTTAGAAACAAAATCCTGGAACCGGTCAGGTGGGATATCCTGCAACTGATCCCCATAAAATCTGATGGTTCCGTGGGCGGTTTTCACAAACCAGTCAGTACTGTCCAATTCGTGTATTTCATGTTCAGACAACGGTATAACCGGGGTGAGTTTACCATTGAATAACCCTTCCAGTTCATCGTTAAATACCATCAGATAGTTATGGCTGACCAACTCCCAGTCCTGGTATTCGAACTTAAATTTCCCCTGGGTTTCAAATCGGTCGATGAGATGTTCCTGATTGCTTATTGCCCACAGGTCGTCTTTTAGCAGGATAAATACACCGGAGATTTGTACTGCTTCCAGGCTGGGAGGCACCAGCGTCCTGCCGGTCATACTGCAAATTCCCCATTTTCCTTCTTGTTCTACCGCCAGAAAGGAGGTTCCCAGAAATTCGATCTTATCGTAAATCACATCCAGTACCAGCCAACCCGATTTGTGCAATAGCCCGTATTTACCATCCGAACTGATTTCCAAAAGTCCTCTACCCAGATCATTCACCTGATCGAATGGTTTATCCCAAAGTATTTTCTGGTTTCTGCTCATTAGTACCAGCCGGTCATTGACAAAAGCCTGCAGTACATCCGAGTTCAGCAATTGACATAAATAAAATTCCGGAATGGAATCGAAGGTAGGTGCAATGCGGTCATTCCCGGAGGGATCGATAAAACCGTAACGGTTGTTTTCAAAGATGGGAATAAGGGAGGTTGATTCTAACTCATAGACTTTGGACAATGAATCGGATAAATGATTATTTGAGGTGAAAGATTCTTTGTCTCGATGATAGAGAATGTCGTCAACCAGGCTGGCATATTTACTTTTTGGATACTGGCGCTGGAAGTCGAGGTAGCTTTCTGACTGGTCATTCAATGTAGACAATTGAAATATCTGCCATTCCGCCTGGTCTCGGTAGGGAGTACCGGGATGTTCTTCCAGGAACGCTATAAAATGCTGAAGTTTGCCATTTTCGGTCTTGGCCTGAAATACCAGTTTGTTATACTTCTCCCGGGCCAGGGGTACCTGGATGGCTTCAGGGTACTGATCCATAAATTGCTTGTAACTGTCATAGCTGTTGGCCTCGCTGGCAATCTCAAAAGCCAATTGGTCCCTTCTGCTAATGGCATTGGCCAGTTGCGGCGCATTGGAATACCTATCGATAAAGTATTGAAAACTTTCCACAGTATTTTGTCCGGAGAGCCAGGAATAGGCTGCCCTGTCCACCAAAGTTTTGTGGTCCATTAGATTTTGAAGGCTGAGACCTGACTTTTCCAGAGGCCATTGATCCAGGCTGTCAGGAGCTTGTGCATCCGCAATTGCCTGCTCGATAAAGAGGTGCGCCGAATCCAGATGATGACTGGAATAGGTTGAATCGAAATATAACATTGAATAGGCATATCGGGCTCCCGGGTTGATAACGTATTTTTCCAGGGATTTATCCAGTACGGACCTCACCTGATCATGTTTACCTTTTTCCAGCGCCTTTAGTGCCCTGGAAACCGGATCTCCGAAACAGTCAGGGTAGGTTAAAATCAAGGAAATAAGGAGCAGATAGAATTTGCTACTCATTATTAAGGATTGACTGTACACATTTAAGACAAAAATATATAAACGCGAAGTATATTGGGCTACAGATTCAAAATAACCTTACATATGCTAAAAAACCAGCAGGTACGGTTTAATGATCTTTATCGCCGCTCAGTCCGATTTCTACCGGTTCGTTTAGTTCGATTTCGTGAAAGTTACCCTGGCCAGCTCGCTGTTGGAGAAGGGTATGAACAACTCCCATTCTCCTTTGTCGCTGTCCCTTATCCGGAGTGACACACCCTCATTTTCAATGACATGTTTCTTGATTTTTAGCTTTGGGGCCCTGGTATTAAAGGGGACCAGCAACCAAATAAAAGTTTCTTCCGATTCTATCCGGGTGGAATAAACAGTAGCCAGGCTGGGTTCAAACTTATTGTATTCAGGACTATACCAACCCTGGATTTCAGGTTCCTCCTGACCTGTGATCATAGCGATATCCCAGGAAGTTTTCCCTACCGGGATAATCTGCAGATTTCCTTGTTTGTTGTTACTGGTAATCACGGACTTCTTCTCTAATTGAACCAGACAACCGGGATGCCAATGCCACAATGCCTCTATGTCACGGGCTTTTTCAGTACTAACTTTATCTACTACCACCCAAAATTCACCCCGGGTGTAAAGCATGGAACGGGAATGAGTTACTCGATCAATATCCTGATATTGATCGAAGGAATTCCAGGCAAAGTCAAAGTCGGAATCTATCTTAAAATGGTAGTCTGACAACGGATGTTCCCGCACCTTGATATCGGGTTTCTGTCCCTTGCCATCAATCAGCAGGGTGTTGTGACCTCCGGTACTGCGGGCATAGCCTCGAAATTTGTCTGCCACCGCACCGGTATAGGCAAACCTACCGGCATCTACCAGCAGGTCTCGCCCATAGGCAGTAATGGACAGGTGCATTTTGTCGTTGTGCTGGTGGCCGCTTCCCCAGGGGCCGATATCGAAAAAGGACCATTGTGCATCGGTTTGATAACCGTCTCTGGAGATTAATTGCCCTGCCCAGGGGTAAAACCAGGAAGGGCCCTGGGTTGGTTTAGTGCCTGACTTACCATTGGTAGCAATATATTCCCAGTCGGGTTTACGGTATTTTTTTGCCGCGTCCAGTACAATATTGCGATCACTACCGCGATCACCATCATTATTCAGAATCCTGTATCCATCGGGTCGCATGGTGTGGGCCAGGTAACTGTACATGGCCTCGATCGTATTGCTGAATGAATCCGGGAGTGGCTGTTGTGCCCGGTCGCAAATTTCTTTAAACAACACAAAGTTT
>JAUIKU010000317.1 GCA_030430675.1 Bacteroidia bacterium | reverse complement strand
ATAACAGGGCAATAAATACCAACAACAGACAGGCCATAAATTTACCCACCACAATATCCCAGTCGCTTATGGCCTTGGTCGATAGCAGCTCAATGGTGCCGGTCTTATTCTCCTCCGCAATCGACCGCATGGTGATGGCCGGTATGAAAAAGAACAGTGTCCAGAAAGAGATGCTGAAAAAAACATCCAGCCTGGCCTGGCCTATCACGAATATGTTATTGACACTGAGCCAGGTGAAAAACCCGCTGAGGCTCAAAAAGATTACAATCATCACATAGGCCGTAAGTGAGTCGAAAAAAGTGGCCAATTCCCTTTTGGTAATAATCCAGATTTTGTTCATAGGTGACTTCTTTACTAATTCGTTAATTCCCTGAATACATCCTCCAGTTTTGTTTCCAGCGCTTTCATTTCCAGCAGGTACCAGTGGTTCCTGACACAAAGGTCAAAAACAGCCTTTTTGGAAGAGGACTGGGGCTTGCTTTGAATTTGGTAGTAGTGCTCTTTGCCATCTATGGGCTCCACCGACAATACTGTATCTAAATTTTCAAGGGCATCTTTGGGAGCATCCTGCTGGTTTCCATTCAGTTCCAGTTGCACCGTCAACAGCTCATTGCCCTGGGCCTGTTTTCTCAGGTCAACCGCGCTGCCATTGGCCACGATCCTGCCTTTACTGATGATCAGGATACGATCACAGGTGGCTTCTACTTCAGAAAGTATATGGGAGCTCAATATGACGGTCTTTTCCTTACCCAGTTCTTTGATCAGGTTACGGATTTCTACTATCTGGTTGGGATCCAGGCCTGAGGTAGGCTCGTCAAGCACCAGCACATCCGGGTCGTGGATCATGGCCTGTGCCAGCCCTACCCGTTGCTTATATCCTTTGGAGAGTTCCTGAATTTTTTTGTGCTTTTCATCTTCCAACCCGCATTTCCTTACCATCTCTTTGATACGACTCTCCAGGTCGGCTTTGGCTACACCCTGGATCTCTGCACAGAATTTCAGGTAATCGATGACCGCCATTTCGTAGTACAGCGGGTTGTTTTCCGGAAGGTAGCCAATTTTGCTTTTAACCTGGTCCGGGTCTTCCCTCACGGAAATATCATCCAGCACCACATCGCCGTGGCTGGCCGCCTGGTAACAGGTAATTATTCTCATGGTAGTACTTTTTCCGGCACCGTTTGGTCCCAGAAATCCCACTACCTCTCCGGTTTTTACTTCAAATGAAATGTCATCGACCGCTTTTTGAACTCCGTAGGTTTTGGTCAAATTCCGCACTGATATGGTCATGATACTTGTGCTTTTGGGATGCAATTTTATAATGAGGGATAAAACTTGTCAAGTCCTTTCCGGTGCTAATTGTTAAAAAATGTTAACAATAATCTGCGAAAATCATAAAATTGGTGAGATAGTACCAGACTTTACCGATATAACCCAAGTGATTCCTTAAATTCTTGACTTATAACAACTGATTACCGATGAACAATTTTTATGTATTCGTTCTCATAATGGGGACAATTTGTAGCTGCCAAACTGAGCCGGGTACTGTCAATGCTCAGAAAGATTTGCCCAACATCCTGTTTCTATTTGCGGACGACTTTACATACGATGCCATCCACGCTTTGGGCAATGAGGTAATTCACACGCCCAATTTGGACCGCCTGGCAAGCAGTGGGGTAGCATTTACTCATGCCTACAACATGGGTGGATGGCACGGGGCAATTTGTGTGGCTTCACGTTCCATGATAATTTCAGGAACTTCGTTGTGGCCCGCCCAGGAGATGGAAAGACAATGGACGACTTCGGAAGGTCAGTTGGTGGAAGATACCTGGGGTAAATGGCTTGAATCTGCGGGGTATGAAACCTATATGACTGGGAAATGGCATATCCGAGCGGATGTTGATCAGGTATTTCAAAGCACCAGAGACGTACGGCCGGGAGGTATGCCCAAGGACTATTGGGTGGGCAATGATACCATAGGAGCCATACTAAGAGAAAAATACCAGCAAACCGGGGATATTTCACAGGTACTTCCTTTGGGCTATAACCGGCCATTAAATGAAAACGACACCGCCTGGTTGGCCTCGGACCCCAGGCATGGTGGATACTGGGAAGGTGGCAAACACTGGAGTGAGGTAGTGAAGGACAATGCCCTGTATTTCCTGGAACAATCGGGTAGCAGTGACCATCCGTTTTTCATGTACCTGGCATTTAACGCACCCCATGACCCGCGGCAGGCACCTCAGGAATTTCTGGACCTTTATCCCCTTGATGAGATCCCATTGCCAGCCAGCTGGTTGCCGGAATACCCTTACAAAGACAGTATTGGTAACTCCCCTTTGTTAAGGGATGAAGCCCTTGCTCCTTATCCCCGTACCGAACTGGCTATCAAAACCCACATCCGGGAGTACTATGCTATAATAAGTCATCTCGATGAACAAATCGGATTGATTATGGATGCCCTGGAGGCCAGCGGGCAGATGGATAATACCTATATTTTCTTCACCGGGGATCACGGATTATCGGTAGGTCGCCATGGTCTAATTGGCAAGCAGTCGTTGTTTGATCACAGCATTAGGGTACCGCTGATAGCAGCTGGTCCCGGAATACCCAAAAATCAAAAGGTAGCAGCCGATGTGTATTTGCAGGATATTATGGCAACATCCCTGCAACTGGCTGAGGTGGAAAAACCAGACCAGGTTTTCTTTAACAGTTTTCTGGATTTGGCTCAGGGAAAACAACAGCAGAGTAATTACCCGGCCATTTATGGTGCCTATATGAACTACCAGCGTATGATCCGCAAAGACGGATTCAAATTGATTGTTTATCCGCGTATTGAAAAGTTCCTCTTGTTTGATCTGGAAAAGGATCCTCAGGAGATAAATGACTTATCCGGAGATCCCAACTATCAGGAAAGGATCAATAACTTATTCAGGGATCTGGTGGCGCTACAGCAAGAGATGGATGACCCCCTGGACCTGTCTTCCCTGACACCCAATTGATAGATTTCGTATTAGTGTCTGGGTCCATGACCAATGCCATCTGGGATTCCCTGGTAATACCTGAAACTTTCATAAGACCTGCCATCTTCCACATTGATCCTGCGAGTTATTCGTTCCCTTAGTTCATCCTGATCTGCCTGGGGATAATCACTGAGATTAGGGCCCCGGTAATTGTCCCACCCCGAACTCCATTGGCTGAGGTATTTCATACCGGCCTCAATTCTCTTACCGGCATATTCGGTAATATCAACCCGAGTGTTCTTGTCCTTCACGTTTCCCCCGTAGAAAAGATATTCATCGATCAGATGGGCTTCCAGACCATCGTGAATTATCTGTCCTTCGTATAACAAGCGCCATTCGGCAGCCCGGGCCGCGTCGGCTGCCAGATAAGCAGCAGCACGGTGATCACTTTTTTGCCATACCTGGTAATCGTACCCTGCATCAAAGGCCATCAATACCTGGGGCTTTAGCTTTCTGATATGGTAAACCAGTTTACCGATCAGTTCCTCCCGGTCGGCATATTCCACCCGGCCATCATCATAACCCAGGTTTATGTAGTGTTCCTCCGATAAACCGATGGCGTTCATCGCCGCTAGCTGTTCCTGGCGTCTTATCATGGAAAGCTGATTACGACTAATTTTAGGGTCTTTGGTACCCACATTCCCGGTAGTAAGGGTTAAAATATAGACCTCATTGCCATGATCCCTGAGCATGGCCAGGGTGCCGTGTGCCTGATGGTCATCATCCGGATGGCCGCCAATTAGCAGGATGGTTTTGCCTGTCCATTCTTCCACCGGTTGTTGAGGCTGGGCCGCCAGTATTGCCG
>JAUIKU010000073.1 GCA_030430675.1 Bacteroidia bacterium | reverse complement strand
TATCAAAGCCCACAGGATTTTTGAATTCGAAGTTAATTTGGCTCTTTCGTTAAATGGCTCTGAAATTGGCTTGTTATCCGGTGCGGGTACCGCCTGATCGCTCTTCTTCAAGTCCGACTTCACCAGGTAGGTTTTGACAGGTCCCTGCACTCCCCTTAACCGCATTTCTTTTACGTATTCAGCAACAACACCTTTTTTGTTTGCGATATTCTTCTGTACTGCTTCAGAAACCAACACACCACCTACAGGTGCAGATTCTTGGATTCTTGAAGCAATGTTTACACCATCGCCGAATACATCCTTATCTTGAAATACAACATCTCCAATATGCACCCCAACCCTTAGTGACAGGTCCGGAAATTCTTTGGAGTCTTGTTGAATTTCTAACGCACAATAAACTGCATCCGAAGCACTGCCAAAACTTGCTAATATTCCATCCCCGATTTCTTTTAGTAGCCTGCCCCTGTGCTTTTCAATTATTGGTTTTTGTAGTGCCCGGTTTTTATTTAATACTGAAAATGCCGCTTCCTCGTCAGTTCCCATCAACGATGTATATCCGACAATATCGGTAAACATAATAGCGGCTAACTGGCGGTCTTGAGACATGGTATTTCAACTTACAAAAAATACCGTCAATTTGCTTATAAAGTACGGATAGTTACTTTTTTGGTTGACCCCTTTAAAGGCAAAGCTACCATACCCAAAAGATCCATGATCAAAGGACTGGAGCCACTAAATCTTCAATGGAATGACAAAGCGGGCTTACTTAATTGGCTCTAGTACCTTCCCGGTGTAAATTCAAACGGGACCATGAGAGAGAGCTTTTTGGTGGTTGCATACACCAGCCACCCCAAACCAATACCCACCATGGCTCCGCACAGCACATCCAGTGGATAGTGTACCCCCAAATAAATACGACTATAGGAAAAAAGTACCGGCCAGATCAATAGCCACCATACATATTTATGCGACCTGTGAAAGAGTAATATGAAAAAAGTGCTTACGGAAAAACTGTTGGCGGCGTGCGAAGAAACAAATCCGAACATTCCCCCGCATCGCCTGATGATCCTGATCAGGTGTCCAATTTCAGGATCGTGACAGGGGCGAAAGCGGCCAAAAAAAGGCTTCATAAAGGAAGAAGTGAGCTGGTCGCTTAATACCACCAGTAAGATTACCGCTGCGATGCTGTATACCGCCTGCCAGCGGAATTGGTGGATCAGCACCAGTATAAAAACCAGGTACAGGGGAATCCAGTGGTACTTCTCGGTAATGCCCACCATTAACCAATCCAGGAAGGGGCTACTCAGGTTGTGCAGGTACAACAACAAGTCTTTATCGATCTGGTCCAGAATGTCAATTACCTGCTCCATCAATCCAGTTAATCCCTTTTTTCAACAATTGTTGGGTCTGGTATTCGGCCGTTCCCTCTGCAGGTTGATAATCGTACTGCCAATTGGCCTGTGGTGGCAGGCTCATTAGAATAGATTCCGTTCTGCCTCCGGTGTCCAGTCCAAACTTGGTGCCTTTATCCCATACCAGGTTGAACTCCACATATCTTCCCCGTCTTAAAAATTGCCATTGCTTCTCCATCTCACCGAATGACAGGTCTTTGTTTTTTTTCATCAGGTGACTGTAAACGGGGACAAAAGCCTGTCCCACTTCTTTTACAAACTCCCAACGTTGGGACTTGGTAAAGCCGTCCTGGCTTGACAGCCGGTCAAAAAAAATTCCGCCCACTCCCCGGGTTTCTTCACGGTGTTTTAAGTAGAAGTAGTCATCTGCCCATTGCTTAAATTCGAGATAATAGGAGGGGTGATGGTGGTCGCAAACCTTTTTCAAATGTTGATGAAAAAACCGGGCATCTCCCTTATCGATATAATGCGGGGTTAGGTCAATGCCTCCGCCAAACCACCAATTCTGCCTGGTTTTATCATCCAGGGGAGTCATTTCAAAGTATCGAACGTTCATATGGATAATGGGTACCATGGGACTCCAGGGGTGTAACACGATACTCACACCTGTGGCATAAAAATGTGATTTTTCCAGGCCCAGGGCATTGGTTATTTTTTCTGGGGTATCTCCGTATACCCGGGAAAAATTCACTCCGCCTTTTTCAAGCACCTTGCCATTGGTAAGGGTACGGGTTCTTCCACCTCCGCCACCGGTGCGTTGCCAGTTATCCTGCAGGAATTTTCCATTTCCATCCGCCGCTTCCAGCCCCTGGCATATGCTATCCTGCAACTGCTGAAACCATTGGGCAATTTCCTCTCTGGCCAATTTTTCCATCCCGCAATATAGGCTGAACTTATCAAAAAGCGCCCATATTCATAAGCCCTTTGGGCGTTATTTGGTATTTTTAAAATCCTGACCTGCTTTTCAACAGGCAACAAACACAACCCAATGACAACAATTGCCGGGCATAAGATCAAGCAATCAGTCCTTGTAAAAGCTTATCGACTCATGTGTATCTCCGCCCGTATGGCCAGACTGTACGATGAGGAGAAAGCCCTGTGTAGTAAGTATGTTCACAGCACTTCCCGGGGACATGAGGCCATCCAGTTGGCTGCCGCCATGCATCTTTTGCCCAAGGATTATCTGGCAGTTTACTATCGCGATGAGTCCCTGTTGTTAGGCCTGGGCCTGACGCCGTATGATTTAATGCTTCAATTAATGGCCAAGTCAGACGACCCCTTTTCAGAGGGGCGGGCTTACTATGCGCATGCTGCTATTAAAAAGGAGGGCTTCCCCACCATTCCTCATCAAAGTTCTGCTACCGGCATGCAGGCCATCCCCGCTACCGGGATGGCCCACGGGTTGAAGTATCTGGTGCAACAGGGGTTGTTGAAGGGGAGAAATAAGCCTATTGTACTTTGTTCGGTGGGTGACGGTGCAGTCGCGGAAGGTGAAGTGTCGGAAGCGCTGCAGATGGCGGTGTTAAAAGAGTTGCCTATTCTTTACCTGGTACAGGACAACGGCTGGGGTATTTCAGCTACCGCTAAAGAAATGCGTCGGATGGACGCCTATGAGTTTGCTGCAGGTTTCAAGGGGATGGAACGACTGAAAACAGACGGATCTGACTTCCGGGAATCGTATCTGGCGGTTGAAAAGGCTGTGGAAATAGTGCGAAGGGAAAGGAGACCGGTGTTACTGCATGCGAAGGTTCCCTTGCTCGGTCATCACACCAGTGGAGTGAGAAAGGAGTGGTACCGCGATGACAAGGACATGGCCCTGCACCTGAAAGAGGACCCGCTGCCGAAATTGCGGGAGGTTTTAGTAGAGACGGGAGTAAACGGCGATAAGCTGCAGAAGCTTGAGGATGAAGCAGAGCAAATAGTTCTGGAAGCTTTCAAAAAAGCCAGTGCTTCCCTGGAACCTGCAGCAAAGCAGCTGTACACTCATGAATTCGTACCCACACCCCTAAAACAGGAAAAAGGAGTACGTACCCCGGAAGGAGCTGAGAAAGTGATCATGGTAGATGCTGCGCTACATGCACTTGACGAAATTTTGTCGGATCACCCAGAGGCGTTGTTTTACGGACAGGATGTGGGTATGCGGCTGGGTGGTGTTTTCAGAGAGGCAGCCAACCTTTCCAAAAAATACGGCGAAGCACGGGTGTTTAATACTCCCATCCAGGAAGCCTACATTATCGGTTCCACCGCAGGCATGTCAGCGGTGGGATGCAAAGCCATTGTGGAGGTGCAGTTCGCGGATTATATATGGCCCGGGATCAACCAATTGGTGGAGGAAATCTCCAAGTCGTGTTATCTGACGGCGGGGAAGTTTCCCGTGCAGACATTGATAAGGGTGCCTATTGGGGCCTACGGAGGAGGTGGCCCCTATCATTCGGGAAGTGTAGAGTCAACCTTGTTAAATATCAGGGGAGTAAAAGTAGTATATCCCAGCAATTCCGCCGACATGAAGGGATTGTTTAAGGCAGCTTTTTACGATCCCAATCCGGTGTTGATGCTGGAGCACAAGGGTTTATACTGGTCTAAGTTGCCAGGCACCGAGGGAGCTAAAACCGTTGAACCCGACCGGGAATACATCATACCTCTGGGACAGTCGCGCCTGGTATTATCGGCAGATTCACAGCGTGCTGAAAGCGGTGAGAGTGCGGTGGTGGTGACCTATGGCATGGGGGTGTATTGGGCCCTGGCTGCCGCCTCCCGGCTGGCAGGTCGGGTCAGTATCCTGGATTTAAGATCGCTTAATCCCCTTGACTGGGAAGCCGTGCAATCAGAAGTCAATAGGCATAGTCGCTGCTTGGTGCTGACCGAAGAGCCCTGGCTCAACTCTTTTGCAGAGTCACTGGCAGGAAGGATCAGTCATGCCTGCTGGCAGCAACTGGATGCCCCGGTAAAAGTGATAGGTGCACAAAACCTGCCGGCTGTGCCCCTGAATGTTGCCTTAGAGGAGGAGATGCTGCCCAATGGTGACAAGGTTTACCGGGGCCTATTGGAATTGCTTGAATACTAAAAGGGGTATCCAATACCTATGTTAAGGGTAATTGAATTGTCTGTTGAACCTTCTATTCCCCCAAATTTAAAGTCTCGTAAAACCCATCTTTCCCCCTCCGGCCGTGCCGGTTCATAGACTTTTATTCCCATATCAAACCTCAGGATCAGGAAGGTGAAATCCATGCGAAAACCCATTCCGGTTCCCAACGCGATGGCCTTGTAAAAGTCACTTTCGAATTTACCCCCCGGACGTCGTACTTCCCCATCATCACCCACATCATCGCGAATGGTCCAGGTATTTCCGGCATCAAAGAATAGCGCCCAGTCCAGGAAACCGATAAGCTTTTGACGGTACTCGATCGATGCCTCCAGAATGATCTCACCGGGCTGTTCAAAATTGTAATCGATATCTCCGTCTTCGTTAATTGGGCTATAGGTACCGGGTCCCAGGCGCCGGGGTCCCCAGGCCCGGATGCTGGAACTTCCTCCGGCGAAAAAGTTTTTTTCATAGGGCAGTATTTTGTTGTCCCCATAGGGAACTCCCACTCCGGCATTTATGCGATAGGCAATTACTCCACCTTGGATTGGCAGGGGAATGTGTTTGCGGTAATCGATATTCAGCTTTACAAACTTATAGTTCTCCAGGCTGTCTTCTTCCAGGAATTTGGTACCGTAAACATTTAGAAAAGTGCCACCGCTTTCCACAAAAGTTCTCAGGTAAGAAGAGTTCTTCTGGTAGGTGCCATATTGGTTAAAGTCAAAAATGGTCTGCAGATACATGCTGCTGACAAAAGACGGTTCAAAAGCCCTGTGAAAACTGGTGCCCAGACTATCACTTTCATCCAGTTCTTCCTGAAACTCGGGAGATATATTTCGGGTATCAATCAGGTTGAGATCGGCCAGGGCAAAGGTAAACAGCCGGCTTTGATCCCGTTGCCAAAAATATTTAACAGAGGTGCTCAGATTATCCCTGGTGAAATCAATGCGGTTTACAAAGTCATACCCTACCGAGAATTGGGTGCGGG
The DNA here is from genome assembly GCA_030430675.1 of Bacteroidia bacterium. Classification (GTDB taxonomy): domain Bacteria; phylum Bacteroidota; class Bacteroidia; order Cytophagales; family Cyclobacteriaceae; genus SZUA-3. The sequence goes on along the minus strand of JAUIKU010000073.1, from coordinate 15,798 downwards.
GGTTAAGCTGTCCCAGTCTCGATTTCATGGAATTGCTGAGGGGAAAAACGAAATCCGGTATGGTAAGGGCCAGGTTTCCCCCCAATTCCCGGCTGTTGGCAATGGCGCCTTCGTTGGAATATGAAGCCACTCCATTGATACCAATTCTGCCATTGAATTCCAGGATTTCCAATCCGCCAAAGGTGTTGCGATTTTTAAAGTTGAAATCGTAAAAAGGCCCCGGAACCCGCTGATTGGCGGTAACATTGATACCGACCTCATGGGTAAGCTGATTGCGGTTGAGCGGGCTGGTGAATATGTTGGCAATGAATTTATTGCCGGTAGTATCATAATTGACATTGACAAACTTAAACATGTCCAGGTTTGCCAATTGCCTTTGGGTGCTGAAGGTTTTTGATTTGCTGTACAAATCACCCGGGTAGATGAATAGCCTTCGATCCAGGATTTTTTTGGAGTATTTTTCCTCGAAGAACCTGTAGGTTATCCGGTTGAAGTTGCGGGTCTGTCGATAAAGTTTGGTAGTGGGTACATTGGCATCGGTGGTGAATATTACGGTATCTACTTTAAATACCTTGTGAAATCCCCTTTTTGATGGATTATTGATGATGGTCTTGATGGCTACCCTGCGGTTGCCCAGGATGGCAGTATCTACTGCGTACTCCACCAGACCCCTGCCAAATTCATAATAGCCATTATCTTTCATCAGGTTTTCGATCCTGATTATTTCGGCATCCAGATTATCGGTGTCGTAGTTGTCACCGGCTTTTAACAAACTGGACTCCGAAGTGCCACTGATCAATTTAGTGACTGCGGAATCACCGGTGACCAGCATTAAGCTGTCAAGGGTGTAGGGGATGCCTTCCGTGACCCGGTAAACCACCGAAACCCGCTTCTCCTTGGTTTTTACGTCCGCTGACACCTTCCCGTGAAAGAACCCCTTGTTGTGCAGGTACTTGGTCATCTTGTCCACCGTCGACTCTGTTAAGGTCGAATCGTAAACAGCCAGGGGCTCACCCATTTTCATAAAGGAATTGCCATTTTCCAATACATCGTCTTTTTTGGCCAGTTTGGTGGCTTTGCGACTGGAAAGTTTAGCCACTTTCTTTTCGTTGCTGGCCGCCACCTGCTTCTCTATTTTTTGGTCGAATTTCCGGGCAATTTTGGCTTTTTTCTCCAGTACCTTGGTACTATCGAATTTACGTGCTCCAATTTGATACATCCAGGTGTAGAGAGAAACTGGGAATACTTTTAGAACTTTTCTGTTGGGCTTTTGCTGATAAAGCTCGGCCAACTGTTCCGTCTCTACATTTTTATTACCTTTGATGCTTTGTTGGCTTAACAGGTGTTCCCCCTGGTTCAGGTTCTTGGTGCCAATACAACCTGAAAAAAATAAAAGCGCCAACAGCCAGTATAAGAGATGATTTGATCTTAAATTTCCTATCCTTTCCCGTATGATCTCAAAAGGCACTATAAGGTATGTTAAATCACTGCAATTAAAGAAATACCGTAACAAAGCCCAAAGCTTTTTAGTTGAAGGGGCAAAAAGCGTGCTGGAATTATTGTCTTCCAGATTTGAGGTGACTCATGTGATCACAACAAAGGCATTTTTTCAGAATAACGAAGACATCCTTGCAAAATTGGATGTCCCAGCTGAGATCGTTACCGAGCCGCAATTAAGTGCCCTTGGTTCGTTAAAAACCAACAATTCCGTGTTGGCGGTAGCCAGATATGCGGCAGAGAAGCCATTTGAGCTGCACCGGGAAGAATACGGCATTGCGCTGGACCGCATTAGAGATCCCGGTAATCTGGGTGCCATCATCAGAATTGCTGACTGGTATGGAATCAACAAAGTAATATGCTCCTCCGATTGTGCCGACTTCTACCATCCCAAAGTAGTCCATGCCAGCATGGGCTCTTTTACCAGGGTAACTGCCCATTATGGACAGTTGGAGGATTTGCTGTCCGGACAGACGGTTTTTGGGACCAGGTTACAGGGTGAAAATGTGCATGCCCTGAAATTCCCCCCCCAGGGGATAATACTTATTGGCAATGAAGCACAGGGTATATCGGACAACCTGAATCACCTGGTAACTCATTGGATCAGTATTCCCCGGTTTGGAAAGGCGGAGTCGCTAAATGCTGCCATTGCCACCGCGGTTATTTGCGATAATATCAGGCGCACGACCTAAGTAAGCTGATTACTGAAAATTTGTGTTTGGAGCTATCCGGAATTTGTATTTTGAGATTGGTGGTTTTCCATTGGCTGCGGTACTCCGTGAGCTTCCAATTTCATTTGTGTGGCCAGTTTCTGCCCAAGATACCGGTCAATAACGTAATGTCCCAGGTAAATTAAAGGAGTCAACAAGATGGCCAAACTGAATTTGTACAGATAGTTGACCGTTCCGATGGCCAGTACCCTTACCAGGTCCCAGTCTGCTCCGACATAAAAGGCGATGACCAGTACCACATAACTGTCAATAAATTGTGACACCAGGGTGGAGCCGGTGGCGCGCAGCCAGATTTTTTTCTCCCCGGTGGACTTTTTTATTCGGTGAAATACCAGTACATCAACGATCTGTCCCACCAGGAATGCCACCAGGGATCCCACAATTATCCATAAGCCTTGTCCAAAGACACGTCTGAATGCCAGGTCCATATCTGCCAGACTTTGAGCGGGATCTTCATTGAGGCCACTTTGAAACTGCCACCATTCATTGGGTACCAGCTTAATGCCAATATAAAACATAAAAAAAGCATACAGGATCAAACCTACTGCCATATTGGACAAAAAACGCACGCCTTTTTCCCCATAGTATTCGTTGATGATGTCGGTCATTACAAATACCACCGGCCAGAGCATTACACCGGCGGTCAGGTTGAAACCAAGCCCCTCCACACCAAACAATTTCATGTCCAGTGGGGTGAGCCCCAAGGTTTCTTCCAGGGAGAAGATCTTTATGCCAATGAATTCCGCTACCAGGGTATTGGTAATGAAAAACCCGCTGAGGATCAGGAATAGCTTATGCCTCTTGTCCATGGTTCTCCAGTTCAATGCTAACGCGCTGACCTTCTATGGCCAACTGTGAATTTGGGAAGACTGTCGTGGCTTCTTCCAGCAATGGGCTTAGATCCTTATACCGGATAGAAAAGTGTCCCAGGATTAGCTTCTCGACTCCCGCTTTGAGGGCAATGGTGGCTGCCTGTCTGGCTGATGAGTGATAGGTTTCAAAAGCCCGTTGCTCCTGGTTAGCCAGAAAAGTTGATTCATGATATAGCAGGTCAACTCCCTTAATATAGGGAATAATGGATTCGTTATAACGGGTGTCGGAGCAATAGGCATAGGTTCTTGCCTTGGGTGGGGGATCGGTATACTCCTCCACCGCATATTTAATATCATTATTGCTGCCCAGTACGTCTTTGCCGCTCTTTAGAATACTAATTTCATCATAAGTTAACCGGCTGAGATTGCTGGACTTTTTAAGCCGGTATTTTTTGGGTTTTTCTTTGAACAGGAACCCGCAACAGGGAATCCGGTGATCCATGGGAATCGATGATACCAGGATTTGCTCATTGTCCAGCAGTTTTTCCGAGCGTTGCGTATCCAGCGCTTTAAAATGTACCTTATAACCCAGTAGGGTGTCAGTATACTTTAAATGCATGGTGATAATGTCGTCGAGGCCGGGTGGTCCAAAAATATATAAATCCTCACTCCGGTTTCGCAGATTCATGGTGGAGAGCAAACCGACCAGACCCAGGTAGTGATCTCCATGCAGGTGGCTAATGAAAATGTGTTTCAGTCGTCCCAGTTTCAAACGGTAACGACTTATCTGCATTTGTGTTCCCTCCCCACAATCAATCAGAAACTTGTGATTCTCTATACTTAAATACTGAGCAGACTGATGTCTGCTATGGGCAGGGGCAGCGGAATTTGAACCGAGTATTGTTAATTGAAAAGACAACTAATGGCCGTTTTCATCCTCTTTCAGGTCGCCCTCGATTTCGTGCATGAATACAGCATCTCTAGCTTCTTCCACGGTTGGTAAGATATTCAATATGGAGTCCAGTTGCGATATCTTAATCAACTTGTAAACATGGTCCGATATTGAGGTGAGTACCAGAATTCCACCGCCATCGTTGGTGATCCTGTTTCCTACCAATAAAGCACTAAGACCGGAGGAATCGATATATTTAACTTCTTTTAGGTCGAGAATCACATTGCGGTTTCCTTCCGTATGCAGGCTTACAAAGTCCGACTTTAGCTGGGGGGCCAGTGTTGAATCCAGTTTCTCCTCATGCAAGTTGATGAGTGTAAATTGTTCCTGCTTATCAATTGTATATTTCATGATGTTTAGTTATGTCTATATTGCGGCTGCTTTTTGGAACCAGTTCAAAATACTGGTTTCTATCTGTTCCTGATCCGGGTTGTTCCCGGCGTTAAAAGTTTCTCCCATAAGTTTGTCGTGCAGTTCAATATACCGGTCTGAAATTGATTTTACAACCTGAGAAGTCATTTGAGGAATAGTTTGGCCAGGTTTGCCCTGAAAACCATTTTCCATCAGCCATTCTCTTACAAATTCTTTGGACAGTTGCTTTTGCACTTCCCCATTATCCTGTCTGCTTTGATATCCCTGGGAGTAGAAGTACCGGGATGAATCCGGGGTGTGTATTTCGTCGATCAAGGTAACTTTGTCGCGGTAGGTGCCGAACTCGTATTTGGTATCTACCAGAATCAATCCCCGGGAGGAAGCCATGGCAGTGCCGCGGTCGAATAGTGCCCGGGTATAGTGTTCCATTTGTAAATACAAATCCTCCGGTACCAGTTTGCGGTCCAGGATCTCTGCCCTGGAAATATCCTGATCATGTCCAGTGGCTGCTTTGGTGGTCGGGGTTATAATTGGCTGGGGCAATTGGTCATTCTCACGCAGTCCATTAGGCAGGGGGACGCCGCAAATGCTTCTCTTGCCATCGCGGTATTCACGCCAGGCGTGACCCGAAAGATAACCTCGAATTACCATCTCTACCGGAAATGGCTGGCACCGCTTTCCAATTGAAACCTGCGGATGAGGCGTGTCAAGCAGCCAGTTTGGAACTATGTCTGCAGTAGCCCTAAGAAAACTACTGGCAATTTTGTTAAGTACTTGTCCTTTAAAGGGAATTGCTTCAGGAAGTACTACATCGAAGGCAGAGATCCTGTCGGTCACCACTATTGCGATGGTTTCAGGAAAAATATAAACATCCCTGACTTTACCCCGGTAGAACCCTTCTTGCTGAGGGAATTCGAAATTCGTTTCTTTTATGGCCACGATTTAAATTTAATTAGAAATTACGGATTACAAATTACAGGTACAAGTCAAACTTATAACCTATAATTTATAACTCATAACTTATAACTAACGAACCGCCTGCTCCTCGACGACCCTTCCCCGCTTATAGGTAATTTTTTTCAGCGGCTCGCCATTTTCATCATAATACTGCCAGACACCAATCTCCTGGTCTTTTAAAAACTCTCCCTGGATAGCTTTGGTCCCATTGGGGTTATAACTTTGGTAGGAACCGGTTTTTTTTCCCAGCTTATAGCTGATCTCCTCTTTTATCGAGCCATCCGGGAAATAACTTTGGGCTGTGCCATGTTCCAGATTTTGCAGGTAAGGCATTTCTGATGATTTTCGGCCCAATGAGTCATATTTGGTTTTGTGGTTTAACTTGCCATCCCGGTAGACTTCCTTTGCTTCCAGCAGGCCGTTGGGATAGTAAAAGTTCCATTCACCAACCGGTGCCCCGTCACTGGTAGCTTTTTCGGCTTTTAGCTGGCCATCCTGGTAGTACTGCTTTACCTGGCTGTCTCTTTCCTGCCTCGAATAACTGGCTTTTTCCATTACGGTGCTATCGGGATAGTATTTATAAGCATCGCCAATCCGTTTTCCCTGTTGGTATTGATAAGCGTGTTTGAGGGCACCATTGGGATAATAACCTTTATTTTCACCGTGTAATGCCCCTTCCTGGTAGTTGCCTGCAAGTAGTAGATGCCCTTGTTGGTCATACGATTTGAACTGCCCGGTTTTCTGTCCCAGGTCAAGTTCTGACTCGGTGTCCAGTTGACCATTTTGGAAATATGTCCGAAAATCACCGTGTACCAACCCATCAACATAGTTGGCTTCACTGCGCAATACACCATTGGGGTAGTATTTTTTGGATATGCCATTGGGCTTGCCATTGTGGTAACTAATCTCACTTTTTATGTTGCCATCCGGGTAGTATTCCAAGATGGTGCCGTCCGGTTTTCCCTGTACAAACTGTGTTTTGCTTTTAAGTGTCCCATCGGGATAATAGGTGACCAGCGAACCCTGAAGTGTGTCCTGGTTGAAATACGCCTGCTGCACCAGGTTACCATTGTTGGCATAAGCCATTAACTCTCCATGTCGTTTTCCGTTTTCGAAATGGGTAATTCTCAATACGGTACTGTCCTGGTAATATTCTCTGAACTCACCAAATTTTATTCCGTTTTCAAACTGGCCGGTAACTGCCGGTACACCATTTTGGTGGTACTTGGTGTAATTGCCATGAACTTTGCCGGAATCCGTACCAATTATTTGATATTCTTCCTTTAAATCAATTTTCAAAGAGTCGTAGTAGGTACGAACCCAGGTCTGGGCGTTTAAAGTGCCAGCAATAACCATGACAAACACACCGCAAAAAAATTTTAGTCTCATATAAAAAATATCCTTACTCCGGACTGACCTCAAAACGGGGCTTAGGTTTTTTCCAGTACCATAGCCGAGGCTCCGCCGCCGCCGTTACATATGCCTGCTACTCCGATTGCGCCATCCTTTTTGGACAAAACATTAATCAGTGTGGTAATTATTCGGGCCCCGGAACAACCCAGAGGGTGACCAAGGGCCACTGCCCCGCCAAAAACATTCACTTTCTCAACGTCAAGACCAAGTTTTATATTGTTGGCTATGGCTACCGCAGAAAAGGCTTCATTGATCTCATAGAAGTCTACCGCACCATTGTCTACCTCAGCCATTTTTAGAGCTTTGGGTATTGCCAGGGAGGGAGAGGTGGTGAACCACAGGGGATCCTGCGAGGCATCGGCAAAACCACGGATTTTGGCCTGTGGCTTCAATCCCATGGCCTGAGCTTTCTTTTCAGAAACCAGTACCAGTGCCGCAGCCCCGTCATTAATGGTGGAAGCATTGGCAGCAGTAACCGTTCCATCTTTGGAGAATACCGGACGAAGGTTGGGAATTTTTTCGAAATTAACATTCCTGAATTCTTCGTCCTCATTCATTACCAGGGGATCTCCCTTATGCTGTGGTATTTCCACCGGAACAATTTCATCCTTAAACAACCCCGCCTCTGTGGTTGCGGTAGCCCGCTGATAAGAACTGATGGCATAAGCGTCCTGTTGCTCTCGACTGATATTCATTTCCTTAGCGGTATGATCGGCGCAGTTGCCCATGGCAAATTGATGGTACACTTCCCACAAGCCATCTTTCTCCAGGCCGTCGACCAGTTCACCTTTGCCATATTTATAACCGAACCGCGCTTTGGGAAGATAGTACGGTATATTGGACATACTTTCCATTCCACCGGCTACCACTACGTCGTTGATGCCCAGCATGATCGATTGAGCTCCCAGCATAACAGCTTTCATGCCCGATGCACAAACTTTGTTCACCGTGGTACAGGGAACATCAGTACCAATTCCGGAAGCTAAAGCGACCTGTCTGGCCGGAGCTTGTCCAAGGTTGGCGGAAATCACATTACCAAAATATACCTCCTCTACCTCAGATGCCGGAACAGTGGCCTTTTCCAGTGCAGCTTTTACTGCAATATTACCGAGTTCCACAGCGGTAAAACCCGCTAGTTTTCCGCCAAAACTTCCAATGGGTGTACGCACCGCTGAAATGATGTATACTGTTTTTGTCATGGGTTCAATCTGTTTGCCTACCAGTCAGGTTTGCTGCTGTCCGGCCTTTTGGTGGCTTTCTTTTGATTTTGCTGAATATATTGCACCTCACTGTTCTTCATCGCCTCCAGGATCATTCTGGCCTTTTCTTCACTGATCTTCAGCTCTTCCATTTTTTCCGGTGAAGCATTGAGTTCCTGCTCTTCCGGTTGCTCTTCTCCCTGGGGCTGTTCGGATTGCTGTTGCTCCGAATCCTTGGGCTCACCTTCCTGTTCTTCGGCATCCTCCTGCTGACCTTCCTGTTGTTCATTCTGGTCATCCCCGGATTGCTGCTGTTCCTGTTGCTGTTGGTCTTGCTGCTGCTGTTGTTGCTCTTGCTCCTGGTCTTGTTGTTGGTCTTCTTGCTGATCCTGCTCCTGGTCTTGTTGCTGCTCCTCCTGTTGCTGCTGCGCTTGCTCCAGCATCTTAGTTACCAGTTCATAATTAAAGCGGGCCTGTTCGTTGCTTTGGTCGGTTATTAATGCTGACTTGAACAGCCCCTGAGCCTGTTGCAACACGTCCTTGCCAGGTTTAGGGGGAGGAGCACTGTTGAATGCCATAACCCCCAATTGATTAAATGCCTGAGATTGCAAAGATGGGGAAGCGGTTTGGGCCAGCCTGGTATATGTTTCCTGTGCTATTTTCCGGTAAGTATCAGACTGGTCACTGCCAGGTGCCGGCCCGGTATTTTCGGGTCCCTCCAGGCCTTCTATGGGGCTGTTGGCGGTGTGGGTAGCAAGGAAAGCGGCATTGGCATAGTTCATCAGAACTTCCTGCTGGTCGACCTGAAAGGAATCAATTAAAATGCCATACTTTTCAAGAGCTGACTGGTAATCACCTGCTACATACGCCTTATGTGCTTCCGATTTTAGTCGGTTGATCTTGGCTATGTTGTTGGGAAAACCAACGGCAATGGATAACAGAACTGCTATAGTAAGCCACTTCATATCCTTATAACGTTAATTCTCACCAACTGATCTAAGATTAAAAGAAAAATTGCCAGCCCCAGAAAATAGTAGTACTTATTGGTAGAAACGTCAACACTGCGGGTATCCCGCAATTCCCCCTCAATATTTTTTATGGTACTGATTAATCGGTTGGTATCATTTCTGGTACTGTTTATTTCAAAATAGTTACCGCCGGTTAAACTGGCTACGTCTTTAAGACTTCTGGAGTTCAGCCTGGTAATTATTTCCTTACCTTGATTGTCCCGTTTCACTCCGGCCCTGGTAACGATGGTACTTCCATCGCTTGTCCCCACACCAACTGTGAACATCTTGATTCCACTGGATTCGATTTTCTCCGCCATATCTCTGGTGGTTTCTCCGAAATCTTCACCGTCGCTGATCAAGATGATTATCTTGGAAGTCTGCTGACTCATGGTTGATTCCTCTCCGGAAAGCTTGTCCAGTGCCAGTTGCATGGCCGGCGCAAAATCGGTACCGGTATTAGACACCAGGTTGGTATGGAGGGTCTCGATCCACAGGTTCAGCGCACTTTGATCGTAGGTAAGCGGACACTGCACGAATGCTTCTGAGGTAAAAATGATAATACCGAGACGGTCACTGTTAAAAGCTGCTACGATCTTCTTCAGCTCGAATTTTACTTTTTCCAGCCGACTGGGCTGAATATCAAAAGCATTCATGGAAGCTGAAAGGTCAACAGCAATGTAAATATCCTTACCTATTGACTTGATCTCCCGGCTGGATTCTCCGAAGCTGGGCCCTAGTAATGCTATAATCAACAGGGCAAAGCACAATGACCGTACTATGAACTTGAAAATAACTTTTTCATACCCGGTGCCCAAACTTCTGGCGACCAGAAATACCCTGGTCAAATATCCTACATATAAAACCAGAAATAATCCGATAAGCACCAATTCGGTGATACTAAGCGATTTGGCCCAGTTCATGATCTGTACAATTACTTAATCAACAAAGATAACAAAGGGCTGGCGAAGCGACAACTAGATAGATTTAATGAACCTGGAGGTGTACCTTCGGTTATTGAGGTATATCTCCAGATAATAGACTCCGGTCCCTAAACCCGATATATCGACTTGTGCCTTACGTTGAATTATTGTTACCGGGGTAATGGCCGTCAGCCTTCCGGTAGTATTATAAATATTAATATCAGCTTGTTGGTCATCTATAATAGGTAAACTCAGCCAAATAAAGTCCTTGGCGGGAGTGGGATAGATTACCAGTGTATTCCCCATTCCGAAAAGGTCGGAGGGATGTATTTTAATTTCATGATAGGGCTTACAGGAAGAAACGGTTACCTCCAGCCTGTAGGTTCCAGGTCGGTCTATGGTGATTTTACTGGTATTGCCGTTCAATATAGGTGTGCCATTGTAGTACCATTGGTTCCCTTCCCGGTAGTTGGATTTTAATATACTGTTTCCATCTCGGGTAATGGTTGGTGGCTCAAACTGCACAATGGAAGCAGTCACCTCTACCCGCTCACTTTCACATCCAGCTGGACCGGATACTGAAACGAAGTAGGATTGACTGTGGGCCAATTCCGGCGTGGTAAAAGTACCGGAGTTGTTAACCTCAATGGGGGTGGGATCATCAGCATCCCTATACCAATTAAATTGAAGTCCGGAAACTTCCGGATAGTTGGTAGTAGCGCTAAGCTCTAATGCCCCGGCAGTACAACTATGCCCATGCGATACCTCCACAATAGCAGGAGGTTCGGGTTTAATTGACAGTTCGAACCGATTGCGGTAAGTTGCGGTGTCGGTGGTGATGTCGAATTGATAGCTGGCCTCATTGGAGATATCCATCACCGATTCGGTGAACAGGTCAGTTAACAAAATGGTATAGGGAAGATTGAGCCTTTCCAATTCGGTAAAATTTAATTGATAACTACCGGGATCGGTGTTGCTCATTTTTAACTGGAGTGCCTGTTCACATAGTAATTGTGGTATGGTATTGATAGCCATGTCTCCTTGAGTTGCCACATTAGTGGATAAATTGATAGCCTCGTTGCTAAACTTCCTGGCATCCATTTCGGGGTCGTACTCAAAACTGGCATTACTGCTGAATCTTACTACTGCTTCGTCTTTCTCATTATCGTTGCTGAGCGTGATCCTAAACAGGTGAAGAGGCTCCTTGACACGAAAGAAGGTTCCGGTGTTACCACTCTTGGCCCTTTCATTGATTTGTAATGAAGGATTGTCCCCCAGGGCCTGGACCCAGAATGATTGCATGGTAGCTATTAAGCCGGTGCCACCATTGGTGCCAACGCCGTCTACAAAAGAGGCAACTACTGAATTGTTATCTCCATTTTCATTATTCCTTACGTAAACCGCATTCGCTACATTGGTGCGACTCCAGCCTGTGGTATTGCTCCAGTCCACAGTCGCAGGGTAGGGGTTACCCAACAGGTTCCAGCCGCTGCCCGCAAAGCTTACACTGTAGCTAAGATCGCCCTGATTGATGGTTCCTGTGACGTCAACCAAAGTAGCATTGGCGCCGTCCAACATTTTGGCAGCATACCCGGTGCCAGGAACTAATGGATTGTCTGCACTGGATCCCGAGGACGGATAACCTATCCAGCCCAATCGGACATTTTCACCACTAAGTGATTCTCCATAGTAATATAAGGAAGGAGTACTGGAATCTATTCCAGGTCCGGAACTGGAATTGTCAAAATTGCCCGTGATGGGAAAGTCATCCTGCCAGTCTGCTACGGTGGCATTACTGACCGGTGTGGCAAGGTATCGGTAGATAACTCCCTCACCGCTGATATATCGCTGCACATTCACGTTGCCGGTGACACTGGCTCCCTGAGACAATTCACCTATAGAGGCGTTGCCGGAAGTGCCGTCGGAGGTGGAGATCAAAGTCAGGTAACCATCGGACGCTATTTCACTGGCACTGCTGAAATTCAAAGTACCATATAAATTCAAAGGTTGGGTTAATGTAACTTTGCCGGATGATTTGTTAATCACCACGTCAAATAGATCCTGATTGTTTACGGCTAAAACCTGATCTCCTGTCCCCACCAAAGACAAGGTTTGTTCCCCAAGGGTCAGCGGGTCTGCATTCACACTGGTTATGGAAATATTCCCGGTAATGTTTAGATCATATGCACCTGGCGAGGTTAGCACTCCATTGTCCTGGATGGTGATGTTTCGAGCAGTTCCGTCGGTGTTCAAGGTGATGGTATGGTTGGAACCGATGACAACATTGTGGTCGCTGTCAGGTGTACAAAAACAGGGGCCTCCTCCAAGGCCGGATTCTGACCAGGCTAGAATACTGTTCCAGTTACGGGAACTGCGAGAATAAATGGTGGGGCCACCGCTTTGGCCATATACTCTTACATTGTCGAAAATATGGGTTTCACCGTTGTTATTACTAATACGGATCTTGATCTGTAAATCATTTCCATTTATTTCAGGACTGGTCACCAGCTGGAATGATAAACCAAAATCGTTGTTGAAGTCTCCAAACAATACTTCATTTCCTCCGTCAACCACATAATACAATCTCAGATAGTCCGAGTTTTCCATATTGCCAAACTCGGCAATATCAGCGGAGATCTGGACGGAACTTTCATTCGAAATATCAATAATCTGAGATATCCAAACAGCTTCACCGTTAATACGGGATCCCCTAAACGAACTGGACCCAAAATTACTCCTGGTTTCAAAAACCCCATTGGACCCAAGGTTAGCATTGCTGATGTCCCTGGTCCAGGCGGTAGTGCCGTTGTCTACCGTAGTTCCCGAGGGCAAGTCAAAATCTTCGTAGTAAATATCCTGAGCAAATATTCTAGGACACTGGGTTAACATCAGGTAAACTGTGGTCAAAACAACTCCCGGAATACCTTTGCGGACTTTTTTAACTCCTTTAAAGATAGCTTTGAAGAACGGCTGGCGTATTGCAAGAAATACAGTAAGAGCACTAGTCCATCTACTTGAATTTCTGAATTTTATAAGCAGATGATTGATCTTTAAGTTTAGGTACTGGGTGAGAAAAAATGCCAAACTTAGTATTGAAAAAGTTATATAGACAACCTATATCCAGTTAAAAATACTTTAAATAATTCAATTCTAAAAACCTAGCGTATTTACTTCGGAAGTTGAATGATCAGTTGGACAGGGCAGATCTACCTATAAAAAAATCTTCTCCCAGAGTTTTGTCGGCAAAGTATGCTTCCTGGTTGATACTGGTCTGGTATACCACGCTGTCTGCATTATCGCTGTAGGCCCTGATGGTAACCTGCGGTTGGCTATTTGAATTGATCTTTATCTCCGCTAGTGTTGGTCCGACAGTACTGCCATCCTGTGCGGCAAAATTTTCGCTGGACTTGAGGGACAGCTTACCCAGGTAGGCAGCGGTTTTTGCTGAATCTGCCGCCATACCGTCCTCAAACTGCCAGCTGCCGGCATTATTAATAATTTGAAAAGAACTGTCAGGATAGTTGAAAGAAATGGAGGTCAGGGAATCAGTATCCATTTCAACGAATAGATTATCACGGTAGTGATTGATCTCCTGCTTACTGCCCAATCCTTGAAATCCATCAGAGGCATAAACTTCAATTTCATCCGCCAGGCGCAGGTAACTGGTAGTACCGGATTGTCCGATAATCATATCCAGAGTGGTGGCATCACCTTCTTTTACCTGGAGCCTGGTACCGGTGGAGTCTACCTGGTAATCTGACCATTTACTTTTGTCTTTGGCAGCCAGCCGGTCAGTGCCGATATTCAACAGTTGGTTAAGCAAACTGGTTACCCTGGAGGATTCTGCTTTCACCTGTTTGCCGGTGCTGAGCGCTACCTGCCAGCCCTGGTTTTCCTTATACAGGTTTACCGTTTGGTCTTTGCCAATAATATTAATTTGGGTGACCTTGGCAGTATCAATTGCTACCAGCTGTTTATCCAACTCTTCGCTTTTGGGACTGTCTAAGTAAGTTACTGCCAGGTATACCAAAGCCAGTAACACCAGCCCAATGATCAGTTTAAGATTAGAGATTTTGTTTAACATAATTCGATCGGGACTACTTATACGTATTTACCTTCCAGCCATCTCTGGCGTTTCCTCAAATTTTTTTGTCTCCTCTGAAATCCATATAACAGAACCAGCAATATGGGTGCTGCCACATTTGCGTATTTCAATAAGCTCTTGGTGCCGTCTTCTACGGGATCCAGCGGCCGGGTGGTTACTCCCTTGGTTCGCAGATCACTCAATCCGGTATCATCCGACATCCAGTCAACCGCGTTGGCCACAAAATTTATATTGTCCGGATTGAGCTGCTGTTGCTGTGGAGGTGGTTGTCCCGGCATACCGGGAGGCATACTGGGTTCGCCATTGACCATGAATCCTCCGCTACCGATAACCACCAGTTTACCATTGGCACCTTCTAAGGCCATGGCTACGCTTTGCGTGCCGGCGGTAAATTCGCTATTGGTCCATTCTTTTTGCACATCGATCATCATGGGCAGGGCGGCGGAGCCGGATTGTTCCGACGTAAAGGCCAGGGGGATTACCGATTGTGCAGAATCGACATTGGCAGTATTTACCGCACTGGCAAAAGGCAGTAGCAGGGCTTCCACACCGCCGCTTACCGGGTGGTCCCCGAAATTACTGATGATGGGGAAATAGGGAAACTGGACCTGTGCGGTCATGGAAAACGGCCCTACCTGCTGAGGTACTCCCACACTGGCACAATTGACATCTATCACCAGTTGATCGCTCATGATTATCCCTTTTCCTCCTAACCAGTTTTTTAGCCCAACATCCGCAGGATTTGATATGAAGCCGCTATTCAGCGCTCCCTGAAAGTTGTCATAGGCCACCAGAATACCACCGCCTTTGGTCATAAAATCATCCAGCTTATTAAATACCGTAGTGGATATGGTATCCCTGGGGTTCACCAATAGCAGGGCTTTTATATTGCCCGGGATATCGGTGGAGTCTGTGAGGTATACCGGTTCCATATCATACAAAACCTGCAACTGTTCCTGCAGCTGGGGAATGGCTGCCAGGGATGGCTGACCATGTCCCTGGAGCAATCCAATGGTGGGTTTTTCCACGATGGCCATTTTCTTGATGGCGGTGGTCAGGGCGTATTCCATAGCGGCCCCCGGTTCTATCACCGGGATCACCTCTTTATCATCTTTCATCCGTAATATGGCTCCCATGTAGGCGCGCAGTTGCTGAACCTGGTCTCTTTCTGTGACGTTGACCAATAGGGGGTTGATCCCGGCGGTTTGCGCCTTGGTTTCAGAGTCATCGCTTTCGTTTGGGTTGATAAACTCATAGACCAGGTTGCCGTTGGAGCGCTTCTCGTATTCTTCCAATAGATCTCTAAAGTCCTTCCTGGTTCCCAATAACTGTGGCGGAAGGTCCTCTGAAAAGTAAGCGGTAACCGTTACCACTTCATCCAGATCTCTCAGGGTGTTTTTAGTGGCTTCGCTAAGAGTATATCTTTTATCGGCAGTGAAATCCAACCGGAAGAACAGTTTACTGGAGATGAGATTTATTACAATCAGGATTCCAAAGAATATCGCCAGTTTTACTACAATCGCTTGTTTGGTCATGGTAATATCAGTTTTGCCAGTTCCTTCTGGAGATCATGGTGGTGGACAATACCAGGCCACCCAAAATGATGGAGATAAAATACAGCAGGTCCCTGGAGTCGATCACCCCTCTTGACAGGGAATCGAAATGTACCCGGGCACTCAGGAATTCAAATACCGTACCCAGGGTTCCCTTGAATCCGGAAGCGATCAGGTCGAACAACAGGTGGAAGAAAATTCCTATGAAAAGGGCCAGCAGAAATGCCACAATCTGGTTATTGGTAATGCTGCTGGCGAAAATCCCGATACTGACATA
>JAUIKU010000072.1 GCA_030430675.1 Bacteroidia bacterium | reverse complement strand
TAAACCGGGCGCTGCATAAATTGAAATCCGGTGATACCATGGGTGCAATAGAAGATTACAGTGCGGCTTTGCAAATTGATCCCAACGATCCGGTGTTATATGTAAACCGCGCATTGGCCTGGGGTCAGGCGGGTAAATCAAAACGTGCCCTGGCCGATTATAACCAAGCCTTGAAATTGGATCCGGAAAATGCCAAAGCTTATAGAAACCGCGGACAGGCACTTTATCACCTGGGGGCATACCAGTTGGCTTTGGAAGATATGAATTATGCTATCCGATTGGATCCGGCAAATAGCGATACCTATTTTAACCGGGCCTTGATTCATCATAAAATAGGCAACTCCGAACTGTGCTGCCACGATTTAAAAGTTGCCCGGGACCTCGGAGTAAAGCAAGCATTCAAGGCATCTAAGGCTTACTGTCCGGATCTATAGTGGGCTGAATACTTATTTTTCAATCCATCCACCGGTTCTGCTCACCGCTTTTTTCCATCCGGCATACAGCGTTTCTCTAAGTTGATTGTCCATTACCGGTTGAAAAGTACGATCAATTTTACGGTGATTTGAGACATCCTCAAAGCTCCAAATACCACTTTGAATACCTGCCAAATAGGCGGCTCCCATAGCGGTGGTCTCAATTACTTCCGGTCGCTCCACCGGCACATCCAGAATATCTGCCTGAAACTGCATCAGGTAATTGTTGGTCACTGCCCCCCCATCTACATTAAGTGCTTTTAAGCTAAGTCCCGAATCCTGTTCCATGGCTTCCAATACATCTTTTGTTTGGTACGCCAACGACTCCAGGGTAGCTTTGGCCAGGTGCGCCCTTCCGGTATCTCTGGTCAATCCGAAAATGGCACCTCGGGCATACATATCCCAATACGGTGCTCCCAACCCAACAAAAGCAGGTACTACGTAAACATCGTGAGCATCTTTTACCGATAAAGCCATTGCCTCGGTATCGGCAGCAGTTTCAATTATCTTAAGACCATCCCTCAACCATTGTACAGCAGCTCCCGCTACAAAAATACTCCCTTCCAGCGCATATTGTATTTCGTCACCGGTGGAACAGGCCAGGGTAGTTAGCAGCCCATTGTTCGATTGAGAAAGCCGGTTTCCCGTATGCAGTAACATAAAGCATCCCGTACCATAGGTATTCTTGGCCATACCAGGTTTGAAGCACGCCTGCCCGAACAGTGCTGCCTGCTGATCACCTGCGACACCGTGAATTGGCACTTTATTACCTCCCAAATCCATCGCTCCGAATTCTGACATAGAGGGATAGACAGTCGGCAACATGGATTCTGGGATATCAAAATAGCGTAAGAGCTTATCATCCCAGGTCATTTCTTTAATGTTGTAAAGTAAAGTCCTGGAGGCATTGGTCTGGTCGGTAACGTGCCTGGCTCCATCAGTCATGTTCCAGATAAGCCAGGAGTCGATTGTGCCAAATGCCAGTTCTCCATTTTCAGCTCTCTGTCTGGCTCCGGGTACATGGTCCAGTATCCACTTAACTTTGGTTCCGCTGAAGTAGGAGTCTATCACCAGGCCTGTTTCGGTACGTACATACTTTTCCAGGCCATCCTGTTTCATCCCTTCACAGATATCGGCGGTTCTTTTGTCCTGCCAAACAATGGCATTGTAGATGGGTACTCCTGTCTCCCTGTCCCATACCACTGCCGTTTCTCTTTGATTGGTAATACCTATGGCAATAATTTTATCCACCGGGACATTTTGCTCGCGCAAAATTTTCTCGATCATTTGAGATTGGGTCTGCCATATCTCCTCAGGATCGTGCTCTACCCATCCCGGTTTTGGAAATATCTGTTTGAACTCTTGCTGTGCTACACCTACGATAACACCTTGTTGATCAACCAGTAATACTCGACAACTGGTAGTCCCCTGATCTATGGAAATTATATATTTGTCTTTCATAACCCGAAGATTATGGTTGGTCTTCTTTCAGCTGTTTTATTATGGCCATCATGATAGCAATCAGGCAAATAACACTGGTCACCCAAAACCACCATCCCACATTTCCCTGAAAAACCGCGCCATAAAATAATGCGCCATAAACACCCCCGATGATTGGGCCCAACACCGGGATCCAGCTGTAAGACCAGTCAGAGTTTCCCTTGCCGGCGACAGGCAAAAATGCATGGGCCAAACGTGGACCAAGGTCACGGGCGGGATTGATGGCATATCCGGTAGTTCCTCCCAGTGAAAGGCCAATGGAAAAAACCAGCAGTCCCACGATCAGGGGATTGAGCCCCTCGGTAAATTCGTTGGCACCGATAAACAATATACCCAATACTAGAATAAAAGTACCCAGAATTTCACTAACCAGATTGGCCCAGGTTCTTCTAATAGCCGGTATGGTGGAAAAAGTGGCCAACTTCAATTCTGCATTATCCGTTCGTTTCCAATGTGGCAAGTAGTGTACCCAAACCAAAATAGCACCGATTATCGCTCCCACCATCTGGGCTGCGATATAATAGGGTACCAGGTCCCAGGAAAATGCTCCTGCTGCTGCCAGCCCCAAGGTTACCGCGGGGTTTATATGCGCCCCGCTTATTTGTCCCACCGCATATACTGCCAGGGAAACCGATATTCCCCAACCTGCGGTTATAACAATCCATCCGGCATTTTCCGCTTTACTTTCTTTCAATAAAGCCCCTGCGACTACCCCGTTTCCCAACAGAATCAGGATTAAGGTACCTACCAGTTCCCCCAGAATAGCCGTCATGTTTTATTTGGGGATTACCGCTGAACCAGTTTTTGTTTGGAGGAGCCCAATCCCTCAATACCCAACTCCACCACGTCACCGTCCTTTAGGAACTGAGGTGGCTTCATTCCTGCACCTACTCCCGGAGGTGTTCCAGTGGATATAATATCTCCGGGCAGCAATGTCATGTACTGGCTGATATAACTCACCAAAAAGGGCACCTCAAATATCAGCTTGTTGGTACTCCCCTGCTGTTTGATTTCATCATTTACTTTTAACCAAAGGTCAAGACTACCAACATTTGAAATTTCGTCTGCGGTGGCCATATATGGTCCTAATGGAGCAAATGTATCGTAGCTTTTTCCTTTTACCCATTGTCCTGTTCCCTCCAGTTGATAGGCCCTTTCACTAACATCGTTCATAATGGTATATCCCGTGATATGGTTTAAAGCTTCAGATTCCGATACATGAGTGGCTTTAGCACCAATGATCAACGCTAGTTCCACCTCCCAATCTGTTTTCTTGCTTCCCGGGGGAATGCTTATTTGGTCGTACGGGCCAGTCAAGGCACTGGAGGCTTTGGTAAATAGCACCGGTTCTTCCGGAATAGCCATACCGCTTTCTTTGGCGTGATCACTGTAATTGAGCCCCACACAGATGATCTTGCTAGGCGTGGCCACCGGAGCAGCCCAACGAACATGGTTATCTACCACCGGCAAAGATTGCTGTTGACTCTCCAGCCAATCGCTCAACCGGTCAATTCCACCGCTACCAAAAAACCGCGCATCAAAGTCCTCACCAAAAGCGCTCAGATCCCTGCGATTTCCGGAATCATCCAAATATCCGGGAGACTCCTCACCGATATTACCAAATCGTACTAATTTCATAGATATATATTATGTATTGAGTTTAATAAATCCTCCGTCAATGGGGTAATCCGTACCTGTAATAAATGCCGCCTCATCTGAGCATAAATATATGGCCAGGTTGGCGATCTCCTCCGGCTGCCCCATCCTGCCAATAGGCTGTGTAGCCGCCAGTTGGTCATAAACTTCTTGTTCTTTGCCGGGATAATTTTTCTTGAGGTAATCGTCCACAAAAGGTGTATGTACCCTGGCTGGGGAAATACAGTTACACCTTATGTTAAAGTCGAGATAATCTTTTGCCACCGAGAAAGTCATAGAACGGATGGCGCCCTTGGTGGCGCTGTAGGCAAACCGGTCGGGAATTCCCAGGGTAGCGGCAATTGAGGCCATGTTAAGTATAACCCCACTCTTTTGTGCCATCATTTGCTCTATTACCGCAAACAGGCAATTGTACGCCCCTTTTACATTGACATCAAAAACCCGGTCAAAGTCCTTCTCCTGGGTCTGGTCCAACCTGCCAATTTGTGAAACACCGGCATTGTTAATCAGTATATCAATCCCTCCAAAATCTCCCACTACATGCTTAACAGCTTGCTTTACCGCCAGCTGGTCCGCCACATTGACTTCGTAGTATTTGATACTGAAACCGGGTTGGGAAATTTCTGAAATCAGGTCTTGTGCGTTGGGATTGATATCAAAAATGGCCACAGCAGCACCTTGCTGGGCAAAGCGAGTGACCATAGCAGCTCCTATTCCACTGCCACCACCGGTAATTATTACTGTTTTCCCCTTGAAGTTGAACATTTTTTCGGGATGCTAAATAATGAAAAAATGTCTTATTTCAAAGCAGGAAACAAAAGTGCAGCGACTCAATTAAACCTTAAGTTCAATATCCAAAATCCGTTTAAACCTGAGTACTGGATAAAGTTGTTTTACCAATCTTAGACTCAGGGTTGTTTTCCGGTTTGGTGGTTGATTTTGTAACTGACGGAGTTTCTCTCTTGACAATGGGAGGCTCTTCAGTTTTTTCAGGTTCTGCCACGGAAAGATCATCGGGATTCTTAAACGAACCCATCTTACACTTGCCATCAAAAACAGCACCCGCTTCCATGGCCAGTTTTCCCGTTTTAATATCCCCTTTGATATTCGCAGTTGATTTGAGAGTCAGCATACCTTCTACCTGCACTGTACCTTTAATGGTACCTTCAATGTCGGCAGTCTGAGCGAAAACTTTACCATCCACCTCTCCGGAGGTTCCCAAAACTACTTTGGACCGGGCACGAATGTTTCCTTTTATTCGTCCTTCAATTCTTAGATTACCAGTGGTTTCGACATTACCGTCAATAGAGGTGTCCTTGCTGATGGTATTACTGCTGTTACTAATTTCAGTAATACGGGCATCGTCTTCCTTATTTGTAAACATAATTCGCAGGTTTATTTATAAAAAAATTAAATCTTCGGTCAAAAAAGTTTTAAATAAAACGAAAGAAACTCTGCTTTATTTAGTGTTGCTATGAAAACAAAGGTTACAATTTTTAGGTGAAAAACCCTGCTCCTAATTGATAAATTTTAATACAGATCTCCTGAATTGGGCTCAGTTGTTCAATTTATGAGAAAACGATTTCCTGAACTTTTCCAGTTTTGGACGAATCACTAATTGACAATAGGGTTGGTTTTCATGTTGATTGAAGTAATTCTGGTGATAGTCTTCTGCGGGGTAGAATTCTGCCAGTGGCTCAATTTCGGTCACTATATCACCTGTGAAAACCTGCTGTTCTTCAAGCAGGTTTTTCATGGCTTCAGCTTCTTTCAATTGCTGCTGATCGTGATAAAATATAGCGGACCTGTACTGAGTACCCACATCATTGCCTTGGCGATTGAGAGTGGTAGGATCATGAGTCTGCCAAAATACCTGCAACAAATCACTATAGGAAATTTGATCGGGGTCGTAGCTGATCTGTGCAACCTCTGCATGACCGGTAGTTCCTTCACATACCTGTTTATATGTGGGATTTTTTATGTGACCGCCGGTGTACCCTGAAACTACCCTGGAAACACCTTTCAAGTTCTGGAATACCGCTTCTACACACCAGAAACAACCCGCACCAAATGTGGCCTTCTTTTCCATTCTAATAAGTTGGTTACTAACATCTAAAAATGACTACAGCAGCTCCTTTACCAATTGCTCCCATTCCGTATCAAGGTCCACCTGAGGCTTTTGCCTGCCAGCCCGGTTATACCAGTAGCCCGCATTGCCCAGGTCGCCCTCCTTACGGTGTAAATAGGCATGGATACCGCTGGCTACCGGTCCCCCCTGGTCCTGGACGATATCATGCGCCCGCTCCCAGTTTCCTTTGCCATCATACCATAAGGCTTCCAGCATGGGGGATACTTCCGGCGGAATATTCCGATCAAGTGATCGTATGAATTCATTAAAATCCATTCAGCAACTCTTTGTTTTCAAAGGAAACAAATTCATCAGGCAAAAAAAAGAGCCACTTGTAAATAAGTGGCTCTATCAATATCTAAAATTCTGCTCTTATACAGAGGCAGCCGATACATCAACCGCTTTCACGGTTTTAATTAATATAGCTGCAACTTTATAAGGGTCGGCGTTTGATGCAGGTCTGCGATCTTCCAGATATCCTTTCCAGCCATTTTCTACAGTGGCAATAGGAATCCTGATTGATGCTCCCCGGTCGGATACACCGTAGCTGAACTGATCGATGGACTGTGTTTCGTGTAACCCAGTCAGTCGCTGATCGTTATCGGCTCCATAAACAGCTATGTGCTCTTCTACCTTGGCTCCAATGGCATCACAAACTGTCTTATATATCTCTTCGCTACCAGCTTCTCTCAACAATGTGTTGCTAAAGTTGGCATGCATACCTGAACCGTTCCAATCTCCCTTGACAGGTTTTGGATGCCAGTTAATAGCTATCCCGTATTTCTCGGCATTGCGTTCAGCCAGATAGCGGCCTACCCAAATCTGATCTCCCGCAGATTTTGCACCTTTGGCAAAAATCTGGAATTCCCATTGGCCTGCTGCCACTTCACCGTTAATTCCTTCTACATTAAGTCCTGCTTCCAGACAAAGATCGAGATGCTCATCCATGATGTCACGACCATATGCTTTTCCGGCACCTACTCCACAGTAGTAAGGTCCTTGTGGACTTGGGTATCCATTTTCAGGGAATCCAAGAGGCTTGTTAGTTGCTGGATCCCAGAAGAAATACTCCTGCTCAAACCCAAACCAAAAATCGTTGTCATCATCGTCAATATGTGCTCTTCCGTTGGTTTCATGGGGTGTGTGATCGGCATTTAATACCTCAGTCATTACCAAAAACCCATTCTTTTTGGCGGGATCAGGAAAAATTGCTACCGGGCTCAACAGACAATCCGAGGCATCGCCGGTAGCCTGTTCAGTACTGCTGCCATCAAATGACCAAATGGGGCAATCTTCAAGTTTCCCGCTAAAATCTTTCACGATCTTAGTTTTGCTTCTTAACGTTTGAGTGGGCGCGTATCCATCCAGCCAAATGTATTCTAACTTACTCTTTGTCATCGTTTAATAATTAATGTTTAACAATCCTGCTTGGTCAATTTCAAACCCTAAAAGTAGGAGTTTTGCAAAAAATAATCAAATCAAAGATTGATTTTAACCCTGAACATCAATAATTATATACTTTTCGTAAAAATCCAGGTTATTTTTCAACTGATTAATACTTTTGACTGATTAAAATCCGGTCTATTTAACAAATCAGCAACCATTTTTCACCAGATTCAATTACGGGTTTTATCCCGTCACTCACCGGTAACCAGTGTTCATTCACCGATTTTGCCTTCAACTACATTAGTTAATTTAGTTAATTCGCTCAAGAACTTAACACAATTAAAATGAGCAAACAAAATCGCGAAAGAACAAATTGGCTGGGAGTGTGTCTCCTGGTAGTGGGGATTGCTTACTTAAACAGGAACCTGCATTGGGATTTTCACATATTCCAAAACATTCTTCCCGGCTATTTCTTCTCGTGGCAGGCAATATTGATAATTGTGGGATTTTGCTTGCTCCTTTTTGGACGAAGAGGTGGCCTGGCACTGATGTTAATTGGTGCATTCTTCCTGTTTCCACATAGATTAATTCATATATTCAGTGAATTCCATCAATGGTGGCCCCTGGCATTAATTGTACTGGGCATCGTGTTATTGACCAGGCCTGTTAAGAAGCCTAAACAAATTAAAAACTGAGATTTCAATGCCTGACAGGCATGAATTAAAAGATAAAATCATGGCAAATAACGAAGTAAAACAAAGAAACTGGACCGGGTTGGTACTGGTTATAATAGGGCTGGCTTTTCTGCTGAGAAATCTGCACCTGCTGCCGCTACCATCGGTATTCTTCTCCTGGAAAACCCTGTTGATAATCATTGGCGTCGTTGGGATATCGCTCGGCAAACGGGAGGGATTTATTCCACTGATCATAGGTGCCCTGTTCATTTTAATATATGATATTCTCGGTTTGCACTATTTTCATTTCCGTGACCTTTGGCCTTTGATTTTAGTTTTGGTGGGTATCGCACTACTAATGCGGCACCGCAGCAGCAGAGGTATCCGAACCGATAGCAATGAGATCGACGGGGTAGCTATTTTCAGCGGAGTAGAGAAGCAAGTTACTGCTCAGGAATTTTCCGGGGGGAAAGTGACCGCTGCCTTTGGGGGCATAAATATTGATTTAAGAAACGCCACCCTCTCCGAACAGACCAATGTGATCGACCTGTTTACTATCTTTGGAGGATCTGAATTCCGGGTACCATCGGACTGGACGATCAATGTGTCTCAACTCACTGTTCTGTTTGGTGCATTTGAAGATAAGCGGTCCACTTCACCTTCACAAACAGATCCCAACAAGGTTTTGTACATTAAAGGTTTGATCCTGTTTGGAGGTGGTGAAATATTGAACGGCTAGTTCCAGATGAAGCATCCCATCTTAGGCAGTATTGCCACCGCCTACTATTTCCTGATCTGGACTTTGATCGGTGCGGTTCATTTCTCCCTTTTATATTTTCACCTGGAACTACCCTGGCTGTTTTCGATACAGAACAGTGTGGTATTTAATCTGACTTTTGCCGGTTTTGGTCTGGGTTTTTGGTACTTGGTGAGATTTTCATTTCCCAAGGACATAACCGATGGAAAGCCATTCCTTACCCTGGCAGGGGCTGGGATCATTACCCTGTTTATCTGGATTTTGCTGTGTACCAGCTTGCTTCACTTGATCCAGCCAAATGAAGAATACCGGCAAATTCTGGATGATGCGTTGTTGTATTACATAATATCCGGTGCTTTCTATTACACGGTGATTGTTTTAGTATACTACCTGATCCTGTACAACCAGAACCTGCATCAGCAGCGAAATCGCCAATTGCAGTTAATTGCCGAGGTGAAGGAAGCTGAATTGAGAATGCTGAAATCCCAAATAAACCCTCACTTTATTTTCAACAGCCTCAACTCCATCAATTCGCTCACCTTGAGTGACCCACCCAAAGCCCGGCAAATGATCATCAACCTCAGCAGCTTCCTGAGGTATTCCATCGGCAAAGACAACAAGGAAACCAATAACCTGGGACGCGAACTTGAAAACATTGAACTCTACTTGTCAATAGAAAAAGTGCGTTTTGGCAGCAGGCTGACATTTAATTGTAACGCAACGGATCAATGCCGTGAGCGCACAATACCCAATCTTTTATTGCAACCGCTCTTAGAGAATGCCATTAAACACGGCGTCCAGGAAAGCCTGGATACCATCAACATAGACCTGGAGGCTTCAGTGTCCAACGGAAGCTTATGGATAACTATTAGAAATAATTTTGACCGGGAAGCAGTACCCCGCAAAGGTGCGGGTATTGGGTTGAAAAGTATCCGGCAAAGGCTTTCACTTATTTATGGGCGTGATGACCTGATCAAATACCGGGTAATAGAAGATATATTTGAAGTCACACTTGAAATCCCCCAGTAATGTCAACCATTAAAACCGTTATCATTGATGATGAACAATTGGCAATTGATATCATCAGAAATTATCTAGCACCACACAGCGATATTGAGATCATCGCAGCATGCTCAAATGGCTTTGAGGGATTAAAAGTCATACACGAACATCGACCCGATCTGGTATTCCTGGATATCATGATGCCCAAGTTAAATGGGTTTGAAATGCTGGAATTAATGGAACACCATCCGGTTATAATCTTTTCAACGGCTTACGATCAATATGCATTGCAGGCCTTTGAACAAAATGCCATTGATTATCTCCTGAAGCCATACGCTCAGGATCGTTTCGATGCTGCATTGGAAAAAGCCAGAAAACAACTGCGAGAATCACCGGACACTCCTGAAATAGTAAATCTGATCAAATATCATCAGCAAACCGGTGATTTACACAGGGTGGTGGTACGCCATGGGAGTAAAATCAATATTATACCCATTGAAAGAATCCTGTACCTGGAAGCAATGGATGACTATGTCAGCATACATACGGATCAGGGAAAGTTTCTGAAACAACAGACCATGAAATATTTTGATGAGCATCTTCCGGGCAAGGAATTCGTTCGGGTACATCGTTCCTACATACTGGCGGTAAGTCAACTGGCCAAACTTGAACCTTATGGCAAAGATTCTCACGTAGCAATCCTAAAAAGTGGCGGTCAGTTGCCCGTAAGCCGCAATGGATACGCCCGCCTGAAGCAATTGTTGGGTTTTTAGCTCCTGGCAATATTTCTCTCGAGAATTGGATAATTGACTAGAATGAGCTTAATTAAGCTAACACAAAATAATCCAAACTAAACAATCATGGGAGTAATAAAGGAGTTTAAAGAATTCGCCATAAAAGGCAACATGATGGACATGGCAGTGGGAATCGTGCTGGGAGCAGCCTTTGGTACCGTAGTTAAATCGTTGGTTTCTGACCTTTTGATGCCGGTGGTATCAGGGATTTTCGGTACCCCTGATTTTAGCAACCTGTTTACCGTTATTAAAAATCCAACCGCGGAAACTTTTACCTCCATAGAAGCTGCCCGGGAAGCCGGGGCTGTAGCAATAGGCTGGGGCTTGTTCATCAACGCCGTTATCGCTTTCCTTTTGGTGGCCCTGGCTCTTTTCGTGGTAGTAAAAAACATGAACAGGTTTAAAAAACAGGAAGAAGCAGCTCCTCCTCCTGAGCCACACAAACAAGAGGTGTTGCTGGAAGAGATCAGGGACCTGCTAAAGCAAAATAATGGTTGAAGAATTAATCGGTAATTCCTAACTCCTGCAGCTGTTCACTCTTTTTCAGTTATGGTACTCGATGGGGAGAACCACAGCGCGTTGATAGCATAAAAAATAAGTCCGGCTGCGCCGATTCCCAATCCGATTAAAGTCTCGGTGGTTTTATCCAACAGCACGTAAATCATAATCCACAGGCTTAACAAAACGTAAATTGCCGGGGTTATCGGATAGCCCCAGGTTTTATACGGTCTGGGCAATTCCGGATTTTTCCATCGTAGTACAAACACCCCAAAAACGGTCATTGATGTAAACAGGGTAAGCATAAAGGAGGCATATATCAAAACCTGTTCAAAGCTCGATGTATAAATAAACAACAGGGTTACCGTCATCTGAAATAATAAGGCATTAACCGGTATTCCTTTGGCATTCTTTTTACCCAAAACTGACAACAGTGGCATATCCTCCCCCATAGTCATTGAGATGCGGGGACCCACAAATACCATTGCACTAACTGTAGATACCAATAACAAAGATATTACCATCGACATCAATTCTCCCCCTGCCTGTCCGAAGATCCTGGAAGCAGACAAAAATCCAACCTCTACTACGTCTTCGAGCTCCGTCATAGGTACACTGTACAGAAAAACGTAGTTTAGGCAGACATACAGTATCAACACCATCAATGTACCGGAGAACAACGCATTGGGAAGATTCTTTTCCGGATTCTCAACTTCTCCGGCTATATATACCGCGGCATTCCATCCCGTGTAAGCATAAGACACGTAGATCAGTGCCACCGCAAATCCGGGGGTGATTATTAATTGGAGTTCTTGCCAGGTAGGTATTAGCGAAATATGCTGTGGCTCCGGTGTAAAAAAGGCCGCCGCAATAAAGACCAGGATCAATAAGACTTTCAAGGCAGTAGAGGATACCTGAAACAGGCTGCCGGTTTTAATACTGTAGCTGTGAATGGCGGTTATGGCAACTACCGCGCCTCCGGCCAGGTGAGTTTCGTTAACAAACGGAAATACCGCTGCGGTATATTTTCCCAGGGCAATAGCGGCCAGGGCGGTGGGAGCGCCAAACCCCAGGGTGGCGGAGACCCAACCCGACATAAATCCAATGGCCGGATGATAGATAGTGGACAACAGGTGATATTCGCCCCCGGATCTTGGTAGTGCCGCTCCTAACTCCCCATAGCTTAGGGAACCGCACAAAGCGATGATCCCTCCTACCACCCATAGTAAAATCAAAGGAAGTGGACTGGGGATTTCTCCCACCTGAAATCCGAGACTGGTAAACACGCCGGTCCCCACCATATTGGCGATGACCAAAGATGTTGCGGTGACCAGGCCAATCTTAGTAATTCCGGATGATACTGAGGTTCCCAACAGTGGTTAATATCGAGAAAAAATACTATAATATTTCAAATCTTGCATGTAATAGTTTTTGAAGAATCAAAGACTTTTTTTGATATCCCCACCACATATATTGCAGTAGTTTAAAACATATAAACTGATGGGCAAAAAAAGAATAATCAAAGACTATAATCAAATGCCACAGGATATTCTGCTGCAACTGAAACAGCAATTTCCCTATGGCTACCAGGAACATCTTCTGAGGTTTAACAATGCCAAGGGAGAGATGATTTCGGCATTGCCATTTGAAACCGACGATGTGTTTTACCTGGTCAGAATGAATGTCGACGGAGGCTATCACCTAATTGAAGATGATGATTTCGACGAGGATTTTGAAAGCATGCCGGAAACGGAAGACATAGCGTTTGACGACTCGGAAGAATAGACTTGATATTGCTTCTGTTATTCCGTTTGTAAAGTCAGTCTCACCGTACCATCTTCCCGTACTATCAGGTCATAGTAGGCATACTCAAAATTATCTGCGGTATTTCTATGACAGTCATCTTCCAAATACTCTACCTTTAAAAATTCTGTCTGTAGGGGGATTTTCACAGGGTTGGTTTTGGTAGGGCTTCGGTTTAACCTGATCTGAGCGGATAGTACTGCCCTGCCGGTATTATAACGGTGTTGAATAATCTCTTCAACGGTTACATCGGGGTTGCTGCTTCCGTTAACGGGTATCATTGGATGCCAGGTTCCCTGATCCAACCGGTCGAATGCCTCTGATGGTTGAATCCAGATAGAAAATACTTCTCCGATCTCCGGCTTTCCGTTTCCATTGCCAGCTCCTTCTGAAACCATCTCAGATGAAATAGGATCACCCCATTCGTTCCAGGCATATTTGAACAACATAAGCTCGGCGGATCTCCCATCAAAAATTTGAATTCTGGCAGCACCCTTATAAAGATCGCCCCTGACCTCCGCCCGGAATATGTGCTCCCTTAGCTGCTTTTGTCCATTAACACTGGCATTTATCTTAATATACCCAATTTGCCGAGAGTTGCCGGAAACACTCCCTTTCACCAACACCAGCGTGTCTATATACACCTTAGTTTGTGCAGAAATGGTGATACTTTTGGGTTGATCCAATACGGACAGCAGGTTTTTATTTTCTGTTGACACGAAGAAATCAACGGTTTGTACAGAATCAGACAGGTTCACCAGTTCAAATGAAAGTGGAGTTACCTGATTTGGATCCAGGTAGATGTTTTCATTAATAGTATCAGTAAGAATAAAAACCGGTGGCTGCAGTTTATCTCCAATAATTCCGATTTCTTCTCCCATTCCACCTTTGGAAGCTATAGTTAATTTTCCGGTGGAATCCGAGGTTATCTCCTGCCTGCTAATCGTTTGATCGCGATAAGAGTATCGGCTAAGTTTATATTTCGTATTTGGCTTATAATACCCCGGAGTAGTAATAGAAATATCGAATTCAGGCAGACTTTTGCCAAAGGGAAGTCGTTTCCTGGTGTAAATTCCCAATCCGTTTAAAGAAACATTGTGTAGATATGTCCAGCCATTACCGGATTTCTTTGTTGACACTTCATAACCCCAAACCTGAAATGCCGGGTACAGGTTGATATATGAAAAACAGTCGGGGCTAATTTTTTTAGTGGCAAAGGTCTTTAAGTGAAAATCAAACTGCAGGTCGATATCCGCAGCATGGTGTTTACAATAATCTGCCAAATGATATTCGTTCTCAAACCCGGCGCCTTCAAAACTGGCTGCCAGTTGGTCGGTATAGTACCTCAAATAATCACGATCTGTAGTGGTATGTCTTACTTTCACCCCCCTGAAGTTTCTCCAAAGTTGCATCAGGTCTACTGTGGTTTGATATTCAGGTGCACCGACATCGTAATAAGCCGGTGAATAGCAAAATTCCGAGATGCTGGCAAATAGATCCGGATTGGTAGCTGCCACCCAAAGCGCCATGTGCCCTCCCATCGATAACCCCGAAACAGCTCGGTTCTGTGGATCGGCTATGGTGTGATAACGCGAATCGACCACGGAAATCAATTCTCTGATATAGGTTGAAAAATCGTAATAGTTACCATTCCATGAATCCAACTGGGATGGAAAATAAACACCACAACCTGGCAGTCCATCGATATGGCCATCCACACTTATGATTATCACTTCATTTTCAGAGACGAAATTCTCAAACTCCGCATTGTTAGGAAACGCGTAATCCGGGTGGTAATCTTTCCCATGGGCTTCTGGGGCAACTAGTTCATAATCTGCATAACTGTAGGTTCCACTTCGCTGGTAACTACCACCGCAGCCATGAAAATAATAGATCACCGGAAATCTCTTATCGCGGTTAACGGGATCGTATTCCTGGGGAGTAAAGACCCGAAAATGTCTCAGCTCATTAAAAACAGCACTAAAATGGCTTTCATCGGTAAAGGAGTTAACCAGATGCGGAATCAGAACCAGCAGCCATGTAGAGAAACTTAATTTCAATTTAAAAGGGTCAATAGATATGTGTTAAGTAAAAATATTGAAAAGAATTTGGCAAATTTCCAGCAGTGAACTTTATCAGATCAATTGAAATATATGCAAATAAAAGAACATCGGATTTCAATCAAACTGGATGAGGGTCGATCAGTTTCCGGAATTACCATGATTCCTGATAATATGAAAGCACTGATGGTACTGGGACATGGTGCAGGCGCCGGCATGGAACACCGGTTCATGACCAGCCTGGCAAAACTTCTGTTTCACAGTGGTATAGGAACGCTTCGCTATAACTTTCCTTATATTGAGCAAGGCAGGCGCAGCCCTTCTTCTCCTGCAATTTCCATGGCTACTGTAAGGGCGGTTGTGGTTGAAGCAAATCACCTGTTTGCCAATCAATTATTATTAGTGGGTGGTAAGTCATACGGGGGTCGTATGTCTTCACAGGCTCAGTCCAATGATCCTCTGCCAGGGGTTGCGGGCCTGGTATTTTACGGCTTTCCACTTCATGCACCGGGTAAACCCGGAAACAGTCGGGGTAATCACCTGGCCGAAATCGAAATTCCCTTGCTGTTCCTGCAAGGCAGCAGAGACAAACTGGCAGATCTTAGCCTGATGACTCCCCTGGTTGATTCCCTAGGGGGAAATGCCAAAATGGAAATACTCCAGGGAGCAGACCACAGTTTTAATATGCTGAAATCCGCTCCGAAATCAAGTGCTGAAATTCTGGCTGAATTGGCCAGGATTACTTCGGATTGGACAGACAATCTGACCTAATTCATCATCCGTAACTGATTTAAGCGCTCTCCGACCCTGCCGCTCCCGTGGTCTTGGACACCCGGGACATGGGTTTCTTCGGAACCCTGGCCTGGGGTGTGGTCTCAAGTCCCTTTCGCAACATGTCGAAACGATACCACAGGTAATTCTTCATATCCTGGTACAAAATCACGGAACCCAGTTCGTCGAGAACGTAGGAATCCCAATGGTCCCAGTAAGCATTGGCTGAAGTATTGCGATCTGCCATCAGCCAGTTTTCAAAATCCCTGGTTCTGAAGATTATTTGTTGTAAGTCGTTACAACCAGGTATCCAGTAGTTGACCGTTAGATTTATATCGGATACTTCAATATGATCAATTTCGAAATTTTTCATGCCAGAGTTATTCTAGATGAGAGCTGTTTAAACTATCTATCAATTCGTTGGTCTTACCCAATTCATCAGATGGCGCCAATTTTCGATAGGTTGTCAGTGCCTTAATAGCTCCCCGGTAATCTTTCATCAGCGCCATAACCAATCCCAGATTGTAATGTGCGTTGGGGAAGTCAGGAGCTATTTCAATGGCGATTTCATAATGTAGCTTTGCCAACTGGTAGTTCTTCTCCTCCGAGTAAAGATTCGCCAGATTGTAATGCGATTGAAAGTGCCTTGGTGCCACTTTTAAAGACCGGGTGAAGCAGTCTATGGCGTTAATTGAATTATTCTGAGATTCCAGAATTCCCAGGTTACAATAGGCATCCGCTACCCTGTCGCCATTCTTAATTGCTCCCCGATAAGCTTGTTTGGCTCCTGGCACATCTCCCATTTCATCCTTGGTCAGGGCTTCCTCAAAGCTGCCTGTGCTCAGTTGTACCACCTTACCTGATGGTGGCTGTGAATCGAACAGATTTAACTGACCGTAATCCTCCGGTATCTTTTTCTTTCTTCTTCGAACTCTTTTAAGTCCGAATCCAGTGGCAGGATGGTCCGATAGCTTTACTATCTTAGTCATTGATTATGAGGCCTTTTTCTGCTTCTTTTTATCTTCTTTCCCTGTATCCCGATCCTCTTTGGCGCTGCGACCTGCAGGTTTCATAGGCTTTTTATCTTCCTTAGCCTGTTCGATACTGGCTTTCAATGCCGTCATTATATCGATAGTGGGAGTTTCTTCTTCAGCCATGGTAATGATTTCCTTACCTTCAATTTTGGCCTGTATCATTTCCTTAAGTGCATCCCGGTATTTATCGGTGAATTCAACCTCATTAAAGGACTTTGACATGCTCTCCACCAGTGTCCTGGACAACTTCAGTTGGTCGGGATCAACCTCCTCCTCATTCAGCTCCGGAATAGTGCTGACTTTTCTGACATCTTCCGGGTAACGCAATTTGTACATTACCAACCCGTTCTCCTGAGGAGACAGCAAAACCGGGCTTTCCCGGTCCCTGATAACCACCCGGCCCACACCAAATTTTCCCGTTTCTTTCAGGGTTTCACAAAGCAGCGAATAGGCCTTAACCGCAATCTCGCCATCAGGGCCTGCAAAATATGGGGTATCGAAAAGGGTTGGATGAATCTCAGATGCATCGACAAATGCCTCTATTTCAATTATTTTGGTGCTCCTGATTTTTACTTTTTCAATGTCCTCAGGATCTATGATTACATACTGACCCGGTTCATACTGATAACCCTTAACTATGTTTTCAGCTGGCACCAAATCGCCAGTACTCTTATCTCTTTTTTCGTACTTTATGGGGCTGTTGGTTTCCTTATTGATCTGGTTAAAACTTATTGATTTCGCAGTATCAATCGCTGTGTAAATTCTCACCGGTATAGTCACCAGTGAGAACCTAATATGACCTTTCCAAATTGCTCTCATTTCACGGGATATTTTGTGCCAAAATAACTAAAAAATTGCACTTTTCCTATTTTATGCCTTCGCTTATATCTGGTCTTAGCCTGACAAAAACGGGCTCTCTGTATGTCCCATTGGGGGTAATGGAGGCAAACTCTATCTCACAAAACAACCGCGGTTTTAACCAGGTAGTACTGGCATCATCCAGTGGTCTTTCTTCAATCACTCTGGGACCCTTTGGTATTTTAGACAGGGTCTGGTGAATACCGGACATTGATTTTTGATTGAATCCTGTCCCTACCTTACCGCGATAGATCCACCCATTACCATCCATTTCTGCGATCTGCAATGCCCCGAAAAAGTTCCGGCGATCACCTTTACCCTCTGTGTATCCGATTATCGCTACATCAACTGTATCCCTGACTTTGACCTTTACCCAGTTGTCGCTGCGCTTACCGGGAAGATATTTGCTGCCGGCTCTTTTGGCCATTATTCCCTCCAGTCCCATGGATTTTGCCGCTTCAAAAAGGGCATTGCCATCTTCAATTATTTCACTTACCCTGAATGGCGTATCTCTTTTTACGGCATCTGTCAACCATTCCCGTCGTCGCAAAAGTGGTTCGGCAACAATAGCACGTCCATCCAGATAAAGGCAATCGAACAGATAGCAATGGACCGGTTTAGTGATTGCTGCCCGTTCAATACTACCTTCTTTTGACTGGTGCATCCGGCTAATAACGTTCTTAAAGTTTGGTCGGCCATCGGCATCAAGGCATACAATTTCACCATCAAACAACGCCGATGTAGCTCGAAATGCCTTTTCCGGTATTAACAGTTCCGGAAATAAATGTGTGATATTTCGCTGACTGCGACTCCTGATGGTCAATTCCCCTTCATCCAGTGAAATTAATACCCGGATCCCGTCCCATTTAACCTCGTAAATATAGTCTTCGCCCAGGGGTGGTTTTCTGCTGGTTTGTGAAAGCATAGGTGCTATTTCGTCATGTACCCAATTGACCTGTGTACTGGTAACCCTTTCCAGCAGCCATTCGTTGCCCTTCATTTGATGCATCCGGTATTCCCCGCTCAGCTCCGGGCTTTCCAGTCTAAAATAGAATCCGTTCTTCTTGTTTTTTGTCTTCTCGTACTTACCCAGGGCATATCGCCACATGTTTCCTCCTCCATACTGGCCCTTGGGGATGGTCCCTTCAAAAGTCAGGTATTCAATTGGATGGTCTTCTACCTGAACTGCCAGGCGTTTGATTCCCGGGCGCGGAGGCAACCCCCTTGGAACAGCCCATGAACGCAGGGTGCCATTCTCTTCCAGCCGTAAATCGTAATGCAACCGCGAGGCATGGTGCCGGTGTACCACAAATGCCTGGTCAAATCCAACCACCAGGTCTCCTTGGGGTTCGGCGGTTTTTGAGAAGTCACGTTTTTGCTGGTAATGCTCCAGTTGCTGCGGTGTTTTATAAGTGGATCCCGGGGGCAGGTCTTTTTTCTCAGTATGCTGACGTTCGGTGTGCAGGGGCACAGCATAGGCACCTATTGATTCCCAGGCGTCGCCCTCGGCAATTACGAAATCCAGGGCATTCTTAATATTGAATTGGCCAGGATCTGTTACCTGCTCCAACTGTTCCCAACTCAGGGGCATGGAAACCGGTGCATTTTCACG
The DNA here is from genome assembly GCA_030430675.1 of Bacteroidia bacterium. Classification (GTDB taxonomy): domain Bacteria; phylum Bacteroidota; class Bacteroidia; order Cytophagales; family Cyclobacteriaceae; genus SZUA-3. The sequence continues at coordinate 2,286 of JAUIKU010000072.1, read as the reverse complement.
GCCTCGTAAACTGTAAGCACCTATTATGCTTTGGGAGCTTCGGTTACGGTAAATATCGATCAACACCTTTCCTTTCCGGGCATCTTTCTTAATGTGCAGGGTAGTGTCGGTGGACCGCTTTTGTACAAATGGTTTGGCCAGAGCAGAAGCTACCTCGAACGCTGTGTGAAAATCCCATTTAGGTTCAATGGGAGTAAGTATATGCACGCCCTTTCCCCCGGTGGTTTTAACGAAAGGATGGTAGCCGAACTGGGCCAGGTGCTGTCGCAGGTCCAGGGCGATATCCACCACTTTTTCAAAAGGATAGTTTTCCGGGGGATCGATGTCATAGACGATGTAATCCGGACAATCGAAATGCGGGCTTCTGGAATGAATCTGATGCATTTCCAGACAAGCCAGGTTGGCCAGCCAAACCAGGGAAGCATCTTCCGTGGCCATTATATAATCCTTCTTTTCCTTGCCCAACCGCACATAATCAATCCAGTCAGGTGCCCATTGAGGACGATTTTTTTGAAAAAACATCTCACCTTCAATTCCATCGGGAAACCTGACCAGCGATAAAGGCCGGCCTTTAATGTGTGTCAGTATGGTAGGAGCAATCCTGAGGTAATATTGTATTACCTCTGCTTTCAGGATATGTGCCTGTGGATACAGCACCTTGTCCAGGTTAGAAAGCTCCAACTTGCGTTTTCCCACTTCAACCCACTGAGATGTACGGGCCATAATACAAGATTAACCAATAAAAATGTTTAAACCATGCGGTTAGGGCAACCCACACTGCCAATCAGTTGATTTTACTATCTTGCAAACTAAAATTTTATCCCATTGAAGTACGATATAGTTGTCGTGGGTGGCGGTATTGTGGGGTTGGCGACTGCATACACCACCTTGAAATCCCAACCACGGTTAAAGCTGCTAATCCTGGAGAAGGAACCCGACATTGCGCAACACCAAACGGGACACAATAGCGGTGTAATTCACAGTGGACTTTATTACAAACCCGGAAGTTTAAAAGCCACAAACTGTATTGAGGGATATAATCAACTATTGGAGTTTTGCCGGGAACATGAGATTCACCATGAAATTTGCGGCAAAATCGTAGTAGCCACTGAACCTCAGCAACTTACACTTCTGGACAACCTGCACCGCCGGGGGCAGCAAAATGGTCTGCAAGGACTGGAAATACTAGCCCCTGAACAATTGAAAGAATACGAGCCTCACGTGGCCGGATTAAAAGGTCTGTGGGTTCCTCAAACGGGAATCATTGATTACCTGGGTGTGGCCAGGGTGCTGGCACAACAGATTGAAGAAATGGGAGGTACCATCCGGTTAAACAGTGAAGTTACCGACATCAAAATTCCCTCGTCCGGCACTGGCAAAGCTCAGTCAGTTGATGCAAGTGCTACCTTAAAACCGTCCAAAACCACAGTAATCACGGCCCAGGGAACTTATGAAACGGATTTAGTGGTTGGATGCGCCGGACTATACTCAGACCGCATCACAAGATTTACTGAACCACGCCTCGATTTAAGGATCATCCCATTTCGGGGTGAATACTATAAGCTCAAATCCGAAAAAGAATACCTGGTAAAAAATCTTATCTACCCGGTACCTGACCCCAATTTTCCCTTTCTTGGAGTGCATTTCACCAGGATGATCAAAGGTGGTGTGGAAGCTGGTCCCAACGCGGTATTGGCGTTTGCCAAAGAGGGTTATCACAAGTCTGAAATTAATCTAAAAGAGCTGATGAGCAGCCTGAGCTGGCCTGGTTTTCAAAAAGTGGCTTTTAAGTATTGGGACAAAGGTCTGGGCGAAATGTACCGGTCATTTTCAAAGTCAGCTTTTACCACGGCCCTGCAAAAGCTGATTCCTGAAATCCAACCGCAGGACCTGGTAGTTGGAGGCGCAGGAGTCAGGGCCCAGGCCAGCAGTCGTGATGGAGGATTGCTGGACGATTTTAACATTGTTGAAAACCATACCGGAATATACGTTTGTAACGCCCCATCACCAGCCGCCACCAGTTCATTGAGTATCGGGAAGGCCATCGCTGGAAGGATCGTAAAGCGTCTTAATTAGTACAGATGCTTTCTAATTGACAATTTAATTTCCATTTGAGGAACAAAAATTGTTTCTTTGCGTTATATCCTTAGCGGAATAATGAAAATATGAATTATTTATTAACCAAGACTGCCGTTTGTACCTGTTGTTGCTGTTGTCACATACCAATAGCAGGAAGGGATTATTGAGTCTGGTTAAAAAGAAAAATATCAAAGCCTTTCCTGTACC
>JAUIKU010000071.1 GCA_030430675.1 Bacteroidia bacterium | reverse complement strand
CTTCCGGGAGTAAACTAAAAACACTATAGTCTTTTTTCGATAGAACGCTGCCGGCGGACATCGTGGTATGGCTGGCGGATGTAAACAGTTCCAGCAGCCCTCCCAGAACTTCAAAACCCCCTGCCTCAATTTCCAAAACCAGGCGCGAGCGATATAATTTCTCGATAGATACCGCGATAATCTCCGCTAGTATTTGTTTACCGGGAATCAGATCGGTCAGTGCCTGATCAAAAGTTCCCTGTAAGATTGCTTCTTCTTTATCAATGAACACCTGTGCGCACTGCTCGATCAGAATACCAATCGAAACGGCCCTCAGCAATCCGATACGCTCGTTCTGCCCGGGTATTTTGCTAAGCTTTTCCGGCATAAACCTGTCTCCCATGATCTGTGCATACAGTTCGGTGGTTTCCTTTTCGGAAATCAGTCCCAACCGGCAGCCATCTTCCAGGTCGATAAGGTGATAGCAAATATCATCAGCGGCCTCCACCAAAAAAGCCAGTGGGTGACGGCACCAGGCCACACCGGGTTGAAGCTCCCTTAGCCCCAGGTTTCCAGCCAACTCCGCAAAGGTGGTTTTTTCCGATTGGAAATAGCCGAATTTTTTTTGACTGCGTCTCCTGGCCACCGGGTTGGGTAAAAGGCTCTGTCGTGGATATTTGGTAAAAGCAGCCAGGGTGGGATCAGTTAGCTTTAGTCCCTGATAACTTTGATCGGTCAGTATCCGGAACCCCTGGGCATTACCCTCAAAATCGATCAGATCCGCCCACTCTTCTTCACCGACCAGGGTCTTAAAAAACTGCCCCCTGGGGTTGTTAACAAAAAAGTCCGATATAGCGTCCTCTCCGGTATGGCCGAATGGCGGATTGCCCAGATCATGGGTCAGGCAGGCTGCCGATACGATGGCCCCAAAATCAAACTTGCTGAAGCCCCGGGCGGTGAGTTCCGGGTATTTTTTAAGAATTTCTTCACCTACTGATTTACCCAGTGAACGTCCCACACTGGATACTTCCAGACTATGAGTAAGTCTGGTATGTACAAAATCCTGTTCCGGTAATGGGAAAACCTGTGTCTTATCCTGCAACCTGCGGAAAGGATAGGAGAATACGATGCGATCGTAATCGCGCTCAAAGGCACTGCGATCCGATGCGGCAGCGCTTTCACTGCTATCTCCTGCGAGAAGCTTCTCCCAATTCATATTACAGTTGCTGCAATAATGACTGGAGTGCGCATTTCTCCCGCAAAGTTTCTACCAGGCTATGGACTGGCACACGCTCCTGCTTCATACTATCCCGGTCGCGCAGGGTAACAGTATCATCTTCCATGGTCTGATGATCGATAGTTATACCAAAAGGGGTGCCAATGGCATCCTGCCGGCGATACCGTCTGCCTATGGCATCCTTAAAATCTATCTGGCAGAGAAAATGATACTTAAGCTGATCAAAAACCTCCTGTGCTTTTTCAGGCAGGCCATCTTTGTTAACCAAAGGAAGAATGGCTGCTTTTACCGGAGCCAGTGGCGCAGGTATTTTTAGTACCACCCGTTGACTACCATCATCCAGCGTCTCTTCGGTATAGGCATGGCAAAGCATCGCCAGAAACAAACGATCCAGCCCGATAGAGGTTTCGATGACATAGGGTACGTAACTCTTGTCTTCGGCAGGGTCAAAAAACTGAAGCTTTTTTCCACTGTACTGCTCATGTGCTTTCAGGTCAAAATCCGTACGGGAGTGAATTCCTTCAAGTTCCTTGAATCCCATGGGGAACTTATACTCTATATCACAGGCGGCATTGGCATAATGTGCCAGATTGAGATGGTCGTGAAAACGGTAGTTCTCTCCCCCCAAACCCAGTGCCCGGTGCCATTTCATTCTTTTTTCTTTCCAGGCCTGATACCAGTCAAGTTCTTCCCCCGGCTTTACGAAGAACTGCATTTCCATCTGCTCGAATTCGCGCATGCGAAAAATAAATTGCCTGGCAATGATCTCATTTCTGAAGGCCTTCCCAATCTGCGCAATGCCAAAAGGAATACGCATTCTACCGGTTTTTTGCACGTTGAGGAAGTTAACAAAGATTCCCTGAGCAGTTTCAGGTCGCAGGAAGATCTTGTTTGAATCACCCGCCAGCGAGCCCAACTCAGTGGCAAACATGAGATTGAACTGGCGCACATCGGTCCAGTTGCGGGAACCGGACACCGGGTCTGCAATACCCAACTCTTCGATTAGTGCTTTCAATCCCTCCAGGTCACCCTGTTCAATGGCTTCTTTCAGCCGTTGATTGATGGTATCGATTTGCTCCTGATATTTGAGCACCCGGGGATTGGTAGCACGAAACTGCTCTGCATCGAAGGCATCACCGAATCTTTTGGCCGCCTTGGTCTCTTCCTTATTTATCTTATTCTCGATCTTGGCTACATATTCTTCGATCAGCTGGTCGGCCCGGTATCTTTTCTTGGAGTCTTTATTATCGATCAGAGGGTCGTTAAAAGCATCTACATGGCCGGAAGCTTTCCAGGTAGTGGGATGCATGAAAATAGCCGCATCTATTCCCACGATATTTTCATTCATGCGCACCATCGACTCCCACCAATAGTGTTTCAGGTGGTTTTTCAACTCCACCCCATATTGACCGTAGTCGTAGGTGGCACTAAGGCCATCGTATATTTCACTGGAGGGAAAAACGTATCCGTATTCCTTACAGTGGGCAATTACTTTTTTAAGCAGATTATCTTCCGGCTGACTCATAACACGTTAATCGAAGCTGCAAAGATAATGGGAACAGTTAAAAGTTATGAATTATCAGGTATGAATTATGAATTGGGGGTGCGCGGTGCGTGGTGCTAGCGCGAAGCCTGGCGATTCAACACTTCAAACCAATTCTTTACAATTTTTATCTGGGTAGCGGTACGCTGTTGGGTAACCGGCTTTAAAAGCAGAAGTTTTTGGCCGTCCGGAGTGATGTGGTAGGAAAACCCCGGTACATTGATATACGGTCCCGAAAACAGCTGTGTGCGGTTGACCACGGTGAATGTATCCTCCGTGCTTACCGCTACTTCAATCCAGCTGTCTCCGTTTCGATAGTACAGTTTATTTCCCTCTGGAGACCACACCGGTTCTTCACCTCCACCTGAAGAAACCGTCCAACGTTCCCCGGTTGGTGGAAAAGGTTGCACATACACTTCGTAGTCGCCCGACTCTGAGGAAGTATAAGAAACAAAATTTCCATCCGGCGAAAAACTTGCCAACGTCTCAGTATCCTTATTTGGAGTCAGCCGCAGATCCGGCTGTGATTGGTCAACAAAATGAAACAATATGTCAGCGCCAGATTCCGAACTGGATTCTCCAAACATCAATACTTTTCGGTCTGGCGACCATTGATGAGGGAACGCATGATGTGACTTCGTCAATATCTGGTTAGGCGCTTCCGCTCCCGATGCTGGTAAAAATTTAACTCTGCCTCGATGGCTAAAGCTTACATCCTTTAGTCCCGGTCCCCAAATAACCGACATATTCTCCCCTGACCTGGTTAGACGATTCATGGTTTTGGAAGAGAGATGATAAGAATAAACATCCTGGTTATCAAGGTTCACAAAAACCAGCATTTCTCCATCGGACGATATTTTTACCTGACCAAAATAATTCGACTCAATAGGTAAAACTTCTTCTTTCCCGTCAAATGAACGAAGGACCAGGTTACTTTTCATGGCGGAAACCCCTGGGACATAAACCAGAGTACCATTGTCGGAAACAGTATACTGACCTGCGCCATGCTCGGTTCTTAAATCTTCTACCACGGATATTACTTCTCCGGTAACTTTTAGCGAGTCCAGGTCGAGTGGCACTGCCATCAAACGCCCGTACTGGGTAAATACCAGGTGCCCCGAAGGAGCATAAAGTGGGTCATACCCTGTATCCAACAGTTTTACACGAGTGCTGTCTTTAATTGATATGGCGTAAATACCTCTGCCAAAAGTACTGGAAATCAAAAGGTGGTCCGGGTCCAGGGTACTGGGGTGGTTGAATTCTCCGAAAAAACCTCCGGACGCTTTTACCATAAACTGATGGGTTTCGGTCCCCTCTGCATTGCACCATCTCAAACCGGAGCCCTCTTCATCCCCAAAGAATATCTGGTTTTCTCCGGTCCAGACCCCACCATTGGGGTTTGACACTTCACACAAAATGATAGGCGTTCCACCTGCCATGGCTACCTTCTTTAAATAACCATCTGAAAAAAAAGCCACCCATTTGCCGTCGGGAGAAAAGAAGGGTGAATAGGCGCCTTGCGTTCCTGGAAGTGCTTTTAATTCATAACTATCAAGGGATCGTTCAAATAACCTGGGCTCTTCTTCCTGCGAAACATATACCAGCGTTGTCCCATCAGGAGAAATTGCCAATGCTGTCTGGCCAATACCAAAATGTGCAGCACCAATTAAGGCCAGGGGTTTGTCATCCGGAAGATTGATATGGTAACGCTCCACAGGTAGCGAATTCCGGAAAACATCCTTTTCCAAAAATGTATATCCCGACCACTGAAACCACCAAAGTGACAGGGCGGATGCCAGTAACCCGAATACCAGGGCTCCGGTAATAGCCCACCACAAAGATACCGTTCGCCTGGAGTATCCCTTGCTTGACTCTACCCCACTGTTGACTACCTGGTATAACTTGACAGGGCCTCGGACATTCTTCAGTCTCCTTATACCCAGCACCCTGACTTCAATACCGGGTTGGTTACTTATACTCTTATAAACCTGTTCCGATAAACATATACCTCCCGGTACCGCTTCACCTTGGATTCTAGCAGCTATATTAACCCCGTCCCCGAAGATATCACCTTCTTTGAAAGTCACATCACCCAAGTGTATGCCAATACGAATCTTGGCGGTTAGCTCTTTGTTGGCATTTTTCTGAATAGCAATGGCAGCATTTACTGCCTTCAAAGCACTGTCGAAACTGCAAATCGCTCCGTCACCTAAATCCTTCAGCCATTTACCGGCATGGGTTTGTACCAGTGGAAAAGCCAGTTTCTTGTATCGGTCGAGCACACCCAGTGCTATCTGCTCACTTTCTCCCATTAACGCGGTATACCCCACAATGTCAATGAACATAATAGCAGCAAGTTGACGAGACATCTGTTACTGGTTATGAGTTGTGATTATCAATGGTGGTGCCCAGTTTTAAGATTGGTGTTTTGCATTTATTGGACATTTGGAACTTGAAATTCAATTGGCATTAGTTATTTGTCATTTGCCTCGCAAAGCGAGGCTGGCCTGCATCATGGCCCGGGCATAGGCTACATTGTAGGTTATTCCCGCAAAACCTCCGCCACCAGGATAATAGGGATTGATACCCTGGTCCAGATCGTAATCAAGTCCCCTTTCATGCTCCGGATAAAGGCCAAAGGTATAACCCATATTTACCAACTCCTGCATCACCGCAAACATGTCGACCATACCATTGTCTGGAAATACTTCCACATACTTTTCATAGGGTTTCTCTACCAGCACATTGCGAAAATGCACATGGTTAATGCGATCGCGCTCACCCAGGTACCGGCAGACTTCCACCGGATCAGCTCCTGTCTCCCGGGTTACCCCGCAATCAAAGGTCATACCATTAGCGGGGCTGTCCACGATATCCACCAGCCGTTTCCAATCTTCGAAGGTGCCCAGGATCTGGTCGGATCCGTGGCTTACCGGAATGGGCGGATCGTTGGGATGCACGGCCATTCGTACCCCCGCAGCTTCAGCCACCGGGATCACCGCCTCCAGGAAATAGGTAAGGTTGGCCCACAGATCTTCCGCCCGGTGTTCGCCGATCTCGGGATCTGCCAGGAGGTCCTTCACTCCTGAATAATCAAATCCGGTGTAGCCGGCACCTCCACGTCCTTCCACCTGGTGGTATCCCTCCATCAGCCGGTGGGCATAAAAATTGTACTCCACCACCGGAAGTCCCACCGCCCCAGCGGCTTGCAGGGATTGTTGGACCTGCTCAATTTCCTGGTCACGTCCCTCCCGCCCATAGATGGTGTTGGGAAAGCCGCCGATCATCATTAGCATTACTTTCATGTCCTGGGCCGCATACCGGTCAATGATTGATTGCAGCTCATTTTCAGTCCAGGGAATGGGAGGACCTCCCATGGCACCGTAATCCACCCCAATCTGCTTGTAATTGCGCAAGGTGGCCGGCTCGGCATTACGGCCGATCCAATAGCACATTTTAGGTGTATTGGGACCTTCTAGTAAAGGCCAAAGCGGAGGCTTGGCACTTTGAGGCTTGAGCGCGGCGGAAGAGACTTGCGATTGGTCTGAAGGTTGACAGGCAGCGGTTAGCCCCAGGGCGGATGCGGCGGTAAGATTGCCGGATTGTTTCAGGAATTCTCTGCGGGTGTTTGACATAGTTATTAATTACGAATTACAAATTACGAAAAGTGTGCAGGTATCAAATAGTTGTGTGTTAAAGATCACCTGACACCTGGCAGAAATCTATACTGCCTTGCTGTATTTTGGATAAGAGGGTTTATCTTTTGCTAAATTTATGAAAGACTCCTGAGTTCCCTACTATGTCCAAATCAGATCATCAACTAGCAGCAGTGCTGTTTTCCGATATTGAAGGATATACCTCCATGATCCAACAGGATGAACAGGGTGCCATTGAAATAGTCCAACGTTACCAGAAGGAACTTGAAGAGATAGTACCGGAATTTAACGGAGAAGTAATACAACACTACGGCGACGGTAGTTTAACCGTCTTTTCAAAAGCTGGGGATGCTATTAAATGCGCTTATTTTTTACAGAAGAAGTTACAGTCTTCCATTCCGCTGAGAATTGGCATTCATTATGGAGATGTGGTGTTGCACGACGAAAGAGTCTTTGGTGATACCGTCAACATTGCTTCCCGCATAGAATCGATGGGTCAACCCGGTAGCGTGCTCTTTTCCCGGGAAGTGTTCCGGGAAATTCATGGCAATTCGGAATTTAAATCCGTTTCCATGGGGCGATACAGGTTTAAAAATGTAAACCGAAAAATCGAAGTATTCGCACTGGCAAATGACGGTCTTACCCTTCCCAAAGTAGGTTCGCTGCAAGGGAAGTTAGAACCTGGTAAATGGTCGATAAGATCGATTGTGATCAGCGGGCTATTGGGATCTCTGCTAGTTGCCCTTTTGGTTATTAACCTGTTAGAAAGCCCATCCGGGGAGAATCAGTTGTTACAGGGAAACGTTCACCCATCCATTGCAGTGTTACCGTTTACCAATTTATCAACTGATACCACTCAGGAGTATTTTGCCGATGGATTGGCGCAAGAAGTCCTGATACTGCTCACCCGTAACCCTCAGCTCAGGGTAACCTCACGCTCCTCCTCTTTCTCCTTTAAAAACCAGGCATTGGATGTTGCCACCATTGCGGAAAAACTCGGTGTCGATTATGTTTTGGAGGGAAGTGTACAGAAATCAGGCGATTCCGTTCGCATTAGTGCTTTGCTGATCGATGCCCAACAAGACCAACAACTTTGGGCTCAGTCCTGGCAGCGGGACCTGAAGGACATTTTCACCGTGCAACAGGAAATTGCCGACTCGGTTAAAAATGCCCTTGATTTGCAAATTCGCAATGATCGCAACCGGAACCCACAACAAACGGATCCCGAGGCCTATACATTATTTCTTCAGGCCAGACACCTGGGACAGCAGGGTAACGTGGATGGACTAACCAATGCAGAGACACTGCTGAGAAAAGCGTTGAGCATCGATTCACTGTATGCACCTGCCTGGAGCTATTTGAGTACGGTTGTGAATCGCATGAGCAACATAGGACTGCGGCCCCCGGTAGAAGGTCATGAACTTGCTCGTAAAACTGCCTACCATGCCCTTGAAATTGACAGCACCCAATCAGCAGCCTGGTCAATACTTGCCAGTATTTCTATTTACTATGACCGGGATTTTCAGCGTGCGCAATATTTTCTTGATCAAGCCCGAAAGTCTGAACCGGGAAGTATTAATATCCTAAAACTATCCAGTAACATGGCCTTTTGCCAGGGTAATATCGATGAAGCTATCCGATTGGATCGACAGTCAATCGAAATCGATCCGATCAACGCAAAAAGCTATCTCGACCTTGGGTATGGGTATTTCTATAACGGTGAATATACCGAAGCGGAGCAGGTAACCAGACATGGTTTGTTGATGAATCCCGATTACCTGGGAGGGCCTTTCCTGTTGAGCCTGATCCTTATGGAGCAGGGAAAACTCAACGCGGCTAAAGAAATGGTGTTGACCGAACCCTACGATATACTTAAAATTCAAGGGCGGGCATTAGTGTCGTATGCCATGGGACATGAAGATTCCACGGAATACTTTCTCAACCAGGTAAAGATGGATTATGCTGCTGTTGCTCCCTACCAAATTGCCCAGGTATACGGATATCAAAACCAGGTGGACAGTGCCTTCAAATGGCTGGAACTAGCGTACCAATACCAGGACGGGGGGCTGGTGCAGGTACAAGCCGACCCCTTTATGAAAACACTACGGAGAGATCCCAGATGGAAGACCCTGTTGCAAAAAATGAATTTTTGAACAATATTATTGAAGACTTATTGGTCACTCAGGGGTACCAAGTACCCTCTCACTGCATAATCACCTATTCTCTTGCCCAATTCGTAACCCTCTTCCGAGTCATAACGAAAATGAATGCCCAGATATAATCTGGACATGGCGGCCTCCATTCCCGCTTCTGAAAAACGCCTGAAAGTTCTGGTAGCAGGGTCCATTGAGATCTTTTCTGAAAAAGGCCCTGCCTTGTCCACTTGTTCGGTAGTCATAGAAAATGTGTAAATGTCACCGGTTCCCAGGGTTTTGGCCAAAACCGTCATAGCGGCGGAACTGGCACAACCATGCGCTGAGGGGTAAGATGGGAAGGCATAAGTATGTTGATGTAGATTATTCCAGGTGGTATCTGCTTCGGTATCCGGATTTCCATCATGGGCCGCCCAGCGTATGGCCGTATAGGGCCGCCAATGGTTGTAGTGGAACTTATTGTCGAATACATTCACATAGGCGTCGAATATCGCCATGTTGAGCAATGCCAATACCCTGGCTGTTTGCCACAGATCCAGTTCTTCCTTTACTACCAATTCACGGGCCAGCCGGTTGTGTGAGTTTTCCACAAAGTCTTTCCACCACATAGCCATATGGGCCTGATCTTCGGTTCTGGAAGGGCTTTGATTTGCCCCTACTTGCTTGACCTCATTAAATGCCTGGCTATATGCCGCAGAGTTAATCTTCGGTGGTGGTGGTGACCTATACTGGTCCTGACTTTCTAACAGGAAAGGCTGCGCTCTGGCCCACCCGGCTCCGAATATAAAACCCTGCGGGGTTCCGCTGTGTTCATTGAATTCTGCATACACCCCGGGAGCCATGGGATGCCACACGTAATCAGCTTCGGTGTTCCATTGGTCGTTTGTTCTGATATCAAGTATGTGGGCGGCCACTGCTTTCCCTAATGTGATTCCACTTTCTTTTCTACCACCATCACTTACCGAGCGCAAGCTCAGATCCAGTAGCTCTTTAAATGTTTCCTGTTGGTCGGGATACTGACTGATTGCAATCTGGTATGCCGCCTGGTTAAGTGCCGCTATTGGATCAGCTCCGGGAGTCTCCTGGTTGAAAGAATAACCGGAGAAATGGGGTTGAATAGCATTAAGGGCATCGTGAATGGCCACGAAAGCCAGTGCTTCGGTTCTTACGCCTTTAAGGGTAAGTAGTCCGTCTTCGGCCAACGCGGTCTGCATGATCGTTTCATTCCAACGAATCAGGCTTCCGGTATCAAGGTCCTTGTCTGAAGGTGAATCCGGGAATGAACAGGCGCTGACCAACAGGAATATTCCTAATACACAGTAAAAGCTTTTCATAATGATCATGAATTTGGATTTACACTTCATCCAATTTATCCGATCAATAACTAATATGATTTGCTGTGAATTTCAAATAGTATTCCGTACCTATCAAAATACCCTGTTCTGATAGGCAACAGCAGCTTTTTTGTATTTTAAAGGAGTGCTTCCAAAATGTTGCTTGAATACCCTGATGTAATGTGAGGTGTTTTTAAATCCGGACTCCAGGGCTATTTCATTGACGTTTAAATCGGTGGTTTCCAATAAAAACTTGCTGTATTCCAATCTCTTCTGTTTCAGCCACCTGCCAGGTGAGGTTTGAAACTCCTTATGAAATTCCCTGTTGAAAGTGGCTAAGCTTCTGCCGGTCAGGCTGGCAAACTCTGCCAGCTGTAGATCAAAATGAAAGTTATTTTCCATGGTGAGCCGTAATGCCCTCCGGCTTTGGCCGGAGATCTGCCGTAAGCAATCACGAATTCCGGGGTTGCTGTGACCAGTGGCCAGGTTGACTATCAGTTCCCTAAATTTTATTCTTAACAGATTCTTTGAAGGCGGCCTGGGTTGATTAAAATAGTTTAAAACCGTGGTGAAGTAATCAAACAGACTTTGATCCGGGGTTATGGGAACGATAGAATTAGTCCGCTTTTCACCTATATTATCCTTCGGTTCCGTCAGTTGCTCCTCCCTTAAAACGGTTCGAATAAATTCATCCGGAAGGAAAATTAGTAAAGCGCAGAAATCGGTGTAAGAAATTTTAGCAATGCGGTGGGCTCCTCTTCTAATAAAAGCAGCCTCTCCAACCTCAATAGTATACTCATTGTCCAGTGTTTTCCACTTCACCCCACCTCTTACGATGTAGCAGAAGTAATTTTTGTCAACCCAATAGTCCAGTTGTGATTCCTCAATTGCACAATCGTAGGCAGTGAACAACAATTCATTCACATTGAATTGCTTAAAAATCGGATTGTAGGCAATGAATTGATATAGGTCTAGCATGGAATGGCCACAATTTAAGTGTCAGTCATTCAACACCGGAGCTTCGGCGGCAAATTGCTCCAGGATCTTCAGGGTCATGGCTACGCCAAGCCTTACCTCTTTTTCTGCTACCCGTTCGTTGTTGCCATGAACACCGGCAAGATCTTCCTGTGGGGTAGTACTTGCCTGGAATCCGTAGCTGACAATACCCAGATCCCGGAAAAAGTGACTGTCGGTAAAGCCCCCCTGCATCATAGGTACAAATCGGGCGTCCGGAAAGTTGGTGAGAGACACCTCTTTCATAATACGATATAGATCAGTGTCTGACGAGGAAATTGCCGGCGTGAAACCCATGAGCACCTCCAGCTCTATCTCTTCACCCAACACCTGCCTCATTTCTTCCAGCCACAGCTCCGGATCCTGGTCAGGCAGTAACCGGCAATCGATTTCTGCCCACACTTCCGGTGACACCACATTGATCTTATCACTCCCCTGGAATCGGGTAATTGAGCAGGTATTCCGGGTCAATCGGTGCAACCGGGGAGCATAATCCTGTAACTCCTGTACTACTCCAGGTTCCTGAACCGCAGACCCCATGTCCATAAATCGGGTACGCCAGGGCTCGGGATGCTGATCGGCGATTTCCTTAAAATAAGCATCAACCACCGGTATTATACGGGGTTCAAACGCATGCAACCGCAAACGCTCAAGTGCGGCAATTAATTTCAGGGAGGCATAGGTAGTGGGTGGGTTAGAACCATGTCCCGCCGCCCCGGAAGTACTTAGGCGCAGCCAGTATGGAACTTTCTGGGTCACCTCCACCCCAAACTGCACTTTACCATTGGTGACGGTCCCTCCCCCACCTTCGTTGAGCAGGTAACCTATGTCCGAAAACAACTCCGGCCTGTTTTCTACCAGCCATCCAGCTCCGTAAGCACCACCTGCCTCTTCATCCGCAGTGCCCATATACAGAACTTTTCTGTTCAGAGGCACTCCGGAACGGTGTAATGCGATAAAGGCCGCCAGGTGTAGGATTCCACTGGTTTTGGTATCTAACGTACCTCTCCCATATATGTAACCGTCTCTCAGCTCACCGGAGAGCGGATCAGTATCCCAGTACCGTTTGTCGGCAGGCACCACATCGATATGGTGCAGTAACATCAACCCCGGAGCATCCCCTCCTTCAAGCCATGCCCAGATATTACCACGACCAGATGCCGACTCCGCAATTTCGTACTGGATACCTTCAGCTTCAAAGATACCCGCCAGGAACTCAGCCCCGGCGATCTCATTACCCGGTGGGTTAATAGTATTGACCCGGATATACTGCTGGAGCCACTGCAATGCCTGATCCTGCAGTGTGTTTAAATCGACCGGGTTTTGCGCTAATAGTAGTATAGGACTCAGCACCATCCAAAGAAGCAAGCTAAAAATTTTATCAGATTTATAGGTCATGATATTATGGCTCAGACCGCACCAAGCTCTGGTGGGTAAATGTTATAAAATCCTTTCCCTTGATAAAACCCCCACCCCATTGCTGGTCGTATTTTGAAGCAATTTCAGAGGACTGTAACTGCTCCAGGGTCATCCCTTCATCAATCCCCTTTTTAACCCCGGCTACAATATCGTTTAAAATGTCTCTAAACTCAATCATATCCTGTCGGGAAGACAATTCTCCATGCCCGGGAATCACCACGGTATTATCATTGATCAGGTCAATAATTTCTTCCAGGTTTTTTGACATCCCGGTAACTGATCCTCCCGAACTAATATCGACAAAAGGATATCCATAGCGTACAAAGGCGTCGCCCATGTGAATTACGTTGGCGTTTTTAAAGTATATGGCGACATCACCATCGGTATGGGCCGGGGGAGCATGGCGAACGAAGATTTCCTCGTCATTGAAATAATAGGTGATCTCATCAGAAAAGGTGACAATGGGCCAGGCTACTTCCGGACTGGCAGGTACCGCTCTTTGCTGATGTGCCATGAACTGATCGGTACTCAACCGGGTCCGTACATTATCATGCGCTATGATGATACTGCCAGCTGCTCCAAAAACCTCATTCCCACCCATATGGTCGCCATGCCAGTGGGTGTTAATAACGTACTTTATCGGCTTCTCAGAAATTTCTGCAATAGCTGCTTTTATTTTGGGTGCCAGGGGTGCAAATTGATTATCTACGATCAATACCCCGTCATCGCCAGTGATCACCCCTATATTTCCACCACTGCCCTTCAGCATGTATATATTGTCTGCCACTGGTACCGTCTCTATCCGGACGGCATCAAAATCCTGTGCCTTGGCAGTGATTGAAAAAACAACCGACAGGATGATCAGGTAAAAATTCTTCATAGCAATAGGACTTTCCGTTTTATGCAGGTATAAGGTAGTGAATTAGACCTTTCAGGGCAATCTTACTCAACCGGCTGGTGAAAATCATCTATGAGATCAACCGCTCTCCCTCAAGCGGTATTAAGACTGGCCTGTTATTGCGGTAGCTTCAATTTCTATCAAATAGTTTGGCTCGATTAGACGGGAGACCTCCACCATGGAAGTAGCCGGCATAACATCTCCGAAGTACTCCCCATGAGCCCGACCGACGGCTTCCCAAAGACTTATGTCAGTGACAAACATCCGGGTTCGGATCACATCGGACATTGAGGCGCCAAGCTCTTCCAGCACTTCCTTGATCCTTGCTAAAATGAATGCTGTTTGGGCGTATGCGTCCCCTTTGCCTACGATCTTACCATCGTCGATGGCCAGGGTGCCTGAAACTTCAATTTGGTTTCCTACCCTCACAGCCCTGGAGTAGCCGACTTTTTTCTCCCACGGTGCCCCGGTACGAATATGAGTTCTTTTAATCATCACTTTGAATTTAATTTTTATCTTACCCTAAATTAAAAAACTAGCTATCTGTTTGATGAAAAGTGTATGTGTATTTTGTGGATCCAGTGCCGGCAGCAACCCCCAATATATCGTGGCTGGACGGAGTTTGGGAGAAACCCTGGCCATTGCCGGAATCAGATTGGTTTACGGTGGCGCAGCAGTAGGTATTATGGGGGCAGTGGCCAATGGTGCCCTGGAATCTGGTGGTGAGGTCATCGGGGTAATTCCCGGATTTCTCAGTAAGAAGGAGATCCGGCATGAGGGTCTGACCGAGCTAATTACCGTTGACAGCATGCACCAGAGAAAGCAAAAAATGGCAGAGCTGTCCGAAGGCTTTATTGCCCTCCCTGGAGGATTTGGCACGCTGGAGGAGTTGTGCGAGATCCTTACCTGGGCGCAGCTGGGATTGGTTACGGGCCCGGTGGGTATTTTAAATATTAACGGCTATTTCAACCACCTGCTGGCATTGTTTGAACATATGGTTTCGCAGGAACTGCTGAAGCCTGAAAACCGGGACCTGGTACTGGAACACAGTAACATTGATGGGCTACTGGAAAAAATGGACCGGTACCAACCAAAGCAGGTTACCAAATGGCTTGATGCCGATAAGATCTGATGGAAGCAATCCCTAAATAGAAAAACCGAAAACAAAATTGGACATTGACCATCGAATATTCAATATTGGAGGTTCTAAAGTAATTGAATATGGAAAGAACCTTTGCTTACCTGACATTATTGTTGATAACGGCATGCATCCAAACATCTGATGCCCAGTCACAACCCAACGTCCTGCTGATCATAACCGACGACCAGGGCTACGGTGATCTGGGCTATCACGGCAATCCGCACGTCAAAACGCCGGTTTTAGACCAACTGGCCGCCGAGAGTATCAGGTTCAATAATTTCTACGTATCGCCGGTATGTGCTCCCACCCGTTCCAGCCTGATGACCGGACGTTATTCGCTCCGTACCGGGGTCAGGGACACCTATAACGGAGGTGCCATTATGCATACCGACGAGATCACCATTGCTGAAATGCTTAAACAAGCTGGCTATCAGACCGGTATGTTTGGCAAGTGGCACTTGGGCGACAATTATCCTTCCCGTCCCATGGATCAGGGCTTCGATGAATCGGTCATGCATCTGTCGGGAGGTATGGGCCAGGTAGGAGATTTTACTACCTGGTTCCAGGGGGACCGCAGCTATTTCGACCCGGTGTTGTGGCATAATGGCGAACAACAGGCTTATCAGGGATACTGTTCGGATATTTTTGCCGATGAAGCCCTGAAATTTATTGAGAACAGCCAGGACCGTCCATTCTTTTGCTACCTATCGTTCAATGCACCTCATACTCCTTTACAGGTTCCCGACAAATACTATGAGATGTACCGGGATATAGACCCCAGAGAAGGCTTTGACGCCGATCTTCCCTTCCCGGAAATGTCGGAGAAAGACATGGAGGATGCGAGACGGGTATATGCCATGGTAAGCAATATCGACGACAATATCGGCAGGCTACTAAATAAGTTGGAGGAACTGGATATTGCCGACAATACCGTGGTTATCTTCCTGACCGACAATGGCCCTCAGCAGCGCAGGTATGTAGCCGGAATGCGAGGCAGAAAATCAGATGTATATCGGGGTGGCGTGCGGGTTCCGCTGTTTGTAAAATATCCCAGTCTTAAAAACCCGGCAGAAGAGGTTGAAGTCAGTACTGCTCACATCGATTTACTGCCTACCCTAGCCGATATATGTGGAGGTAAAACACCCAATGATCGAACAATTGACGGAAAAACCCTGCTACCATTGATGTCCGGGAATATGGTCTCCTGGGAAGACAGGGCGTTATTTTTTAACTGGACCAGAAAATACCCTGAACTGTATCGCAATGTGGCACTACAGCAGGGTAACTACAAATTGGTGGGAAATGCAGATTACAATGCTGCCATAGGGGATTTTGAACTGTACGACCTGAACAGTGATCCCTATGAGTTGCATAACATCGTGGCCGAACATGAGGAGACGGCCAGTGCCTTAAAATCACAAATGGACCAGGTATATGCCGAATTGGTCAACTCCGAGCACCTGCTGAATCCTCCGTATATCCTGGTGGGTACGGACCACGAAAATCCCGTGATACTAAACCGGAACGACGCCAAAGGGCAAAGAGGCATCTGGGCACAGGAAGAAATTTACGGCTATTGGGATGTTACCATTGAGGAGGGGCATTACGACATACGATTGAAATTCGTGGAACCATTGAAAGAGCGGGGGCGAATTATATTGGAAGCTGGTACCCTGTTGCAACGAATGTCGGTGGAACCACAGGCCGGAGATATGATTGAAATGAAGAATGTATATTTTCCCGATCTTCAGGGAAGTTTGCGTCCTTTCTATACCTCTCAATCCCAAGAAATTTTCCCCTTCTGGGTTGAATTAACCAAGGTTAACTAATTTTATTGGAGCAGGGCACAAAAACGAACAACTATGGAAAACTGGATTAAAGACGACGTGGTCATTGTTACCGGTGCAGCATCTGGCATTGGAAGGGCCATTGCTATTGAAGCAGCTAAAAACGGGGGCTGGGTAGTGGTGGTCGATATCAACGATGCAGAAGGCAGGAAAACCGTCGACCTTATTATGAAGAACGGGGGCTCGGCCATCTACTGCCATACCGATGTTACCAGCAGTACCAGCATTGAACGAATGGTGATGGAAGCGGAGCAGTTCGGTCCCATAAAGTTTCTGGCCAACTCCGCAGGTCTTCAAACCTATGGGACAGCGGAAACCACCTCCGAGGAAATCTGGGATGAGACCCTGGATGTAAACCTCAAAAGTATGTTCCTGGTATGCCAGCAGGTGATACCGCAGATCCGAAGGAATGGTGGAGGAGGGATTGTCAACATCAGTTCATTGCAGGGCCTGAGGTGTCAAAAAAATGTACTTGCTTATGCCACCGCGAAAGCGGCTGTAATCGGTCTTACCCGTTCCATGGGAGTGGATCACGCTAAAGAAGGGATCTCAGTGAATTGCATTTGTCCCGGATCCATTGATACCCCTATGCTCAGATATGGTGCGGGAGAGCATGGAGATGCGGACGAGGTGATTAAAGAGTGGGGGCGAAACCATCCTATTGGGCGAATCGGGTCTCCGGAAGAAATTGCCCGGGCCACCATGTTTCTCTGGGGTCCTGACTCCAGTTTCATGGTTGCTCAGCCATTGGTGGTAGATGGCGGTCTGGGCAGTGTGATCTTGTAATTTTTTATTATGTCCGAAGAAATATCAGGATTGCTCATTGAAGAGACCCGGCATCGACTGCTGAAAGAATCCATTCCCCGCTTGTTAAAGTGCCTGGATCTATTGACCGAACAGGAAATCTGGTTCAGGCCTAACCAGAATACCGTTAGCATAGGCAATCTGGTTTTGCACCTCTGCGGTAATGTTAGGCAATGGCTTATCAGTGGCCTGGGCGGTGCTCCGGACCATCGTTTGCGACAACGGGAATTCGACGAGCAGGGGCCTCTGCCAACTGCAGAATTACGACAAATGCTCGATAGATTGGCCGCAGACATTGAAGTGGTACTTCAAGGTATATCCTCTTCGGATTTAACCGGACAGTACAACATTCAGGGAAACCCGGTGTCCGGAGTTTCCATAATGGTGCATGTGGTGGAACATTTCTCCTATCATGTGGGACAAGCAACCATTTTGGTGAAATCCCGGAAGGATATTGATATGGGCTACTATGCCGGACAAGATCTGAATTTGCGAAATCAGGATAGTCCTGGCGACTAATTAGCGAACCGGTGAAATCAACTGAACCAGTAAAAGGCGCGGTAGCGCTGCGATGTTTTAAGGAAGCTGATGCCGCGGACCTGGCGAAACTGGCCAACGATAAAACAATCTTCGACAATGTAAGGGACTATTTTCCATATCCTTATACTCTTGAAGATGCCAAGGCATTTATTTCCAGCAAGTTACATCAAGACCCCTGGACAACTTTCACCATTGCTTATAACGGCGACCTGGCGGGCATGGCTGATATAAAGCTACAGTCGGACGTATATCGAAAATCTGGCGAAGTTGGGTACTGGATTGGAGCACCCTTCCGTGGCCGGGGCATTGCCACTGTTGCGGTAACTTTAATTACCCACTATGGTATCAACAAGCTTGGACTCAATCGCTTATATGCAGGAGTATTCAGTAGCAATCCTACATCGATGCAGGTATTAAAAAAATGTGGATATCTTTTTGAAGGGATCTCTAAGCAGGCCGTTTGGAAAAATGACCGTTTCCTGGACCTGCATCAATTTGCCTATGTTGTCTGACCCTGGTTAGCCGGAGTTAGCTTACTATCAATTCTGACCTCTGAACTCAAGGTCCGGTGTACCGGACAACGAGTAGAGATTTCCAGTAACCTTTCCCTTTGTCCCTGGTCCAGGTCTCCCGTCAGTTCAATGTGTTTGTCAATATGATCCAGTTTGCTGCCTGGTTTTTCGCATTGCTGACAATCTACCGCATGCCGTTTCTCATGTTCCAGGTGTACTTTGATCTCCTGTAAATTCCATCCTTTGCGATCTGCATACATCCTAAGGGTCATTCCGGTACAAGTACCCAGTGAGGCCAGTAATAAATCGTAGGGAGTGGGGCCCTGGTCTTCCCCTCCTACTGACTGGGGTTCATCGGCCACCAACTGATGGCTGCCCATTAGCACTTCGGTCAGAAAACCTTCCTGTCCGGTGCTGGTTAATACCTGGCTTTCTGATTGATAGGTAGCCTCTTTTCCTCTGTCAATGTACCTGGAGGCCCATGCCGATACTATGTTTCCCACATAAAAACTATCATTCCGGTTCGAAAGTAAATGATCGGCTCCATCCAGGGTTACAAAACTTTTGGGATGTCTGGCCTGCTGGTAAATGGTGGCAGCGTTTTCAATATCCACAATGTTATCCTGCGGTGAATGCATTACCAACAGGGCCTTCCCCAACCCCTTTAATATCTTTTCCGCCGGATTGTTCTCCAGGTCATCCAGAAATTGCTTCTTGATGACAAAGGGCCTTCCGCCTATATTTACCTCAGCCTGGCCTGTTTGTTTGATCTCTTCAATATTCTGCTTGAAAAGACGGCTTACATGAGGTACATCTGCCGGGGCTCCAATGGTAGCCACCGCCCGGATGTTCGGCAATTGAGCCGCCGCCTGTATTACCGCCGCTCCCCCTAGGGAATGTCCAATCAATATTTGAGGAGCGCTGTATTCCCGCTCCAGATAAGCCGCAGCGGCCAGCAGGTCTGAAATATTGGACGAAAAATTGGTCTCGGAAAAGTCACCCTCGCTTTCACCCAGGCCGGTGAAATCAAACAACAATACACCAATCTTATTTTGGGTTAACGCCCGACTAATATTCTTAATGGCTGCCAGGTTCTTATTACAGGTAAAACAATGGGCAAAAATTGCCAGCACCGATGCCTGGCCATCCACAGGTAGCCTCAGGTAGGCAGCCAAATCCTGATCTTGGTTATTTACAATTTTTAGTCGTTTCTGAATCATCTGATTTCCATGTTAACAATAAATTAAACAACTATTCTTAAGTGCTTATAAGAGAACCTTTTATAAGCTGTATTTTTGAAACAATTCCCTCTGATCTTACACCCCTTCCCTGATAACCTCAATTGCAAAATCCTAATATCATTGATTCTAGGGTATATTTTTAGCCCGGATCCCGGTCAAAAGATGCCAAAATCTTATAGAAACTTACTTGCAATAATTACCGGATATTCACATATTTGAAAAATAATTATTACCTAATTGTTAAGGTATATCGATGTTTTTTTTAGGCCTTAGGAAAGTTATAAAATCCAGAATGCTTCCTCCCTTAAAATATCGTTTTTTTGTACAAAGCCTATGAATAAGAACCTTGTTGTTCTAACCATTTTTTTGTTGTTCATAAGCTCCCTTGTCTCCTTTTCTCAGGTCACCAAACAAACACAAAAGCTACTCAATCAGGCCAACCGAAGTATAGCACTGGAAAAATGGTACGATGCGTTGCCCATGTTGCAGGAGTTGGATTCCTTAATGCCCAATGATCCTGATGTCAACTACAAGCTTGGACTGGCCTATTTCAATACCTTGAGTAAACCGCAATCCCTGCAGCATTTTTTAATTGCAGAACGCGGTAATTACCTGGCAGAAGACCTGGACTACTACCTGGGCCGGGCTTACCATTACAACCACCGGTTTGACGATGCCATAGCCTACTATCAGAAATACGATGCCAAACTAGACCTCGGGGATGACCTGGACCGCCGACGGCACAACGAAGTCTCAAGGTACCTGGAAAACTGCGCGGTGGGAAATGCACTGATGCCGGATTCCATTCTTTTGGAAATCGAAAATGCCGGTCCCAATATCAATAGTGTGTATCCCGACTATGTCCCGGTGGTCTCTTCTGATGAATCCATGATACTGTTTACATCCAGACGAAGCAATACCACCGGAGGTAAGATAAATCTCGATGGCCAGTATTTTGAAGATATTTACCTTTCCACCAGGAAAAAGGACGGATCCTGGTCGAAACCGGAGCAGTTGGAAAAACCAATCAATACCAAAGACCATGATGCCTGCATTGGATTGTCGCCGGATGGGAAACTGCTTTTTGTATACAAAGATACCGGTGGAGGAGATATTTATGTCAGCGAAATAACGGGAAACAATACCAAGAAATGGACAAAGCCCCAGAAACTGGAAGGTGAAGTAAATACGGATTACTGGGAAGGAAGTGCAAGTTTGGCGGTGGATAATGAGACCCTCTACTTTTCAAGTGACCAGGAAGGGGGTTACGGAGGCAGTGACATTTATGTATCAAAGCGAAGATCCGATGGTAGCTGGGGCAGCCCGGTAAACCTGGGACCAACAATAAATTCACCATACGATGAGGATGCACCTCAAATTCATAGTGATGGGAAAACCTTGTTTTTTAGCTCACGGGGGCATGATGGAATAGGAGGATATGATATTTTTTCCACGGTCAAAGATCCTGCTACCGGCCAATGGAGTAGACCTCGAAACATTGGATACCCTGTAAATTCGGCCAACGAGGATATTTATTTCTCGTTAACATCCGACGGAGCTAAAGGTTATTTCTCATCGCATCGACATGATAGCTATGGTGAAAAAGACATCTATATCATGCATCGGCCGCTTTCTTCGCCAACACTGTTTCTATTCAAGGGTACGGTGCGCAGTAAGGATGGCAGCGACCCCATTAACGCAACCATCACGTTGACCAACAAAGCCACCAACGAGATCGATACCGTAGTTACATCAGATATTTTGACTGGCAGGTATTCTTTTAATATGGAGTTTGATACGGACTATAACCTCAAGGTTGAAGCGGAGGATTTCCGTTTCCATACGGAAGATATGAAGATTCCCTACCAGGCAGACCTGTTTGAGTATATCATGCATTTTGCCATCACCGATGAACGGATGTATGTGGTAGAGTTGCAGGGAGATACCACACAAATAGCCGTCAATGAAAAAGGCAGCCTTTTTGGAGATGCCACACCGGTACCT
>JAUIKU010000070.1 GCA_030430675.1 Bacteroidia bacterium | reverse complement strand
TGTTTAGCAGGGCCCTTTCGGATAAGGAGATCATTGCGCTACACAATTCTGCCAATGTCTTTGAGCTAAACAAGCAGTAGGCGTAGGAGGGCGATCCTCAGTTGGCAGTTGGTCAGTCCCTCAGTTGGCAGTTAGCAGTTGTCACTGTACTCTGCCTCTCCAGCGCATCCTCTCCCCTTGCCAGTAGCGAAAAGCCGAAGTCCAGGTCATTCCCAGGTACATCAAAGCCACTGCCGGCATGGTAAAAACCCACAACCAGGACAGTCCATAGTAGTTTAAGACAGGCAAGTAGGTAATGAACATCAGCATCAAAGTGATTACACCTATTAATGCTACCGGATATACACCTCCCAATAACGCAACTGGCAGCAGGTATGCAAAGATCATCACCGCGGTGCAAACTATCAGTAGTATTGGGCTATAGCACAACTGTGTGAATGCGGTACGGGCTACCATATTCCAGATTTCGTACAGTCCCCCATAGGGTCTGGCGCTGCGGATCGATCGGGTCAATCCCAGCCAACTGTGATAGCCCGCATCCTTCACCTGACGGGCCAGTCGGCAATCGTCTATCAGTTCAGCGCTGATGACACCAAAGCCTCCAATCCGTTCCAAAGCTTCAGTCTTCATCAGTATGCATCCTCCGGCAGCGGCAGCTACATACGGTGAACTGCTGTTGGCCAGGGAAAAAGGATACAATAGTTTAAAATAATAGACGAAAGCGGGCATCAGTAATCGTTCCCAAATGGACCCCAAGGGTGGTTTGGCCATCAAAGATACCAGGTCTTTATCATTGCTCTCCATAAACTGGCACAATCCCCTTATCAGTCCGGTCTTCAATTCGACATCTGCATCCAGCAGCATGACCAGTGGTGTTTTTACCAAATGTCTTCCCTGTTCCAACGCCCATAGTTTGCCGCTCCAGCCTTCCGGGAGTGCACTGCCTCTTAGCACGGTAATATTGTCACCGAACAATTGCAGCAAATCAGGAGTGTTATCGGTGGATTGATCGTCAATTACAATTACCCGGTGCCCCCTGCCCTGTTCCAATAGTTTGGTGAGGTTGTGTGTAATTACCTGTTCTTCATTCCTGGCCGGGACCAATACCGTAAGCTGAGAAAGATCATTTGAAGTATCGGTCTCAGATACATCCCATTGTTCCTTTACCCGCCAGGGCTGCCAGGGAAGCAATAAGACAATCAGCCACAGGACCAGGGCGGCGCATGCCCATATGAACATGTTACTGATAATGGATTGGTACCTCTTCCGCCATGGCACCTTCTGTTTTGGGGCCCCGCATATGAACCTTGAGCGCCTTGATTGGATGGGCAAAAGTATCTTCAACCGCAGTACCTTCATACCCGCAATGTGCCATGCAGTTGTCGCATTTGGGGTTTTTGCCGGTGCCGTATTCGTCCCAATTAGTATCTTCCATGAGCTCCTGGAACGATTTGGCAAACCCCTCTTTATCCAACAGGTAGCAAGGCTTCTGCCAGCCAAAAATATTATAGGTGGGATTACTCCATGGAGTACAATTGTAAGTTTGGTTTCCCGCCAGGAAGTCCAGGAACAAATCAGACTGGTTGAAGTCCCATTTGGTTTTGCTATTTTTCTGACGCCGGAAAATTGCCCGGAACAACTCCTTGCTTTTGGTTCTGGGAAGAAAAACATCCTGCCTGGGGGCCTTTTCATAGCTATAGCCGGGTGAGATGGTGATACCCTCGATGCCCAGGGTCATGGCATAGTCGAAGAATTCCGCTACTTCATCCGGGTCCTCACCCTGAAACAGGGTACAGTTGACCGTAACCCGGAATCCTTTCCCCACTGCCAGCTTAATGGCCTCAACCGCAACATCAAAAATGCCCTCCTTACAAACCGACTCATCATGCCTTTCGCGATTTCCGTCAAGGTGTACGGAAAAAGTGAGAAAAGGCGAGGGAGTATACTCGTCAATTTTCCGTTTGAGTAAAATGGCATTGGTGCAGAGGTATATGTATTTCTTGCGCTTTATGAGCCCCTCAATAATTTGTGGCATCTCTTTGTGAATTAAGGGTTCCCCCCCGGGAATAGATACCATAGGGGCTCCGCATTCATCCACTGCTTTCAGGGCATCCTCCACGGGCATCCTTCGCTTTAGGATATGGTCAGGATAGGCAATCTTACCACACCCCGAACAGGCCAGGTTACACTGAAACAACGGTTCCAGCATCAATACCAGCGGGTAGCGCTTATTTCCCTTTAGCTTCTGATTGATAATGTATTGGGCTACTGTGATCTGTTGTCTTAGCGGTACACTCATAGTGTTTATTGCGATTTTTAAGTTATCCGTTAACTGCTCTTAAGCTTCTTGGTAATGGAAAAGTTATCTTTTCATCTTCGGCGGGCATCTCCTCCACAGTTTTTGCACCCAGTTCCCGCAACCGGTCTAACACTCCATTTACCAGGATTTCAGGGGCAGACGCCCCGGCAGTTACACCAATCACACAATCCGGGACAAGCCAGTCGGGGTTAATGTCTTCGGGACCGGGTATCAGAAATGATTTCACACCGTGCTGGGCACCAACCTCTCTCAATCTGTTGGAATTAGAGCTATTCTCCGTGCCAACCACCAGTAAGACATCCACTTCTTCCGACAGATCAACCACCGCTTGCTGACGATTTTGAGTAGCGTAACAAATATCATCACTTTTCGGACCGGTTATAAGTGGGTATTTTCTTTTCAAAGCAGCGATGATCTTCTCAGTATCGAACACAGATAAGGTTGTTTGGGTCACATACCCCAGGGCTGACGGGTTTTTCACCTGGAGCTTTTCCACATCTGCTACCGATTGTACCAGGTACATGGCCCCTCCTAGCTTTGCATCGTATTGACCAAGCGTACCTATCACCTCCACATGCCCCTGGTGTCCGATAAGGATTACTTCTTTGCCCTCTTTGGCATACTTTTGAACCTCCAGATGTACTTTCATCACCAACGGACAGGTAGCATCCATAACCTCCAGCCCCCGATCCCGGGCTTCTGTCATTCTTTGTTTTGCCACCCCATGGGCACTAAATACCACTTTTTCCCCGGTGGGAATATCGTCCAGTGATTCCACAAAAACTGCTCCTTTTTGACGCAATTGATCCACCACGTAGTGATTGTGTACGATTTCGTGTAGTACATATACCGGGGGACCATATAGTTGGAGCGACCGCTCTACGATATCGATAGCCCTAACTACTCCCGCACAAAAACTTCTAGGTTTGGCAAGTTTGACCTGCATAGCTAAATTGAATTAATTTGCGGTGAACATAAATATAACAAGGTTGTTGGATTAACTAAAAAATTATCCTGTGAATCAAACTCCGAATAAATCAGCAATTCCTGCTCCATCTAATTCACACGACATTAGTACTAAACGTGAAGTTTCCCCCTCAAGTTCCGGAATGCTGCATCAGAATGATGAGCAATTTCAGGCAGTCATGCTGGCCGGAGTTTCCCGAACCTTTGCCCTTACCATTCCTCGTTTACCCGAAAAGTTGCGGAAGGTAGTTTCCAATGCCTACCTCCTATGTCGGACCATCGATACCATAGAAGATGAGCCGGGAATAAGTACTTCAGAGAAAAAAACACTTTCCCATTTGTTCCTGAAAATTTTGGAATCAGAGCATAATCCGGGTGATTTGAGCTCAAAACTCAGCCCACTGCTTTCCCACCATACTATACCGGCCGAACACGAATTGATACAAAAGTTGCCAAGAGTAATATCCATCACCAGGTCCTTTGACCAACCACAACAACAGGCGCTGATCCGATGCGTGCGGATCATGGCGGAAGGTATGATATATTTTCAGGAGCATGCCAGTGCTCAGGGGCTAAAGAATCAACAAGAACTGGATAAATACTGTTATTATGTAGCCGGAGTGGTAGGTGAAATGCTAACAGAGCTATTTTGCCACTACTCCCAAGAAATCGCTCAACACCGGAAGGTGCTTTTCGATCTGTCCGGATCGTTTGGGCAGGGACTTCAGATGACCAATATTTTAAAAGACATTTGGGACGATCAAAAAAGAGGCGTTTGCTGGCTGCCTCAGAAACTGTTCCAGCAAAAAGGACTCAGCTTGACAGATATATCCAGCTTCACTGGAAAGAAGGATTATCAGGCTGCCTTAAAAGAGTTAATAGGAATTGCTCATGGGCATTTGGAAAACGCTCTGAACTATACCCTGTTGATACCTCCCCATGAAAAAGGTATCAGGGAATTTTGTTTATGGGCTTTGGGAATGGCCATGCTTACCTTGCGCAAAATCAACCGGAACCCCGGTTTCACCGAAGCCAGTCAGGTAAAAATTTCCCGAAACAGTGTGAAAGCCACGGTAATAATAAGCGGTCTTTGCGTCTCCAGGGATAAATTACTGAACCTCTTATTTGATCTTTTGGCTAAAGGGCTTCCTAAAGCAAACAACGTTGATTTTACCAAGGGTTGACGTAATGGAATCAATGGACTAACTTAAACCCGGGAAACGCAAAAGTATCAACAAACTATCGTAATGTCTCGTCAGGAACAACCCCTTGTATCCGCTTCAGTAACACCCAAAGACAGCATTTTGGACCAAACGATAGAAAAGTCAGTGGGATATCTTGAGGCACAACAGCACCCCCAGGGATACTGGTGTTATGAACTGGAAGCGGATTGTACCATTCCTTCCGAATATATCCTGATGATGCATTTCATGGATGAAATTGATGAAACGCTTCAGCAGAAACTGGCAGTCTATATACGGGCCCATCAAACCCGGGAAGGCGGGTGGCCATTATACCACGGAGGTGAAGTAGACCTCAGCTGTACCGTTAAGGCATACTACGCGCTCAAGCTCGCCGGGGATTACGTCGAATCGGATCATATGGTGCGAGCGAGGCAGTTGATACTTTCCCTGGGAGGGGCGGCAAAGTCCAATGTATTTACCAGGATAGCTCTGGCCATGTTCCGGCAAATTCCCTGGAGAGGCGTACCTTTTATTCCGGCAGAAATAATGTTGTTTCCCAGCTGGTTCCCGTTTCATCTCAACAAAGTATCTTACTGGTCCCGCACCGTAATGGTACCCCTATTTATATTGTGCACATTGAAAGCACAAGCTCGAAACCCCAAGGGCATTGGCATAGAAGAATTATTTGTAACACCTCCTGAAAAAGAAAAGAATTATTTCCAGGTCAGATCTCCTTTAAATCGCCTGATTTTGTCATTGGAGCGCCTGGGGTTCACACTGGAGCCTTTTATTCCCAAATGGATCAGAAGGAAATCCCTGAAGAAAGCGGAAAACTGGATGATCGAGCGACTCAATGGCGATTCTGGTTTAGGCGCCATTTTTCCAGCCATGGTAAACGCTTACGAGGCGCTGGATTTGTTGGGATATGCTCCGGATCACCCTTATTGTAAGACCGCTAAAAAGGCTTTGGAAAAGCTTTTGATAATCAGGGAGCATGATGCCTACTGCCAGCCCTGTGTATCACCGGTTTGGGATACCTTATTGTCAGTTTGTGCCTTACAGGAGGCGGGCAAGTCCGATGATGCCGTATCCAGGGGACTGGATTGGCTGCAAAACGAGCAGGTCCTGGACAAACCAGGGGACTGGAGCATTTATAAGCCTGATCTTCCGGGAGGTGGCTGGCCTTTTCAATTCAAAAACGATCACTATCCGGACCTGGATGACACCGCTTTTGCCGCCTATGCCATGATTCGATCCGGGGACCCAAAGTATTTAACTAATATAGAAAGAGCTGCACAATGGACGGAGGGGCTGCAGTCCCGAAATGGCGGATTTGGCGCTTTCGATGCTGATAATACCTATTACTATCTCAATGAAATTCCCTTTGCAGATCACGGAGCCTTACTGGATCCTCCTACCAGTGATGTCACCGGGCGTTGTCTGATGCTTTTAGGACATTTGAAAGACAACCCCAGGTACCTGGAAGCCAGTGACAGATGCCTCAGGTATTTATGGAGTGAGCAGGAGCCCGATGGTTCCTGGTTTGGAAGATGGGGAACAAACCATATTTATGGCACCTGGTCAGTGTTAATTGCGTTGGAGTGTTATGGAGTGGATCGAGGTCATAGCGCTATCCGAAAAGCAGTAAATTGGCTTAACGGCATGCAAAGACCCGATGGAGGGTGGGGTGAAGACAACTACTCTTACCACCAGCCTGATTATTCCGGAAAAGCGGATAAAAGTACCAGCTTTCAAACGGCCTGGGCATTACTGGCTTTAATGTCTGCAGGAGAAGTCAATTCTTCTGCCGTTGGAAAAGGTATCGAATACCTGGTACAAAATCAGCAGGAGGAAGGTTACTGGGAAGACCCTGAATTCACTGCTCCCGGGTTTCCCAGGGTATTTTATTTGAAATACCATGGTTACACCAAATTTTTTCCACTGTGGGCACTGGCCAGGTATCGCAATGAGGTTTCATTGGAAAAAACTTCCCCAAATTAGCACAGGTGAAATTAGGCATCTTGGCGCCCCTGCCGCAGGAACTAAACACCATCTTCCCTGAAAGAATTGTTTCCGGAGCCTGTGCCAACCTATCAGAGCATATAGTAATCTGTTTGACTGGTATCGGAGAGAAAAATACCAGGACCGGCTTTAAAGAATTGTGCAAACATCAGGTGGAACTGTTTGTCAGCTGGGGTACTGCAGCCGGACTAAGTCCCCAGGCGCAAGCCGGAGACCTGGTGTTGCCGGATTATGTGGTGGCGAATGGACAAAAGTACGGAACCTGTAATTCTTTTAACGAAAAGCTGATCTCTCATCTCCCCGATACGGTGAACCTGCATCGCCAAGCAATTGCCGAAACCAATAAGGTGTTGGCCTCGGTCGCGGATAAAAAGCAATTGTTCAGTACCAGCGATTGCCTGGCTGCAGACATGGAAAGCGGCACTTTGGCAGCATTAGCTACTGAAAACGAACTACCTTTCACAGCCATACGATCAATCAGCGACAGTGCTGAATCACCCTTGCCCAAAGCATTATTAGCCAGTTTTGATCAGGGTGCTTTTCAATTGCGAACTTTTTTGACCAAGGCATTTTTGAGTCCTGGTGAATGGTGGGGAATAACTAAAATGGCCAGGGATTTTAAAAAGGCCAGGAAAACCATGATAATTGCAGGTGAAATAATTAAAACACAGCACCCGGCATGGATGTAGTTGCTTCTCCGGAATTGATCAACGAGGCACTCAGGGAATATCCTTTTGATAAAAGACCTGCTGAGCTCTATCAACCCATGGAATATTTGCTGGGAATAGACACTGAAAGGTTTTATCCCTTACTTACTTTGTGGGCTTGTTACCTGTTTTCAGGTGATGCCTCCAGGGCAATTAATCCCAGTCTAGGGGTTGAGATATTCGATAAGTTTTTAATGGTTCATAGCGATCTATTGGACAGCCGGCAACCGGCCAACCAGCAGCAAACGGTTCAGGAGAAATGGAATCGAAATGTAGCAATTCTCTCTGGTGATGCCATGATCTTCAAAGCTTATGAACTATTGATAATGGTGGACAGGCTACAGATAAAACCAGTAGTAAGTAAGTTCAATCACTGCTTTATTTCGGTTTGTGAAGCGAAACAACAATTGTTGAATAACCCGGAGGACTCGGGGAACTCTGAACTTCTCAAGCGCTACCCCGGAGCCGTGGGTAAATTTTGCTTTTACCTGGGCGCGCTGATCGGAGGCGCGGATAACAACCAGCAGGAAAAGGCCGAACAACTGGGGGGCACCCTGGCCATTGAAGCCACTCAGGTTACACCCGGCGATAGCCAGGTAGCCCGATACCTGGATGAACTTGACTGCCTGGCAACCCGGAAGCAGGCATTTCTTTCATGGTGGAGGAAGCGGGCGGCGAAATAAACAATCCGGTTTTTCATTTGTATTTTGACAGTATTTATTTTGTAGTGCTCCCACTGCCAAATATTTTTAACTTGCGTTATGGACTAGGACTACCAATATGCCTATGTCAAAGTCGTTCTTATGGTTAATGGCAATTTGCCTTTCCGGTTGTTTCCAGTTATCGGCCCAGTCTGCCAGTATCGATGAAGAGACCTCCGAAGTGGACTCCGCCAGTTCAAAAAACGGATCTTTCCTGATTTTGCCCATCATTACCTACTCACCTGAAACCTCCCTGAGATTAGGAGCCATCGGCGCCTATTTGTTCAGGGGGAAATATGCCCCGGAAGGCACACAGCTGTCATCCATTAAAATGCCATTGAACTACACCTTAAACCAGCAGATCAAGGTCCGGCTTTCTTATGAGATTTTTCTCAACGACAACAATCACATCTTCAAAGGTGTGGCGGAATGGATAAAATTCCCGCTGCTGTTCTGGGGAATTGGCAATGATACTCCGGAGTCGGATGAGGAGGTATATACTACCAGAACCATGACCTTTGATTTTAGTTATTTGGGGAAGGTAAAACCGGGAATATTTCTGGGTACCAGGTTTATTCGTCAATCCAGTAAGATCAGCGACCTGGAGGAGGACGGGCAACTGATACAGGAAGGATTGATACCCGGTAGTGAAGGTGCCCTGACCAGCGGGTTGGGCGTCATTGCCCGTATGGATAAAAGAGACAACAACTTCAACGCCACCCGGGGCCCGTTTATGCAGGCCGACCTGGTCACCTATCAGTCCTGGCTGGGTAGTGACTACGAGTTTACCAAACTAAGACTGGATTTTCGCCATTACCTGCAAACTTTTAATAACCGTCATGTGCTGGCATTCAACCTGGTGGCGGAAAATAACTGGGGTAATCCAACCTTTGAAACCATGGCATTGCTGGGTGGGGACCAGATAATGCGGGGGCACTATCTGGGCAGGTTCAGGGATAAGACCATGATGGCAGTCCAGGTTGAGTATCGGCTGCCCCTGGGTAGGGACTCCTGGATTGACGAACGAAAAAAAATGACTTTTTGGGAACGGTGGGGAATGGTGGCTTTTTTGGGTATGGGAAACGTTGCACCCGGCATATCTGATCTGGGATTTGAAAAAGTGAAGTCTTCAATGGGATTGGGGCTTCGCTACGCCGCCATGCCAGAGGAACGATTGAATATCAGGGTGGATTTCGGGTTTGGTACCCAAAACCCGGGGTTTTACCTGAATATCCGGGAATCCTTCTAGCAACCAACGTTATTTTGCAAATTGGTGCTCGAGAATTAATTTGTAATTTGCCCTTACAGATGAACAATCTACCCGGTACTATTAGCAGTATTGAAACCCATGGCAATCTCACCCTGGTAAAAATCGATATTTCAAATATTAGCTTTACCAGCATTGTGATTGAAACACCTGATACCGTGGATTATTTGAAAATAGGGAGGGGGATAAACGTCATGTTTAAGGAAACCGAGGTGATCATCGGAAAAGGAAAAGCTCAGATTAGTTTGCAAAACAGAATTCCCACCAGGATTATCGCCATAAAAAAAGGTCAATTGCTCAGCCAAATCACCTTACAGTATAATGATCACTCGCTTAGTTCGATTATTACCAGCAATGCGGTAGACCAACTTGAACTCACTCCCGGCACAGAGGTCATCGCTATGGTCAAGACAAATGAAGTAATGCTTTCCGAGTGATGGATTTTACACCGCTAATTCTGACCTTGAAGCTAGCTGCCATCACTACCGGGGTATTGCTGGTAATCTCTATCCCCATAGCCAGATGGCTGGCTTATTCCCGCAGGAGGTTCAAGCCTTTAATTGAAAC
Source organism: Bacteroidia bacterium (assembly GCA_030430675.1). Taxonomy (GTDB): domain Bacteria; phylum Bacteroidota; class Bacteroidia; order Cytophagales; family Cyclobacteriaceae; genus SZUA-3. Next base: position 11,603 of record JAUIKU010000070.1, on the reverse strand, counting down.
CCTGGTTAGTATGCCATTGGTACTGCCACCCACTGTATTGGGTTTTTACCTGCTGCTAGCATTCAGCCCCGATAGTCTTCCGGGACAGTTGCTGGAGAATTGGTTTGGCATAAGGTTGGCCTTTTCTTTTCCGGGCCTGGTGATTGCCTCCGTTATCTATTCTCTGCCCTTTATGGTTCATCCCATACAAAGTGGTCTAAGCAGTCTTCCCCAGTCCCTTCAGGAAGCCTCAAAGGTTATGGATAAATCCTATCTGACTACCCTGCTAAGCGTGGAATTACCCAATATAAAGCCCTCCTTGCTAACGGGGCTGATACTGACCTTTGCTCATACGGTAGGTGAATTTGGCGTGGTATTAATGATTGGTGGAAGTATACCCAACCGTACCCGGGTGGCCTCCATTGCCATCTATGATGAAGTTGAGGCGCTTAACTACCATACTGCCCATCAGTATTCCCTGGTACTGCTGGCACTGGCGTTCGGCGTGTTGCTGTTGGTCTATTTAGTAAATGGTGGATACCTGAAGAGATTCTGGCAATGATCGAGATCAAAATATCCAAACTACTGCAAGGGGCCGAGGGCACTTTTTCATTGGATATTGATGAATGTATCCCCCCGGGACAGATCATTACCTTATATGGAAGTTCAGGGGCAGGTAAAACCTCATTGTTGAGGATTATAGCAGGCTTGATTAACCCGGACATCGGTCATATCAAAGTGAATGAACAAACTTGGTTTGATAAAACCCAGGGAATTAACCTGAAGCCGGGAAAAAGGAGCATTGGAATGGTGTTCCAGGATTATGCCTTATTCCCAAATATGACGGTTCGCAAAAATTTGATATATGCCTGCGACACATCCCGGGATCCTGAACTGGTCGACCGGCTGATTGAAGTAGTGGAGCTAAAACAGTTGGAAAACAGGAGGCCAAATACATTATCCGGCGGGCAGCAGCAACGGGTAGCACTAGCCAGGGCATTGGCAGGCAGACCAAAATTACTTTTACTGGACGAACCACTCTCCGCACTGGATGCCGAAATGCGGAAGAAACTTCAGGATTACATTTTAGCGGTCCATCGACAGTTTGATCTAACTACCATACTGGTCAGTCATGATGCCGGTGAAATCTTCAAATTATCGGATAGGGTGATTCATCTTGAGGACGGTAAGGTAGTTAACAACAATACTGCGGTTGAAATGTTCTCCCAACGTCATTTAAGCGGCAAGTTCCAATTCATAGGGGAAGTACTGGAAATAGCAACAGAGGATGTGGTGTCGGTTATTGCGGTACTAATTGACAATCACCTGGTGAAGATAATTGTCGATGAACAAACAGCTGCCGGCCTGTCACTGGGCGACCGGGTGCTGGTGGCTTCAAAAGCCTTTAATCCGGTAATCAAGAAGATTTGACTTTGGAAATGGGCAAAACATCCCTCCATTGCCAGGGCGACGTGAATGAATCCGAAGTCCGTTACAAACTTAGGCGGCCTGTGGGTCCCTGTTGTTGTCCAGAGCAATCTGGATTTCCTTCATGGCTCTTTTTTTAAAGTTCGAATAGTCTTCCTGACCGCTCCTTGACCGCACCACCTTCCGAATGTAATTCAGAACCTGCTGCGATTGAAGCTGATCCAGGCTTCCTACCGACTCGAGAATTTGGACCTTTAATTTGTTGATTGACATGGTTTTATGAGTGTCTTTACTATGAACAACGTATTTACACCAGATAAAGTTTATCCTATAATGTACTGGCATATAAGTGTTTATAAAAGCGGGTGGGGATAACTATCTGAAAAAGAAGATTGTCTGCGAAAACAACTTCGATGGAAAAAAATTGAATTTAAATGATAATTATTGTGGTTTTGCCAGGAATTCCAACAATTCCGTCACTACTTCCCTCTCATGGGTAAGGAAAATAAAATGATCTGCACCATCAAACTGGACCACCTGCTCTCCGGCCATCTGGTCTTTAAAATATTGGATTTGGTCCAGTACATAGGGCTTTAGCACCTCCATGGAATGATGTGCTATTTGTTTATTTTTTTGGTCGAATTCCTCATAGTTGGGGAATAATTCATAGACATGGTTGAACACTGCATAGATTGCCAGTGTGGGACATTTAACGGCCTGATAATTTGGAGTTTCCAGACTCATAATGATTTTAACTCCTATATGATCGGGGGTCACACTGCCTTTCAGCCGACCATCGTTGGCAAAAGTGCGGGTAGCCAGTACTTCTGCTTCGGGGTAGGTCATACCAAACATGTTGGATAAATAGGCGGTTACCGTCAGGAAAGAGGTGGAGTCAGCAGCAGACATTACAGGTTGCGCCTGAGGGGGGTAAGGGGCTTTCCTCATAAGATTTACAAAATCCGACCGGTCATAGGCGGCATCCAGATACACTAGCCGGTTGACTCTATCCGGAAAAGTAGTGGCAAAGGCAGTCATCTCATCACCGGCAATACTATGTCCTATCAGGGTGATCCGCTCAATTTGCTGGTGGTCCATCACACGTTTTATATCCAGGGCCAGGGTAGGTATATCGTAACCGTACTTGGGTTGACTTGACGCTCCGTATCCCCGGCGAGTCAATCCATATACCCGATGATTGGCCACGAAATGATGAGCAAAATTCTCATAGACATGGGCACTGTTGCCTAGTCCCGCCAAAAACATTATGGGGTCTCCCTGGCCGCCCCAGTCCAGCAACTCAAGTTCAACTCCCGGTTCCAGGGTGATCATTTTCACCTGTGGAGGGATGGGCTGATCAACCTGAGCCAACACACTCCAGGAGAGCAAAATAAAGAATACACCACAGATGAACTTCATAACTTTAACAACGCTTCGGTTCCCGGAAGAATTTCATAATTGAACAAATAAAATTCCATAGCCATTAAAATTGCTATTTTTAGCCATGCATAAAATCCTTTCGTTAAAAGAATGGTACAACCAACCAATATCCGGCAAATATGTTTGAAACTGTGATCTTCGACATGGATGGGGTAATCATAGACAGTGAGCCCATCCATATGGAGTTGCAATACCAGTTGTTTCAATTCTATAATATTAATATCACGCCAGCTGAGTATCAGAAGTTCATCGGTCGGTCCTCTAAGAATATGTGGCAGGAATTGATAGAGCAGTTCTCATTACCAGCTACCGTTGATGAAGTTCTGCAACAGGACAGGAGTCTGTACCATGCCCGGTTGAGACAAGAACCCGGACTCAAACCTATTTCCGGTATCCCCGAGCTCATTGCATCCCTTGACAGTGAAAATGTAAAGTTGGTGCTGGCCTCATCCTCTTCAATGTCAAGCATTCAGCTGGTGCTGGATTTATTCGGTTTAACCACTTTTTTCCATGACAAAGTGAGTGGTGCTGACCTGCAATACTCTAAACCACACCCTGAGATTTTTGAGGTAGCCGCAGGCCTTGTCAACAGCTCCGCCGACAAATGTCTGGTAATAGAAGATTCCCACCATGGGGTAACCGCCGCAAAAAGGGCCGCTATGAAGTGTGTGGGATTTCGCAATCCCAGTTCCGGCGATCAGGACCTAACCCAGGCCGACCTGGTGGTTGATGATATTCGCCATTTAACCCTGGATAGAATCAGGGACCTGGTGGCTAAGCCTGAAAATAGTTAGAACGACCATGAAGATCTTATTGTTACCATTGTTGTTAGCCCTGATCTTATTTCCTTCCTGTCACCTGGTTAACTCCTATGATCTGGTATTTGAAAACGGTACCATCTATACCCTGGATCCCAGTCAACCCACGGTGGGCGCCGTAGCTGTGGTTGACGGAGAAATTGCCTATGTGGGAGACAGAGCCGGACTGAAGCACAGGATCGGTCAGGAAACTGAAGTAATAGATTTACAGGGACTGGCCATGACTCCTGGATGGATCGAAGGACACGGTCATTTTATGGGCATGGGATTTAATAAGCTACAACTTGACCTATCTTCTGCAAAAAGCTATCAGGAAGTAATAGAAATGGTAGCTGAGGCGGTTAAAGATAGTCAACCCGGTGAATGGATCCTGGGAAGAGGATGGCACCAGAGCAAATGGGACCCCCAGCCCGACACCCTGATTTCCGGATTCCAGACCCACTACCGGATGAGTGCGGTATCACCGGACAACCCGGTGTACCTGAGACATGCCAGTGGTCATGCCGGGTTTGCCAACGCAGTAGCCATGGAATTGGCAGGGGTGCGGAATATTCAGGTTGAAAACGCCCCTCTGATAGCAGGTGAGGGCGGTGAAATTATAAGGGATGAATTGGGTAACCCTACAGGGGTGTTTAATGAGACAGCCATGAATCTTATTACCCGGCATATTCCGGAATCAACACCGGAAACCAATCGAAAAGCCCTTGACCTGGCGGTGGAGGAGTGTTTACGGCATGGGATAACCAGTTTCCAGGATGCCGGTGTTTCCCAGCAAACTTTGGAGCTCTATCGACAGGCTATTGATGATGGTGGCCTGACGGTTAGAATCTGGGCAATGTTAAGTGGTAGCGACCAGGAGTTATTAAATAGCTGGTTTAGAAAAGGGCCCGAGATCGATTATGGAGACCGATATCTGACGGTACGATCTATTAAAATGTATATGGATGGTGCGTTGGGATCCCGTGGTGCCTGGTTGCTGGATGAATATACAGATCGACCAGGGCATTTTGGCCACTCCACTACTCCCATTGACTCGCTTACTTCGGTGTGTCAGCGTGCCGTGGAACATGGGTTCCAGGTCTGTTCTCATGCCATTGGCGACAGGGCGGTACGTGAAGTGCTCGACAAATACCAGCAGGCCTTCGAAATGTATCCGGACCGGTCACGGGACGCCAGGTTCAGAATAGAGCATGCTCAGCATATTAGTGCTAATGACCTGCCGCGGTTTTCACAGTTGGGGGTTATTGCCTCCATGCAAGCCATCCATCTATCTTCAGACCGTCCCTGGGCCATCGACCGACTGGGACCACACCGGATTGAAGAGGGTGCCTATGTTTGGCAGAAGCTGTTAAAGTCCGGAGCCATTATTGTAAATGGCAGCGATGTTCCGGTGGAACCGCTGGATCCTTTGGCCTCATTCTATGCAGCTATTACCCGTAAAACCCTGGAGGGAAACCCGGAAGGAGGATATGAGCCGGAGCAAAGAATGACCAGGAAACAGGCACTGAAATCTTACACCCTTGATGCAGCCTATGGGGCGTTCGAAGAAGACATTAAGGGCTCTATTGAAGTGGGCAAGCTGGCCGATTTTACCGTTTTTTCCCGGGATATCATGCAAGTGCCTGAAGAGGAGATACTTGAAACCGATGTGGTTTATACTATTGTCGCCGGAAAAATAGTATATTCAAATAAGACGAATTGATCATGAGTAAAAGAAGAGAATTTATTAAAAAGGGACTGGTGAGCTCCACGGGACTGGCCCTGGGAGTAAACCTAACCGCTAAATCCTATGCATCAATCATAGGCTCCAACGACAGGATCACCATGGCCGTAATTGGCATTCGGGGCCAGGGAAACGGGCACATCGACAGATGGTGCCAGCTTAAAGACAACCGAAATGTGATGCTAAAAACCATATGTGATGTCGATGAAGAATTATATCCCGAGCGAATAAAGAAAGTGGAGCAGGCCATAGGTACTGCACCCAACACAGCGTGGGACATGCGCCATGTCTTCGACGATAAGGATATTGATGCGGTCTCTGTCGCCACTCCAAACCACTGGCACGCACTAGCTACCATCTGGGCGGCACAGGCCGGCAAACACGTTTATGTGGAAAAGCCTGCAAATCACAATATTTTCGAAGGACATAAGATGATTGAGGCAGCCCGTAAATATGACGTCAGGGTACAGGTAGGTTTCCAAAACCGGTCCATCGCTAACGTGCGGGAAGCCATGCAGTTTCTACATGAAGGAGGTATCGGTGAAGTGTATATGGCCAAGGGAACCTGTTATAAGCCCAGAGACTCATTTGGAATAGCCAAAGACAGTGAGCCTCCGCAATCGCTGCATTATGATATGTGGTTAGGGCCAGCACAATATCGTCCTTACAATGAAAAACGGGGGCATTACAATTGGCACTGGTATTGGGATACCGGTAATGGAGATACCGGCAACCAGGGGCCGCACCAGTTCGATATTGCCCGCTGGGGTCTGAATAAGGACCAGCATCCGGTGACCATTGCCTCAACCGGTGGTATCTTTGGTATCGATCCCAAGGAGTGCTCCCAGCAAACACCTAATACCCAGGTTTCAATGTTTACCTATGAAGACGGTAAAATCCTGGAATTTGAAACCAGGGGACGATACACCAATAGTGAATCGAGCCTAGACATCCGCATAGGCAATATCTTCTACGGTACAGATGGTTACCTGGAGTTGAATGGAAGTACCTGGAAAGCTTTCAGACAACGGGAGAAAGAACCATTTTCAGGTTCAGATATCAACACCTCTGAAACTCCCCAGGATCCCACTTTCATGGCTGCTCCCGGCGGCACTGAGCACTATGCCAACTTTATCGATGCCGTCAGATCCGGAAATAACCAGGAATTGCATTGTGATATTCAGGTAGGAGTGATGTCATCCGATTTGCCTTTACTTGCCAATGTTGCATACAGGATGAAAGGACAACTGACTTTCGACGGCAAGCAAGAAAAGTTTGTAGGGAATCCGGAAGCTGATGCCATGCTGACCAGAAACTATAGAAGCCCCTATGTGGTACCTGATTCAGTATAAAATTTTGCATCATCTTCCCTCAACTGATGAATAAATACCTGCTGATCTTATGGGTGTACTTCACCGGTCCGGTTTACATTCACGGCCAGCACCAGGTTGAAGTAGTTCCCAATGCCAGCGAAAGGCAGGTGGATATCCTGATCGATGGATCATTATTTACATCCTACCTGTACCACCAACATTTAAAAACGCCGGTGCTTTGGCCGATCATATCCTCACAGGGGAATATGCTAACCAGGAGCTATCCCATGAAGATCAAGGCAGGAGAACGGGTAGACCATCCCCATCATATAGGAATATGGTTAAATTACGGAAATGTAAATGGACTTGATTTCTGGAATAACTCAGCAAACGTCCCGGCAGAGAAAAAACAGCACTACGGAACCATCTATCACCGTTCTGTGGAGGGATGGGAAAGTGGCCAAAACAGTGCCTGGCTGGTCACTACCGCTGATTGGAAATCACCGGACCAGCAAGTGCTTCTGTCCGAACGCAGCCGCCATGAGTTTTCCACCGAAGATGGATATGTAATAATCGACCGTACCACCACCCTGACAGCCATGGTATCGAAAGTAAAATTTGCCGATGATAAAGAGGGAATGTTCGCTATACGTGTGGCACGTGAACTGGAATTGCCTTCCCATGGTCCGGCCCTGCTGATGGGTGCAGACGGCAATGCGGTGGAAACTGAAGAGGTTGATAATACACAGGTAACCGGAGAATACCTGAGCGCTACCGGTGTGGAGGGCCAGTCAGTATGGGGTACCAGGAGCCGTTGGATGAAGTTGCATGGAAAAATAAACGGTGAGCAGGTAGCATTAGTCATAATTGATCACCCTTCCAACGTAGGATATCCCACCTATTGGCACGCACGCGGCTATGGGTTGTTCTCTGCCAATACATTGGGGCAGAAAATATTTAGTGACGGACAGGAGGAATTGAACTTCCAGCTAACCAAAGGCGACTCTGTTACCTTTCAATACCGGTTGGTGGTCGCATCCGGAGCCTTATCCAATGATAAAATTGTTTCGCTGGCTGACCAATTTGCCAGAAAATAAGATTCAAATGGTATATTGTATTGAAGCATTCCTGTACTAAAAATTTCTATGAGCCACCGCATCACTTACTCGGGAATCAACAAAGTTGTTGAAAATGACGATGATTTTAATTCCATCCTGGATATCTCTATCGCAAGTCAGATCCCCCATCTCCACGAATGTGGTGGCCACGGCCGTTGTACCACCTGCCGGGTGCGTATACTGGAAGGAATGGACAACCTGAATGCCAGAAGTCCAACCGAACAGGAAACTTCCTTCGCCAGAAAATGGGATCCTTCCATCCGGTTGGCTTGTCAGGCATTCCCAAAAGGGGATGTTAAACTACAACGACTGATATGGTCCATGGGAGAAGTGAATCAATTGCAAAAAGAGCTTGCACCTGTGGGCAAAGCCGATGAACGACCTATTGCCATACTTTTTTGCGACCTGCGAAACTATACTTCGCTTTCTTCTGAAAACCTGAATTTTGATATCGCCTTCATGCTCAATCGGTTCTATACCGCCCTGGGAGAACCTATTTTAATGAACAACGGAATAATCTATCAGTACGTGGGAGATGAAATAGTTGGAGTGTTTGGCACTAGTGGGGGTACCAGGGAAAAGATCTGTACCGACGCCATCAGGGCAGCCCTGGGAATGCAATACGCCCTGACACAGCTGAACTCCCTGGAACTGGAAGACTTTGATGTGGAATTGAAATCGGGCATTGGTATTAATTTTGGCCGTGCCTATGTTGGGCATTTGGGTCACCCCAATCACAAGCAGTTTTCGGTGATTGGGGACCCGGTAAATATCGCCAGCAGGATCCAGCGTCAGACTAAAAAGACCGGCACTAAAATCCTCATCTCAAAACCGGTGCTTAAGAGCATCGGAAATGATAGTCTGTGGATAGGAAATAGCTTTACTTCAGATTTGGCCGGTTTGGAACAACAGGCTGAACTCTATGAGTTGCTGGGGTTTAAGGAAATGGACCTGCAGTTAGAATTGCAATCTTCGCTCCATACCATGCTGGAAGATCAGGACCGGTTTGCTAAAGCGTTTTATGACAGAGTTTTTGAAATGGCACCTAAGGTAAAGGGACTTTTTAGAAAGAATATGACGGACCAGGGGCGACTGCTAACTCATATGCTAGGTGGCATTGTTTACTCCCTGTCACGACCTGAACACCTGACCTCCGGATTGAAGAAGCTGGGTGAGAACCATTCGGCCTACGGTGTGGAACCCGAATATTATCCGGTGGTGAAACAAGCGCTGATGGAAACCATCGACGAAACACTAGGTGATTTAAAAACAGATAAGACCATGCCAGCCTGGAGCCAGGCATTGGACAACGTAATCGATGTTATGCAACACTGGCAGTCGGATACCGGCCATCACTGACTGTTGCGGTTGCGGAATCCATGTCTGAATACCAGGTAGCCCACTGCAAAAACAATCAGCGCCACATAGGTCATTTCTTTAGGCACCTGCTGACCGAAATAGGAGGATAATACCACTATCAATCCGGTTATAGATAAGGCGATCCCTAAAATCATATTCCTTTTGGCTGTTTTACCTTTACTGCCTTTTTCCAGGCTGGCCAGCAATCTTTCATCGACCAGTTCCATCATATACCGCAACTCCTGCTGGTTAAACCCTTTCTGCTGAAGCTCCTGACGTATTTCGGCGTAGTTTCCGGACCCGCCTTCCCGGTTGAGAATTCTGCTTACTTCCTGATCCAGTTTTTCGATATCCATAACATTGAATATTGATTAAATATAATGATATCACGCTAATTCCTCTGTATCAACTGCGTATCGGAGCATGTAATCGTTTATTATCCTTATATTTTTGACCTTAACCCCGAAACATGGAATTGACAGATATTATATTGGTGATCGCCGCCGGTGTGGTTGCCGGGTTCCTGAATGTACTGGCCGGTGGTGGTTCATTGATCACGTTACCACTACTAATATTCCTGGGATTGCCGTCAACGGTAGCCAATGCCACCAACCGTATTGCCATAGTTGGCCAGAACATTTTTGCGGTGGCTGGTTTCAAAAGTAAAGGGGTCAGTACCTGGCCCTACAGCCTGTATCTCGGTATATCTGCCCTGCTGGGGGCTATTATTGGGGCCCGGTTTGCCGTTGACATAGAGGATAAACTCTTTAACCGGATCCTGTCCATTATCATGATCCTGATAGCAATTGTCATTGTGGTCAGGCCACTTAAAAATTCCACCCGGCAGGAAGAGCGACTGGACCTTAAGCATCAGGTAATTGGAGTGATATCGTTCTTTGGTGTAGGGATCTATGGCGGATTCATACAGGCGGGGGTAGGGTTTATTATGATACCGCTGCTGACCACTATAAATCGGTTTTCACTGGTGAAAACCAATAGTGCTAAAGTTTTTGTAGCCCTGACTTACTCCTTGGCAGCACTGGCGGTCTTTATTGTGGAAGACGTACTGAATTGGGGTGTAGGGTTAACTTTGGCGCTGGGAAATGCCATAGGGGGCTGGATTGGAAGCAGGTGGTCGGTAGCCAAAGGAGATATTTGGATTCGCAGGGTATTGATTGTGGCAATTGTGGGAATGTCCATTAAATTGTGGTTCTTTTAGCGGCCCGCCTGGCGGACGGGCTGGCAAGAGCAACAGGCGCATACAGGGGTTTGCATTAATTAACCAGAAACAAGTCAATGAAAGAACCATCAGCTAAAGCCGTTATCAACCATATGTTGAAGAATGACCGTTTCAGTGCCTGGCTGGGTATTGAGGTAATAGAAATGTCACTGGGATCCTGTAAAATCTCCATGACGGTAAGAGATGAAATGATGAACGGATTCAATATTGCACACGGTGGGATCGCATTCTCCTTTGCCGATAGTGCACTGGCGGTTGCCAGCAACGGATATAACAAGTTGAGCGTGGCTTTGGAAACTTCCATGTCCTTCACTTCCCCGGTAAAATCAGGAGATACTCTGACAGCCGATGCCACGGAAATCAGTCTTACCAATAAAATAGGTGTTTACCACATATTGATCACCAAACAAGGCGGGGTAACCGTCGGTTCCTTCAAGGGCACCGTTTACCGCACCTCCAAAACACTGCTGAAACCATGAGTAGATCAACCTCGTCGCAGGCGATTATCTTGATCAGCTGCCCTGATCAGTCTGGCATTATTTCCAACGTAACGGATTTTATCAGTCGCAATGGGGGAAATATTATGGACTTGGACGAGCATGTCGACTTCAATGACCAGATATTCTTTATGAGAGTGGCCTGGGAGCTAGAGGGTTTCAGCATACCTGACCAGGAAATCGCACAGGTATTTCAGAGGGAAATTGCTGACAGATACAGCATGGATTGGCGCCTTCATTTCACTTCAATAGTACCAGAAATGGCCATCTTCGTCAGTAAATCTTCTCATTGTTTATATGACATATTGGGACGGTATCAGTCAGGTGAATGGCGGGTGAACATCCCGGTAATAATTAGTAATCATTTAAAGCTGAAAGAAGTGGCTGATCGCTTTGATATTCCGTTCAGGCATTTTCCTGTTACACCTGAAAACAAGGCAGAACAAGAGGCCAAACAATTGGAAGTGCTAAGGGAATTGAAGGTGGATTTTGTAGTGCTGGCCAGATACATGCAGATTCTGACTGATCAACTTATTGATACATATCCCAATAATATCATCAACATCCATCACAGCTTTTTGCCGGCATTTCCGGGGGCCAGGCCCTATCACTCCGCGCATGCCCGAGGAGTAAAGATCATCGGCGCCAGCAGTCATTACGTGACCCGGGAACTGGATGCCGGGCCCAT
>JAUIKU010000316.1 GCA_030430675.1 Bacteroidia bacterium | reverse complement strand
TTCCTCAGTCAGCCTTAATAGCTTGCTGATATAGCTTCTGGTAATAAGAATCACAGGTCTTCCAGAGCTCTGCCAGTTCATCCGGTATAGCTTCTTCCTTTGGCTTATAAGGCTGAAAACCAGAAGATTGTTGCACGTTGTGATACCAGTGCTTGGCCCATATGCCATCTTCTTTTAGCGGTCCTGGCTTCCAGGACAGCATTTCCTCAAAATATGGAATGTCCAATAGGTGGCAGATCTTTACCAGCATACTTTGGGGGTTCAACAGGAATTCCCTTGAATCAATGATTACTGGATTATCTCCCTGCTCGGTTAACAGGTTGTAGAGTTCCCATTGCTTCCTGAGCCCGGTATCGCTCAAGGTGGGTTGGGGGATTTGCTTACACAGTGATGGCAGCATTTCAGCGGGATTGCGAATCAGTAGTATATTGTGTAATTCATCCAGAAATGATAAATCCAGTGCCACCAGGTGATGGGCCATATTCTTAATGAATAACACCGGATTTCCAAAATCCGCACAGCACAGGTCCTCCGCGATAACCGCGCCGTCCTGCCCCATGGAGGCCAATACCTCCTCTCTGCCAGGGTGCTGTGCTCCGGATACCCTCAGATAATGAGCGTAAAGTGGTTCATCCAGCACCGATGTATCTGGTCGCTGGGCGAATGAGTACATCAGCGCTGTAGATACATTTCGGGGGCCTGACCAAAGAGAAATCCTTTTTTCCGTCATCATACTACAGCTGCTGATAATCTATAAACCGGCCAATTCCACCCAGTCTCCCTGGCGTTGTCCGCTTATTCTGGCTGCTTCCATAAAGGCATATATTTCTACTGTTTCTGCTGGTGGTATGGGAGACTTGCCGGTTCTGAAGTATTCCATGATGACTTCAATCATGGGATCATAACCTTCCCAGGACCCCAGATCAATCATGCCCTCTGTGCCAAAAGCCTGTCCGCCATAGCCTTTTTCACCCTCCAGGATTCCCCGGAAAGTGCCGATACCCCCGTTGGCCCACTCTCCAACTACGGTATCAAATTTGGTACTGGTAGTTCTCCTGACCCGCTGACACCCGGTATTCATTACCGTATACAATAATTCTACCCCATGGATCCCATACCAGTAGAGATCGGAGTGACTGGGCTCGTAACTAATCGGACTGTAGGTGTCTGCTCCCAGTACTTCACCAATAGCACCTTTTCTTACTTCCTGTGGCTTGCTCATATACCTGGTTCCGGAACAGGAAAAAGTGGTAACCCCGCTGTCTTCAGCTGCCTGGTAAATGGCTTTCACATCTTCAAAAGATGCCGCCACCGGTTTGTCAATAAATACCCGCTTTCCGGAGCTAAAAACTTTTTTCGCTTGCTCTAAATGAAGCCTTCCATCATTGGTTTCCAGTAGAATGCAATCACATACTTCAAGTAAAGATTCAATTGAATCCATTATTTTAACACCTGCTGCCTTTACCTCTTCGGTGAACTTATCGACACGGCCATAGCTTGAAGGGATATCCTTGCTAACGGTGGTAAATGCCGCTACCACCTCAAATCCATTGTCGCGTTCATTGATGTATTTGGTAAAGGCTACACTATGAGAAGTATCCAGCCCAATAACGCCTACCGGCACATTTTTCCTGCGATTGTGGTTGGCAGCCAGCTGGAAGGGATTGGAAACAGCCAGCGCCATGCTGCCCATTGTGGTGTTTTGCAGGAATTTTCTTCTGTTAATTGATGTCATAGTCACTATTCATTATGTATTCAAATAAATCTCTTAGTTTTTGATCCGATAGATTATCCACCAGTCGCTCTGGCATGATGGAAGTGGATTGCGCTTCCATTTGCTTAATATCGGCGGCAGAAATAACCGATTCCTCCCCGTTAAAGCTTCGCAGCACCACCCGTTCACTGCTTCTGTCTGCTATGGTACCGCTTAATATCCGGCCATCATTGGTTTCAATTTTATAATTTACGAAACCTTCTCTTATATCAATGCCGGGATCGACAATGTTTATTAAAAGATAGTTGAGATTGGACCTGTCGTATCCGGTCAAATCCGGCCCCAGATCCCCGCCCTGGTCGAATAATTTATGACAGGTCCCGCAAAGCTGTTGATACAGAACCTTGCCCGATTCGGCGTTGCCGTCACCGGAACCGATCACCCCGCGGACCCTTTTCATGGTGGCGTTCTTATCCTCAGAAGTAGTTGCAGAGGCTTCTGGCCAAATCCGGTGGACTGAGGTTAGTACCTGCGGATCCTCCAGTAATTCAAACTGCCTTATCACCTGCAGTGGTACATCATCGGGGTCCACCTGTTTTTTCTGTTCGATCATTTTTAGGAATTCCTGTGCCCAACTCGCTCTGGTGGCAAACAGGTTAAGAGCTGCCAGGCGCAAAGATAGATCGGCCCGGAGTCGATCGGGATAGGCCCCGGCAATACGTTCGCCTATTTCCTTATTGGAAAATCGGGACGCCGCCTGAATAGCAGCCTGCCGGATAGAGGCTCTTTCACTTTGGTTTTCCACCAGATTCAGCAATGTTTCCAGGGATGTTGAAATTTCAAGCGTTCCCATCTGCTCAATATAGGTCAGTCGCTCATTGACATCGGCTTCCGGGTCGGCAATGATCCTTAGCGCCGTATTAATGGCCTGTTCATTGCCTTGCTGTAGTTCAAAAACCAGCGGGGCCTGCCCGTAATGCTTCATAAAGGGCTTCATGGCATCTCTCAATTCCGGTGGTAGGGCCGACAGACTCTGACTTCGAATGCCTTCCCGTATACCATTGAGTAGCGGTGTCACCAGGTCTTCACGGGGAGTAAGGGTCAGTAAACGGGTGCATTGTGCCAGGCTTTGCTGGTTTCCTTTCATTACCATCCTTTGTGATAGACGTTCCAGGATGGTTTCTTGCACCACGGGCAATTCCCAGATAGCGGTATTTTCGAATAACTCCACCACCAGGTCACCACCCGTATCCAGTTGTGACTCCATGGCCCACCACAACAACAGGGGATTGTCCCGATCCTGTGCCACTTCGGGAACCGCCAGCAAGTGTTCCATTAAGGGGATAGCCTGGTCCGGGGGCAGGCGCCTGGCGCTACAGGCCAGTTGACTGATTACTTCCGGGTGTCGTTCTTTCCGGCACATCTCAAGCAATGCTGGCATTAGTTCGGTGGCAATGCTGCCGCGGTCACCTAATAGCCTTACCGTCCATTGGCGTACCATTGGATTAGGATGATTCAGGCCGGTATGGGCCAGTTCCTGATCAAAAGAACCGTTAAGGTTTAGTGCCCACAGCGCTTCCAGGGCCAGTTGCCCCTTTTCATTCTTTATTAGTTTTACCAGCTGGTCACTGACTTCCGATGATTTGCGGTCACCAAATTGTCGTAAAGCCTGCTGCCGGTGCCATTTATTGGGATGGGAGAGGAGCTCCACCAGTTGCTGGCTGGAATAGGTGCTGAGGTCGAATGGTGGCACTGCCTGATAATCCGACCCTTTAATGCGGTAAATGCGGCCACTGGACTTATGCCAGGTGTCTTTAGGGTCCACGTGCGATAACCTGCTGTCGTACCAGTCAGCCAGGTAAATTGCACCGTCGGGTCCCGCTTTTATATCTACCGGTCGGAACCAGTGATCTTCCGTTTCCACAACTCTATCTATGTCTTTGGTTTTAAAACCTGAACCATCTGATATTAAATCAGTTAATTGTACATAGTTCAATAAAGGGTTTATAGCAAACATTTTTTGTTGATACACCTGTGGCAGCTGGTGCCCCTCGTACTTGATCCAGGCGTGGGTAAACCGCAGCTGATCGCCATCCAGGTCCATATTAGGCAGGTATCCAAAGGCATAGGGG
>JAUIKU010000069.1 GCA_030430675.1 Bacteroidia bacterium | reverse complement strand
CAGTATTGGAATAATTGCCGCATATCTTGGTATCCGGCGACATTTCCACCGCATTGGGCTTTTGATAACTGGAGATCATTATCCGCAGCAAGTCATTGCCAGGAGCGTGTTCCCACTGCCAGGCTGCCATTAACAAATAGAATTCCTTCTGCTCCGGGCTGGCTGGTGTGGAGCCCGACGAAACCACCGGTCTGATATAGGCATTCCCCAGGTGGTTTTTTTCAAGCAATTCATAGGCAATCTCTATGAGTTCTTCGGTAGTGTACTCCAATTTGATGGACAATTCTGAGGCAGAATAGTGCAGTCGTTTGAAATGTTCCCTGGGTTTAAAAATATGGGGGCCGGTACTGGTTTCATAGGCGCGCAATCCATCATAAGCTCCATTGCCATAATGAAGTGCCTGGCTGAACAGATTGCCCATGGCATCGGCGGCATTTAACCACCTTCCATTCAAAAATAATACCGTGTTTCTATTGAAATACATGTGTTGTTTCCTTCCGGTTATCCAACGAATTCAAAAAAAAACGCCATCCCTTAACTGGAATGGCGTTTATTTTGATTTCTTTTAGATCACCTATACCATTCCCGTTCTGGTGTTCTAATGAGTACACTAGTAATGACCACAGAAGTAATGATATAAGTACCTGTCATGGTTTTGTTTAAGACTAAAAACAAAACTATAAAAATTTCTTTTCATTATCCTAATCTATCATTCACTTTTTGCACCTACCTGTTGCGTCTCCTTAATAATTCTGGCCACTGCATCGCCCACTTCACTGGTCCCTTTAGCATTACTGTCAGTAAGATCTTCAGTCAGTATTCCTTCTGTGATACAGGTTTCAACAGCATCCCGGATACAGGCCGCCTCTTGTGACAGATTAAAGGAGTACTCCAGCATCATTGCGGCTGACAGGATCGCTGCCATGGGATTGGCCCGGTTCATTCCGGCTACTTCGGGATACGAACCGTGGATAGGTTCGAACAATGATAATTTCTCGCCCAAAGAAGCCGAGGGAAGCATGCCCAAAGATCCTGTGATCACAGATGCTTCATCGGTTATGATATCGCCAAACATATTTTCAGTGAGGATGACATCAAAGCGTCCCGGATTTTGTATCAGCTGCATGGCTGCGTTATCAACAAACATGTAATCCGTGGTTATGCCGGGATAATCCCGGGCACACTCATTGATGGTTTCTCTCCAGAGACGACTGGTAGCCAATACATTGGCTTTGTCTACCAAAGTGAGCTTCTTACCCCTCAAACCAGCCGCCTGAAAGGCCAGTTTGGCAATTCTCTCAATCTCAGACTTTGAATAGAGACAAGTATCGTAGGCTTTGGACCCATCCTCACTTCTTCCCCTGGGTTCTCCAAAATAAATACCACTGGTTAGTTCTCTAAACACCACAAAATCGGCATTGGCCACCCTTTCCGGTTTAAGCGGCGACATATGGAGCAGTTGTTTGTAACTTTTTACAGGCCGCACATTGGCAAACAAGCCCAGGGTTTTGCGCATGCGCAGTAACCCCTGCTCGGGCCTCACCTTGGCTTTGGGGTCGTTGTCGTATTTCGGATCCCCGATAGCTCCAAATAGAATGGCATCCGACTCCAGGCAAATCTGTTCGGTTTGTGGTGGAAAAGGATCGCCGATGGCGTCTATGGCTGTAGCCCCAGTCAAGGCCTCTTGCAGGGTAAAACTGTGACCAAAACATTCTTCAACTGCATGAAGTGCTTTCAGGGCCTGGTCTATTACTTCGGGGCCAATGCCATCCCCCTTTAAAACTGCTATGGTTGCATTCATAATTTTTAAGCGGTGATCCTGTTTTTTTCGAACTCAGTTATTTTATCCTTTTGATTGATGAGGTAATCAATGTCGTCAAAGCCTTTCAGCAAACAAGACTTCTTATGAGGGTTGATCTCAAAACTTACGATTTCATCGCTGCCCACCACATTTAGCTGTTGCTTGGGCAAGTCGACCATCACCTCCAATTCCGGATTATCCTCTACTGCTGCCAGTAAACTTTGGATATATTCCTCAGACAGCTGTATCGGTAACAGCCCGTTATTCAGGGCATTATTACGGAATATATCTGCGAAAAAGCTGGATACAACCACCTTGAAACCAAAATCATACAGTGCCCAGGCTGCGTGTTCCCGGCTTGAACCACATCCGAAGTTTTTTCCGGCAACCAGAATACTTCCGCTATAATCCGGTTGATTCAGCACAAATGAAGGCTTGGGATTATTGTCACTGTCATACCGCCAATCCCGAAACAGGTTGTCACCAAACCCTTCCCTGGTGGTGGCCTTCAGGAATCGGGCCGGTATTATTTGATCAGTGTCAACATTTTCCGCTGGCAGTGGTACGCAGGTTGATTTTATAATTGTTATTGGCTCCATTTTAAATTATTTCTCTAACGTCAGTAATACGACCGGTAATGGCTGTGGCCGCGGCAGTGAGGGGACTGGCCAGAATGGTACGGGCTCCCGGGCCCTGTCTGCCCTCAAAATTCCTGTTGCTGGTAGATACACAATATTCACCAGCGGGTACTTTATCGTCGTTCATGCCCAGACAAGCTGAACAGCCCGGTTGACGTAGCTGGAATCCGGCCTCTTTCAGGATCTGATCCAGGCCTTCCTGTATGGCCTGTTGTTCTACCTGCTTGGAACCTGGAATTACCATGGCATGTACATTGGGCGCCTTTTGTTTTCCTTTTACCAAAGAAGCCACCAGGCGCAGGTCTTCGATCCTGGAGTTGGTGCAACTTCCGATAAACACGTGATTAACCGGCTTACCCAGCAGTTGTTCCCCGGCGGTAAGGCCCATATACTCAAGAGCTTTGACATTGTCAGGGGCACTGGGTACCGCTTCATTTATCTTAATACCCATGCCCGGATTGGTTCCATAGGTAATCATGGGGACAATGTCACTGGCATCATATTCGTATGAAGTATCGAATACGGCGTCTGCATCTGTGTGAAGTTCCTTCCACCTGGCCACCGCTTTATCCCATGCCTCTCCCTGAGGTGCATATTTCCTGCCCTTCAAATATTCAAAAGTGGTTTCATCGGGTGCGATCATTCCCCCTCTGGCTCCCATTTCGATACTCATATTACAAATGGTCATTCTGGCCTCCATTGAAAGGTTTCGAATGGTGGATCCGGTATATTCGATGAAATGCCCGGTTGCTCCGCTGGTGGAAATTTTAGAAGCTATATAGAGAATGATGTCTTTTGACAACACACCCTTGGCCAGAGGGCCATTAACTTCGATTTTCATTCTTTTGGGTTTGCGTTGCAGCACACACTGTGTGGCAAGTACCTGCTCTACCTCACTGGTGCCAATACCAAAAGCCACTGCCCCAAAAGCACCGTGAGTTGAGGTATGACTATCCCCGCATACGATGGTTATTCCGGGTTGGGTAATTCCCAACTCCGGACCGATCACATGGACGATCCCCTGGTACTGATGTCCCAATCCGTAAAATTGGACACCGAACTCTTCACAATTTTCAGTGAGTTTTTGTACCTGAAACCTGGACAGTCTATCCTTTATGGGGAGATGCTGGTCAATTGTGGGTACATTATGATCGGCAGTGGCTATGGTTTGGGCTGGCCTGAAAACACCAATCCCCCTCTTTCTCAAGCCATCAAAGGCTTGCGGGCTGGTCACTTCATGGATGAAATGCCGGTCAATGTACAAGACACTGGGCCCATCCTTTATCTCGGATACCACATGCTGGTCCCAGACCTTATCGAACAAAGTTTTTCCTGACATGTTTAATTTGATAGTGTTTATTTAATGGTTGGGGCTAGGTGCTGTTTTACTAACTCTTTCAGATCTTCGTCTTTAACCAGTTTAATGCGATCGGCCAATTCAAGGAATTTATCGTATACCAAGTCTCCTTCTGCTGCCGGCACCTCAATGCCCAGTCTCTTTATGCGGTAGGCAAGTGCAGCCCTGCCGCTACGTGCTGTTAATACAATGGAAGATTCATCTACCCCAACTTCCCTGGGATCGATAATCTCATAATTCTCTCTGTTTTTTATTACCCCATCCTGATGTATGCCTGAGCTGTGTGCAAACGCGTTGGCTCCAACTATAGCCTTATTGGGTTGTACCGGCATTCCCATGGTCTCTGAAACCAATCTGCTGATGGGGTTTAGTCTTTCCGTAGCAATACCGGTGGTATATGGCAGCCATCTATGCTTTCGCAGGATCATTACCACTTCCTCCAGGGAAGTATTACCAGCTCTTTCACCACAACCATTTATGGTACATTCTACCTGCCTGGCTCCGTTTTGAACACCGGCAATTGAATTGGCAGTAGCCAATCCCAGGTCATTATGACAATGGGTAGAGATTGTGACCCTTTCAATACCCTTTACATGATCTACCAGGTATTTAATCTTTTGTCCGTATTCCTCGGGCAGGCAATAGCCGGTAGTATCGGGAATGTTGACCACCGTGGCCCCTGCCGCCACTACAGCTTCAATTACCTTGGCCAGGTATTCATTATCGGTACGTCCGGCATCCTCCGCGTAAAATTCCACGTCCTCCACGTACTTTTTTGCCAGTTTAACCGCCGCCACTCCTCTTTCGATAACTTTTTCCCTGGTGGATTTTAACTTGGTGAAAATATGCTGGTCCGAGGTTCCCAATCCGGTATGGATCCTCGGTCTGGCGGCGTTTTCAATAGCCTGGGCTGCCGTAATGATATCTTTTTCTACCGCTCTGGAAAGGGCACAGATTACCGGTTCCTTAACATTCTCAGCGATGGCTTTCACCGAGGCAAAATCTCCGGGACTGGAAATGGGGAAACCGGCTTCAATAACATCCACACCCAGCTCCTCCAGGGCCTTGGCAATAATAATTTTCTCTTCCTTATTCAAACCACATCCAGGAACCTGCTCTCCATCTCGTAGTGTAGTATCAAAAATATCTACCTTATTTTCCATAATAATTCAGGGGTTTCTCTATTGTTAATTTAAAGTTACCTGCGCCATAAGGCATATAAAAATCAAATAATCCAATAATTACGAAGCCTAAAA
The DNA here is from genome assembly GCA_030430675.1 of Bacteroidia bacterium. GTDB lineage: Bacteria > Bacteroidota > Bacteroidia > Cytophagales > Cyclobacteriaceae > SZUA-3. The sequence continues at coordinate 16,348 of JAUIKU010000069.1, read as the reverse complement.
GCTGTTATTTTGGAAAAATTGCCCTTAAATTTGCGTTATAATTGCTTATTGGCTAATTATAATTACGATGTCTAAGCACAAAAACAATGGGCTCTTTCAGCTGATAAAGGGATTATCCGCCAGTGAAAAACGATACTTTCGGCTTTTTGCATCAGGAGAAGGAGAACCTATGAACAAGAAGTTTATCCGGTTGTTCGATCTTATGGACCAGCAGGAAAAGTACGATGAAGAAGCCATTCTTAAAACAGCACCCGCCTTCAAACGTTCGCAGATGTCCAACCTGAAAGCACATTTGTACAAAAGGATACTGCAAAGCCTGCGGATGTTCGACGGGGGTAATGTTCGGGATATTCAAATCCGCGAACTAATCGACCATTCACAGATCCTGTATAAACGGTCACACTACGATCAGTGTGCCAGGATGCTGCAGAAGGCCAAAAGAATGGCCAATAAGCATCACAACCTGGAACTGTTGCTGGAGATTTATAAATGGGAGAAACAGGTGCTTTCACAGACGGTTGGCAAGGGCAATCAGGAAAGGGTGAACGACATTATTACCCAGGTACGCGACGTCAATAACAGGATCAACAACATAAATTCGTTTTCAAACATTCTGGTAAAGTTAAATGCCCTGTATCTAAGAAAGGGGTTTGCCAGAAACCGGGAAGACTTCCAAAAGGTTCAGCATATATTACTTGAACTGCCGGAATACAGCGAAGAGAACCTCAGTTTCTATGAGAAACTGCATCTGTACAACCTGCTGGTGGACTATTACTTTTTCATACAGGATTTCAAAAAGGGATGCACTTATGCCCAGAAGTGGGTGGACCTGTTTGATGAACAACCACTGATCCCCCAGCACCTCGACACCTATTTAAAAGGGTTGAACCACCTAATGACCGCACAATACAAGCTGATGCAGTATCACGATTTCCTGGTCAATCATCGGCGCATGAAAAACATCCCCAAGCTAGCAGGGGTAGAACTGGATGCGAATATCCAGTTGAAGCTACAAAAGTATATCTACTCGCACTTGTTCAATAAATTTTTCATGGTGGGCGATTTCGAGATTGGGGTGAATCTTTTTCGCCGGATTCAACCGGAGCTCGAGCAGTTTATCCATCAGTTGGACAAACATTCCCGATTGATCATGTACTATAAGATAGCCTGCCTGTATTTCGGTGACCAGCGTTTTAATCAGGCTATAAAATGGCTCTACCGCATTATTAATACCGAAGAAGAGGATATCCGGGAAGACGTGCACAGCTTTGCCAGGATCATTAACCTGATCTGTCACTTTGAACTGGGCCATATGGAAGTTATACCTTATTACCTGCGATCGACTTACAGATACCTGTCAAAGAAAGACGACCTGCAGCTGTTCCAGCGACATATACTGGAATTTATTAAACAGCTGGAAAAAAACATGACTTCCAGGGCCTTGATCGACCAGTTCCAGGAGTTAAGAGATCAGTTACTGACTTTGGTTGACAGCCGGTACGAGAAAAGGGCATTTATTTATTTCGATATTATCTCCTGGCTGGAAAGCAAAATTCAAGAGAGGAAAGTGGGCGATATCATTAAAGAGAAGGCACAACAACTGATTAACAATGGACAAATGAGTCAAAAAGTTTATTATTAATTTGCATTGGATTATATTATTTGCTTAAACTTGTAGCTGATACAAGCAACTATGAAGTTATTCGTCAATACATTTTACTTTTACTTTTTTGGTCCCAGGACCGGGATAAGAGAGTAGTGTATTGATCATAAATACCAAGAACTCACAAAGTCCCGGAATTTTCGGGACTTTTTTTATGCCTATGAATGATACTTTAAATATAGCAATCCAGGGTGCCGCCGCCTCATTTCACCATCAGGCAGCCAATCTTTATTTTGATGGAAAGCGGGTTGAGATCACCGAGTGTCGCAGCTTTGAGCAGGTTTGCGAGGCGTTGAATCAAGGTGAGGTAGACTACGCAATGATGGCCATTGAGAATACCTTCACAGGGAGTTTATTGCCCAACTATGGACTGCTGCAAAGCTTTCCACTGCATATCATAGGCGAACAATACCTCCACATTGAGCAACACCTGATGGCCCTTCCCGGTCAATCCATTGAAGACATCAGGTTTGTTCATTCACACCCTATTGCACTGAACCAGTGTAATATCTACCTGGAAAGCCATCCGCATATTGTGGCCATTGAAAAATACGATACCGCCGGTAGCGCCAGGGATATCCACCAGGATCGAATGATGGGGGTAGCAGCAATTGCCGGTCTTCAGGCGGCAGAAATATACGGACTGGAAATTCTGGCACATAACATAGAAAACCTGAAAAAAAACCAAACAAGGTTCCTGGTACTTAGCCGGGATGGCCGGGAAACAGTGCCAGATCCGAACAAAGCTTCTGTTTGTCTGGAAGCGGCACACAAGGTAGGATCGCTGATGGAAGTACTACAGGTATTCTACCGTAACATGATCAATATTACTAAAATTCAATCCGTGCCGATTCTCGGCAAGCCTTATCAATATCAATTTCACCTGGATCTGGAATGGGGAGAAGGCACCGGGCTGAACACAGCTATGAAAGAACTGGAAGACTGCACCTTCAGACGGCGCATTCTGGGAGTTTATAAAAAAGGTTTAAGGGACGATGATTATACCACTAGCAAATCGACTGCAAAAAGTAGAGGAATACTACTTCTCTAAGAAGCTGCAGGAGATCAGGAAAATGAACGCTGCAGGCCTGGATGTTATTAATCTGGGTATCGGCAGCCCCGATATGCCACCTGCACCACAAGTGGTTGACGCCTTATCTCATTCGGCAGGGCAACCACAAAATCACGGGTACCAGCCATACCGAGGCACTGCGGAGTTACGGCTGGCAATATCCCAGTGGTACCAACAGGTATATGGTGTGGTATTGGACACCGACCGGCAAATATTGCCTCTGATTGGCTCCAAAGAAGGTATATTTCATATTTCAATGGCATTTCTCAATCCCGGAGACAAGGTGCTCATACCGGATCCCGGCTATCCCGGGTACGCAGGCACTACTAAACTGGTGGGCGCCGTGCCGGTAAGCTATCCACTGGACCCTGCCAATAATTGGCAACCGGACTGGGAGTTTTTGGACAGTATTGATACAGACCAGGTGAGAATCATGTGGATCAATTACCCACACATGCCGACCGGAGCACTGGCCAGCCAGCAAACTTTTGCCAGGTTGGTAAGGTGGTGTGAAAATAAAAGAATCCTACTCTGTCACGACAATCCGTATAGTCTGATTCTCAACCCACAGCAACCATTAAGTCTGCATGCAATTCCCGGAGCGCTTAAAGTGGGGTTGGAATTGAACTCACTCAGCAAGGGGCATCAGATGGCAGGATGGAGAGTGGGCATGCTCACAGGAAATTCGGCATATATTGATGCGGTGGTTCAGGTTAAAAGCAACATCGACAGCGGCATGTTCAAAGGCATTCAGGACGCTGCTATTGAGGCACTGCAGGTAGCACCAACCTGGCACCAGGCACAGGATGGCGTTTACAAACACCGCCGGGCCCTGGTACAACAGTTAATGGACCTGATAGGGTGTAGATATGAAACCAATACCGCCGGTTTGTTTGTTTGGGGTAAAATTCCTGAAGGTCAAGAAGTTGTTTCCTTCGCCGACCGGATACTACAGGAAGCCAGGGTATTTATTGTGCCCGGGTTGGTATTCGGCGACCAGGGAAACCAGTATGTACGCGCATCATTATGTGTGCATGAAACCAGAATAAAAGAAGCTATAAATAGAATCAAAAAATTAAAAAACACCATAGAAGCATGACAAATTCAAAGATGAAACTTATACCGATAGACCAGTGGGGACTTGTGGACGAGTCACCCTTGATCATAAGTGGCCCTTGCAGTGCGGAAACGCCTGAGCAAGTGATGCAAACTGCCAAAGACATTGTCAAAAACGCCCCTCAGGTTAAGGTTTTCAGGGCGGGAATCTGGAAACCCAGGACCCGGCCTAATAATTTTGAGGGAATAGGAATAGAGGGATTGTCCTGGTTGCAACAGGTAAAGAAAGAAACGGGATTGCTAACCTCAGTGGAGGTAGCCAACTCAAACCACGTTTATGAAGCGCTGAAGCACGGGATAGATATTCTTTGGGTAGGTGCCAGAACTACGGTAAACCCATTTAGTGTTCAGGACATTGCTAATGCCTTGAGGGGAGTAGATGTACCGGTTATGGTAAAGAACCCTATAAATCCTGACCTACAGCTCTGGCTGGGTGCCATTGAACGAATTCATCAGGCGGGAATTACCCGGCTAGGTGCCATTCACCGGGGATTTTCATCCGGTCAGAACGGCAGGTTCCGCAATGCTCCGCAATGGAAACTAGCTATCGAACTAAAGAGAATTCTTCCTGAACTGCCTTTGATATGTGACCCTAGTCATATATGTGGCAACCGGGACCTGCTCTTGGAAATTTCTCAAAAGGCGCTGGACTTGGCCATGGATGGTCTGATGATAGAATCTCATCCCAACCCCGACGAGGCCTGGAGTGATAAGGCACAGCAGGTAACACCGGTAGCTTTAGCAGAATTGCTGGCACAATTGAAATTAAGAAAACCCGAAGGCGAAGATCCCGAGACGGTAGACTTCCTCAGTATGTACCGGTCTGAGATTGATCAGATTGACCTGGAGATCCTCGATACCATCAGCCGGAGGGCCAAGGTAGTGGAAAAAATCGCTCAGTATAAAAAAGACCATAAAATGACTATCCTGCAGGTGAGCCGCTGGGATGATTTGTTACAGGACCGGTTGGCAGTAGCCAAAAAGCTGGGACTGGATGACAAATTCTCAAAAGAACTCTATCAGCAGATCCACCTGATGTCAATCAGAATACAAACCAAAGTGATGAACGAGCAGAAGAAAGGAGCAATTGAACAGTAGACAGTGACATTTATTCTTAATTTTTAATTGTCAATTGCACATGTAAGGTCTTAGGAATACTACCACAAAAATTCCATTTGAATATTATCAAATTAGCAGTACAATTTTATCAATACGGGATAAAATGAGTTACTTGTCGCAAAACCATTATTTATAAATTGCTGATATTCAGTTTTTTATAAAGTTATATTTTTGTTTGGCACACTTCATGTTATCCGTGTATGGTATTTTTTAGCTAGGCTGGCTTAACAGGCAGCTTAGAATATTAATATTTTTTGGCCTGGATATACCTTTGTTCAGGTCCAACCAGATAAAAGTTGTGCTATGGCTTCTTTGAATCCGGTTACCGGAACCCTGGGAACAAGACGGTCTGCTCATATCCTGAGAAGATCTACTTTTGGGCCCTCTAAATCAGACATCAGCCTGTTTGCAGGTCGTACCGCAAATCAGGCCATTTCTGAATTATTTCAAATACCTGCGACACCGGCAGCACCTGCCGATTACGATACATTTAAGAGTTGGTGGATTGGGCAAATGCTCAATTCGGGTCGCTCCATCGTGGAAAAGATGGTTTTCTTTTACCACACGCATTTCACCACCAAAGAAGAAGTGGTGCAAAGTTCTCAGGCACTCTATCATCAGAATGAGCTGTTTCGGTACTACGCGTTGGGGGATTTTAAGGAACTGACCAAGAAAGTGTGTCTGGATAATGCCATGATGATCTTTCTGGATGGCAGGGACAACGACCGCAACAATGTGAATGAAAACTTCGGCCGGGAGTTACTGGAGTTGTACAGTATTGGGAAAGGCCCACAAATTGGGCCTGGCGATTATACCAACTATACCGAGCAGGATGTTAAGGAAGCGGCCAGGGTATTATCGGGCTATGGCAATGATGAGGATTTTCTAACCATCGACCCCGTAACCGGAATTCCTACCAGTTTTGTAAAGAATGATGGGGGGACTGTAGCCAATGCGCACGATGCCGAAGTAAAAACATTTAGTGAGAAATTTCAGAATACCACCATACAGCCCATAGAACTGGTTGGCGAAGATGCCACGGTAGCGGCCACCCTGGATGAGCTTGATCAACTGATTGACATGATCTTCAATCAGGATGAAACCGCCAGGCACATATGCCGCAAGCTGTACCGGTTCTTCATGTACTATGAGATTACCCCTGAGATTGAGCAGGACATTATTGAGCCACTGGCCACCACTTTCAGAAACAACAATTACCAAATTCAACCGGTATTACAACAGTTGTTTGGCAGCGAGCACTTTTATGATGCCGATAATGCATTGGCCGAGGATGATAACCATGCGGCCATTATCAAATCACCCCTGGAACTTATTCTAGGAACATTGAGATATTTTGGGGTTACCCTGCCCACTGCCGGCACTCAGGCTTTTATGGATGCAGTTGACAATGGAGTTTTATCTCCAATGGGGCTGCAGGGACTATACCTCCTGGAACCTTATGAGGTGGCAGGATACCCGGCCTATCATCAAAACCCGGATTTTAACCGCAATTGGATCTCGCATAATCACCTGGCCAGGCGATACGAATATATCGGTAGGTTGATGACCAGCATGGATGACTTCGGTTTTCAGCTGGATGCCGTAGCATGGGTAGAGAGCAACATCTCAGATCCCTCCAACGCTCAGGTTATTGTGCAGGAAATGGTGGATGAGCTACTACCTGAAATTATTACCAGTGCCCGATTTGACTATTTCTTAAATGACATACTGCTGGACGGGTTATCCATGGGCAACTGGACCACCGAGTGGTTTGCTTACCAGGGTTCAAACGATGATTCTGCAGTGAGAACACAGCTTGAGGCATTATTCAATGCCCTGATGCAATCACCCGAATATCAACTCCATTAATTAAAGAATTGCTATGAGACGCAGAGGTTTCCTAAAAAAAATACCCATTGCCGCCACTGCACCGGTGGTGCTCAATGGTCTGCCGGTAGGCTTACTGGCACAGGGGCAATTGCAACAAGTTGTTTCGTCCTCTTCCAACGACAAAGTATTGGTACTTATCCAGCTACATGGGGGAAACGACGGTCTGAATGCAGTGATCCCCATCGATCAATATGCCCAATACTACAACCTGAGACCGAATATTGCCATACCCGACAATGGAAGCAGAGGTTATATTCCTCTGGATAGCACCCTGGATATTGCCGACCAGGTAGGGCTGCATCCCGACATGGTGGGAACCAAAACATTATATGACCAGGGAAAGGCTGCCATCGTTCAGGGGGTATCTTATGAAAATCACAATGGTTCTCACTTCAGGAGCCGGGACATCATGTTTATGGGAGGGGACTTCGACGATTATCTGGGATCCGGATGGATGGGTCGTTATCTTGACTATTGCTTTCCCAACTACCCTGACGCCTACCCCACTTCTGAGATGCCCGATCCTCTGGGACTGGAAATTGGTACCTCGGTATCTCTGGCCTTTCACCGGGATAACGGTATTCCGGTGGCAGTAGCAGCCAATGATCCGGAGGGCTTTTTTAACCTGATCAACAATACCGGAGGATTGCCCCCTGAATCTGTTATGGACACTCATTACGGTCAGGAGTTGCAATGGATCATGGATATTGAAGCCAATTCCAATCAGTATGCCGATCGCCTGAAAGAGGTTTTTGACAATGGAAGCAATACCCCGGGAGTTACCTATCCGGAGACTTATCCACTATCCGCAGGACGTCTTAATAATCCGCTGGCCCCTCAACTCAAATTGATTGCCAGGATGCTAAGCGGTGGTTCGAAAACCAGGATTTTCCTGGCCAGAATCGGCGGGTTCGACACTCACGGAAATCAAGTGGAATCGTATGATCCCACTTTGGGAAATCATGCCGCTTTACTGTACCACATCTCGGCTGCGGTAGAAGCTTTTCAAAACGACTTGCAGGGATTGGGACTGGAAGACAGGGTAGTAACCGCCACTTTTTCGGAGTTTGGAAGAAGAGCAGCTTCCAATGCCAGTTATGGTACAGACCATGGTAATGCCGCACCAATGTTCGTTTTTGGCAAGGCGGTAAAACCTGGAATTATTGGCACAAACCCGGATCTGCAAAACCTGGCTGGTAATAATATCCCTATGCAAGTAGATTACCGACAGGTATTTACCACCATCCTTCACGATTGGATGGAAGCACCGGATCAGGCCATGGTTCAAACCTTGTTCGACGGCTTCCTGGACCAGAAACTCGATTTATTTGGCAGTGTAGTTACCAGTACCAGGGATGAGTTTATTTCCAAACGGTTTAAACTAAACAGCGCCTATCCCAACCCGGTACGGGACCGGACCACTCTTTCATATTATATCAATACCGCAGTGCAGGTAGATATCGAATTGCTGGATACCGGGGGTCGGAGAATCCGCTCATTGGTAAGCGGACACCAGCAGGTGGGAGAGCACAGGGTCAGTGTAGACCTGTCTGACCTCAGACCAGGTACATACATCTATAGAATAAAAGCAGGTCCATTGGATGCGGCCAAGAAACTGATAAAAATGTAGGAAATGATAAAGGTCAGATCAATACTTATTGTAGTCTTAATAGTATGCTTTTCCTCAGCAGCCATGGCACAATTCGCCGGCAAGAAGGAAGGTAAAAAACCGCGTAAGGAATCCAGTAAATTCAGTCTGTTTGGAGGGGGCAAGAAGAACCAATCAAAAGTCAAGTCAGGCTTTAAGGGGGAAGCACCACAATGGCAGTTAGGCATAAAAGGGGGTGTCAACCTCAGTGATGTTCAGACTACTAAAAATTACCAGGTGGTGACACCGTTGGATCTCAGCAGCAATTTGACCAATGGCAAAACATACGATAAACCGTATAGCAACATTGGGAATCACATTGGCCTCACCGGGTCAGTAGCCATTAGCCCCAATGTTTCGCTAGGTTTTGAACCCGGGTACACCACTTATAAGTTTGGGTATGAAACCAGCTATCAATGGGATCAATTCGAAGACCAGCAGAGCTATGTCAATGTTACCAACGACATCGACCATTCGATCAGCTACCTCGACTTCCCGCTATCACTGAAATACCATTTGAAAACAGGACCTCTGAAGCCTTATATACAAATTGGAGGCTATTACGGATTTCGGACAAATGCTGATAAAACCATCAGTACCAAAGTTGAGGACGGCGTTGCCGGAGGGTTGGATGAACTATCCAGCACCACGCAACGGATCGGTGTGGATGAGCTTTTTATACGCTCCAGTGCCGGTATATTGGGTGGTGCAGGGCTAAGTCTCGATGTGGGCGATAGTCCCTCAGGCATGAGTGGTGGCAGCGATTTAGGGACAGTGAGATTTGTACTGGGAGTTAATTACCGGTATGGGTTACACAATGTGGTGGATGTCAAAACCAGGTATGAAGATGGTTTGTTAACCTCCGGGAGTTACGATGTAACCGATGATTTAGAGCTCAGAAACATTGAAATTTACCTGGGTTGCCGTTTTACCCTGAAGTATAAAAACTTTTAGTATGAAATTTTCAAAATACTTATCAAATGCTGTTCCCGCTATGGGAATACTATTTGCAATTGTCTCCCTGGCATCCTGTGACATACAGGAGAATACCGTGGAGCCTCAGGATGTATTTACCAGAGTATACAATACCGATAGCTACGACGATGCATTTATCCCTATCAGTATCGCTCAAACTGCCGACAGCGGATACCTGATCCTGGGGGGTAAGGAGGTTACCGATACCCAGTTTCTCAGCGCCTATTTGATCAAGGTAGATTCCAAGGGTGATTTTCAATGGGAGCGATCCCCCAGTGACAATTATGTCAATCCCCTGGACGGACTAATGATCTCAGGATCGAACTACCAATTTCTTTGTATGGACAAGCTTAACCTGGGCACCTATCTGGTGCAGGTGGATGACCAAGCCGGAACTTTTTCGGAAGTTGGTTACCTGGCGGCATTGCAATACCCCTTGGCCGGCACCAAAATAGGTGATGGCGGGTTTGTAGTGCAGGGATATAACCGCGAAGATGAAAAAACCGTTTTGGCAAGACTGAATGCCAACGGGGTGGCCATCTGGCAGGAAGAATACGATACATTTGAAGATGTGGAGGAAGACATTATCAAGCATATGATCCGCACCAGCAGGCCTTTGCCGTTTATGACTGGTAGCGTGGGCAACAGCTTTTTCTTCAACGGATTCTACAACTACAGCTTCTCCATGGGCTTTGTCAACGCTGCCGATGGTACACTTACCGGAGTAATCAACGGCCCCGGAGTGGACGATGCCATAAGCGGCGCTACTCAAATCAACGGTACTGAGTTTGCCATGGCCCGGTACAGTTTTCTGGAAAACCAGATCATCCCCAGCTACAACCTCAATGTGACCGGAACTGGAGTAACCGGGGACCTGGATGGATTAAAGTTTGATGAACTGACTCAACGGGCCAAGTTCCAGATAAAGAAAGTTAACGCTGCGGGTAAGTCGGTGATCATTTTTGGTACCGAGACCAAAACCGGGCAAATTTTACTACTGGCCTACAACCAGTCCGACCAAACATTATTGGGAAGCCATTATCTGGGTTACGGTCACCCTTATCAAATGGCCGACTTTACCACCACGCTCGACGAAGGTCTGATCGTACTGGCATCCACCCATATCACCGGGAGGTTTCCCAGACTGGCATTGTTTAAAATATCTAAAATGGATCTGGAGACACTGGTAGGGGGTACTAATCCGCAATAACCGGGCTTTCCATACTTTGGTAAAAGTCCTGCAGAATTGCTTCCCGATCAAAATGCTCCCAAAAAATGATGTGATGGGAATTCTGCGGGCGGGGTATCCAGCCATCTCTCTCTAATCTGGGGGCCGGTACTTTCACCGGTTTGGCCCAGCGTGGGTCCTTAATAATGGCCAGGGCACAAACATCAAACAGGGCCCTTTCCTCGTCCCCTATATTTTCAAACAGCTCTATGCTGTAATCCCCAAAATTGGTGAAGCTGCCGCCGTGCCGGCCCGTTACCGGCTCCGGACTAACTGGTCCAAGTCCATCCATCCTTTGTCTTATTTCAGACACCGACACATTGACCGCGGCAGTACCGGTGGCCTGGCCGTAGCGCACAGTGCATATTTCAAACTCCAGTTGCCGATTGTCAATAACGGGGTTTATCGCGGTAGTATCGTTAACCAGGTTATACTCGCCTGCTTCCGGCCAGTTGGAACCCAACCACACCACTCTGATCAACGAGGCTATGGAAGGGTCCTTTTCCAGGGCCAGTGCTACATTGGTAAGTGATCCTATTGGTACCACCACCAGCTTTCCGTGCTCCAGTTCATGAGCGGAACGAATGATGAAATCCACTGCCAGGTGACCGTCATAATCCGGGCGGTCTAAATTTGGTTTGATCTCTTTGAAGCTCTTGCTGGCACCAGGTATTACCTGTACCTGGTTCTGATAACCACACAATGTAACTATTCTATTGGCCTCTGCTGTGTGCTGATCAATACCACCACCGCTGCGGGTAGCGTTTACTGTGATGCCAATCACATCAAACACATCACTGTTGAATAACATATAGGCAATAGCATGCTGGTCATCCAGTTCATTGTTGGCGTCCGTATCCAACAATATTGGGATCTGACCCCAACTTTGCAGGCTGAAACAACCCAGAAGCAGTATTGGAAATATGTGTTTCATCCTATTGACAACAGCGCTAAAATACACCAGCTGTAACCGGTCTAAAAATAGTTATAACTTATTGATATACAATGAATATTGCAACAAAGTTGATCTTTGATGCTACCGTTTAATTGCTTAAATTATTCATCCCCCGTGGCCATCATTTACACCAAACTTAAACTAAGAACCATGAAACTATCAACCAAACTAATTGGCAGTTTGTTCCTTTTAAACTGCCTGGTGATCTCCTCACAGGGGCAAGAGGCCAATTCCCAGAAATTTGTTGTGCATGAAGACCAGGTATATCCCAGTAAAGTAGCGGAGTACGAGGCCGCCGCTAAACTTTTTAAGGAGACCATGGAAGCCCACAATCCCGGCATGTCGTACATGGCCATTTCACTTGATGATGGCCGGTTTCTCTACCTGAGCCCTATAGATAACTTTGCTGATTTGGATAACAACCCTTTCCAGGACGTAGTAGAAGCCATGGGAGAGGAAGCATTTGACCAGATGATGTCTTCCTACGACAATACTTTCGAAACCCATAAGGATTATATTATCAGTCTGGCACATGACCTTTCTTATAGCAGCGGTGACCTGTTGATGGAAGGGGTTAACTACCGCCAGTTATCTTACCACTTTATTAATCCCGATAAATGGGACGAGGCCAAAGCCATAGCAAAAGAATGGACGGAGCTTCACGCAGCCAAGAATGCGCCGCATGGCTACCGTATGTATACCGGTGGATTGGGAACCGAACCGGCCATGATCGTGGTGAGATGGGCTAAGAGTGAAGCTGAACTGCAAGCCCAGCTGGAAGAAAACCGGCAGGCATTGGGAGATTATTCTGATTTAAATAAGCGGACCATGGCCATTACCCGCAAGCGAGAAACCTATGGGGCCTGGATGAAGCCCGATCTTTCCTATCAACCGGAAGCAGAGGTCGCAGAAAATTAGTACAACCCTATTTAGTATGGTAGTTCCGGTTTACTTCTGGCAGGCCGGAACTATTTTTTTAGCCCACCACCAATAACATGAAGTGACCTGTCCTCCTGCCCTTTTATAAGTAAATAGCCCTAAAAGCATTTCTTTCTTTGAGATTTCGAGCTATATTGCAATAATTTATAATCATTCTAAATAACCGGAGTGTTCAAGATAAAGGTGGCATTAGCCGATGCGCAAGCATTGACCAAAGTAGGTCTCAGGTCATTCATAAAAGAAAAGAAAGATCTGGAACTTCTGGATGACATCAGCTCATTGGAAGATCTAAGATCGACTTTAAAACAGGAACAACCACATGTCCTGTTGGTGGATTATAACCTGCGGAACTTTATATCAATCCTCGATCTTAAAGAGGTGAACCATCTTAGCCCGAAAACCAGGATACTGGTTATTTCCTCGGATAACAATAAGTCAACCATATTTCAGGTGCTGGAAATAGGTATCAACGGTTATGTTACCAAAGAGTGCAGTCAACAAGAAATTGTCACTGCTATATATGCCACCGCCAAAGGTGAAAAGTTCTTTTGCAATAAGGTATTGGATCTGATCCTGGAGAAACATCTCCAAAAAGAGGAGAAGGATGAATGCCTGCCCACAGAGTTATCGGTACGGGAGGTGGAAGTGGTACAATTGACCGCCAGTGGTCTTAATGCCAGGGAGATTGCCGATAAACTACATCTTAGCCATCACACCATTTATACCCATCGAAAAAATGTAATGAAGAAGCTGGCCCTGGGTTCGGTATCGGAATTGACGTTGTATGCGGTTAAGACCGGGATAATAAACACCTGAATTATAATCTGGTATTTCTGGTGGTTAAGAAAGTAATAATGGCTACCGGGATCAGGGTCAAAATCAACCAGAAGGGCAAGGCGGTGATAGCAAATTGCCACTGCTCAACCTTTGAAAGGTCCATCTCCTGGAACATATAGAATATTCCCAGCACGTAAAGCGACATGGTGGTAATGGCTACTACCAGAGACAACCTTTTATTTCTAAAAAATGACCATCCTTTTGGTAGTTTCTCCAGCATATGGCGATAGGTTTCTGCTTCAATATCCAGGTATTCCATGCGGATTTTCTCAATCCTGGGCAGCGCCTGATCGGAGGGTTCCAGGGTACGCCGCTGTTGTGCATTTACTGCTAATCTGTCCTTTATGGTAGCTGAAATTCTCATTATATTCATATATTATATACATATATTAATATATTATGTAAGGCAAAGGTAACCCTTACTAGCTGCGGTCTCATAGATACAGCGCCTACTTCTACCTTTTGTAAACAAAAAAGCCACCCTTATCGGGGTGACTTTCAGTATTTTACAAAAATGAAATCTTAGATATCAGTAACATACTCGGAGGTATCTACACCGAGTTCCTTCAGGTTCTTAATTGAATTGGCCTTGACATTGGCAGGAGGGTTCATTGACAGGGACTTTTTAAAATTTTTAACGGCATCCTTGTCTTCTCCCCGGTTTTTATAGCATTCCGCCAGACTATCGTACATATTGGGGTCATCCGGGTTTCTTTTCAGGTTCAATTTAAAATATTCCAGAGCTTGGTCAAGATTTCCCGCCCCCATGGCCTGGTATCCCAAAAAGTTCAGCTGATTCTTATTAGCCAGATCTGCTGCTTCATTATATAACTGGTCGGCATTGTCACCCATAGCCTGGGTCAAACCGGCTTTAACGTACAATGTATTAAAGTTTTTGGTATTGTTGATCGCCTGATCTGCCCACTGCATACCCTCTTCCAGATTGATATTATTCTGCAGACAATAATTGGCCGCTGAAGTTGGCCCCTGCCAGGTAAATCCCTTAACCCCTCTCAATTCGTCTCTGGCATTGGCCAAAACGATTTCATGTACATCGAACGCCACTTTGAAAGGGAATCGCCTCTTTTCCCAATCCAGCACCGCCATTGCCGATTGCTCATCAATATCGATAAAATCAAAGGTAAGCCTTTCTGTAGGGGCGATTCCCTGGCTGGTTACCGTGACTTTCAACTGGTTTTCTGCCGGATCATAGAAATAGCTGCCCCATGAGCTGGTATTTTTGGAAAAGATTACTTCCGCAGTACCATCTTCGTTCACTGCAATAAACAACGCATAGGTGCCGGCTGGTATGGTTTTACCTTCCACGGTAGCTTCATCCGAAAAGCTAATGGTAGTATTTTCATTGGCTCCAGCCCTCCAGGGAGCAGCTTCTGAGGTACCAAACCCCAGGTTTTGGTAACCGTAATGTACCAGGTTAGTTCCATATACCTCCCGTTCCTTAACCGCTGGCCGTGAATACTTAATGGTTACTGTGGAGATACCGATGGTTTGACTCACTTCTGCCGCCGGGCTGGCCGCCCTTGGGGTGGTGATCCCCTGACCCTGAGCAGTAATAAATATACCGGTGAGAAACAACAGGCTGAATACGTAATTGGTTTTTAGGAAAAATCGTCTCATTGGTTTATGACATTTAGTAGCACAAGACAAGTTAATGGTGCCGGTTCAAGGAATCAAACAGGAATTACTTGATCAGGAAATTCTGTTGATAGACGGTATCAGCGTATTTGGAGACTCACCCATTATGGGGGATTATTTACTGGTTGCTTACTGTTCCTTATCTATTCTGGATTCGTAATTCAGCCGGATCATATCAGCTTTTGACTTCAGAATGGTCACGATTTTAGGGTCTTCTTTCAACCGAATCCTGGAAAATCCTTTATCCGGATATTCGCTGTGGTTCAATACATAACGCATGGCTTCCATGCGGGCGGTATCTTTTACATTTCCCTCAATTACCACCCAGGGACAGTATTCCGTGGCTGTCTTCTGGAACATCAGGGTTTTGTACCGGGTATAATCATGCCATTTTTGCTGTGCCACTGCATCCACGGTGCTTAGTTTCCATTGCTGAAGCGGGTTGGTTTTACGCTCATCCAGGCGTTTCTTCTGCTCGTGAATGGTAATGGAAAACCAAAACTTTATTATCTGGATACCATCGTCCACCAGCATCTTTTCCAGAGAGTTGATCACATCCATAAATTGCAGGTACTGGTCTTCCGAACAAAAATTCATCACCGGCTCCACTACCGCCCGGTTATACCAGCTCCGATCAAACAAGGCGATCTCACCGGGATTTGGCAATTGCTTAATGTATCGCTGAAAATACCACTGACCTCTTTCGATCTCCGTAGGCTTGTTAAGGGCTACAATTCGATACCATCGGGGGTTTAAATAGCGAACAAACCGCATGATTCCACCACCTTTACCCGCAGAATCCCTACCTTCAAAAATTACCAGAAGACGTTTATTCTCTTCCTGTAAGTGGGATTGAAGCTTTATCAATTCGGTTTGGAGACCGATATATTCAGGGTCATTCTCCAGGGATAACAATTGCATACGGATTGGATTGATTGCCTGATTTATTATACGACTTTATAATCATTTCGTAAACTCTTTTCAGGGTATAATGCCATTCGATACATGCGGTGCAGGTTATTGCTTACATTGATGTGATTGATAAAGGTTCCCAGGAATAACTGGCTGTTCTTAAAACTATAACGGTCACTGGATATGCCTTTTAACTGATGATAAACTGCCTGGTCTGCGTGTTGATTTATCAGGTTCAATGTGTGCTCCAGTTTCTCAAAACCATTGCCCTCAGCGTTGTTCATATGATGGTTATACCTGTCCAGTAGTTGGATGAAATCCATCAAATATCGGGCTTG
>JAUIKU010000068.1 GCA_030430675.1 Bacteroidia bacterium | reverse complement strand
TACACCGGTGACGCTTTCCCTCCGTATCGCGAATGTCATACCAGGACCCGGTAGTTTTTATTACCACACCTTTCATGTTTCCTTTAGTATGCCTTCGAGGTATTTCATGATAATATTGGTTGCTCCTTTATGCTGTTCCACATAGTTGCGACAGGCATTACTGGCTTTGTAATATTGATCTTTGTCTTTTTCCAGTGTTATATAGTTCTGGTACAGTTCTCTATAATTCCCCACGGGAAATGCACCACCGGAATTTTCCAAAGCAACGGCCTCGGCAAACTTCCGGTAGTTACTGTTACCAAAAAACAGGGGCAGCCCAAATGTGGCCGCTTCGAGTGTGTTGTGTAACCCTTTACCGAAACCGCCACCAATGTAGGCGTATTTTCCGTATTGATACAGATGTGAGAGAATTCCAATGGTATTCACGATCAGAACGTCCCTGTTATTTTCTCCGTTATAATCAGTATACCTTATTTTGGGTCTGGTAATAACTTTTTCCAGGTGGTTGATCTGATGGTCGTTGACCTCATGCGGCGCAATGATAAATTTGAGATGCCTTTCATTATTGATCAGATCGCTTAGAATTTCTATATCCTGTGGCCAGCTGCTGCCCACAATAAACAGGTCCAACCCATTGCCAAACTGCTCAACAATTTTATTTTTCTCAGCTTCCCGGGTGATGGATGCCACACGGTCAACCCGGGTGTCCCCGGCCACGGTCACTCTATCTAAACCTATACTTTTTAATAACTCAGATGAGTTGGCATCCTGTACAAATATATGATCGAGCTGTCTGAGTATATTTCTGAACAGTCCGCCATAAGGCCTGAAGAATATCTGATTGCGGTTAAACAGCGAGGAGCAAACGATCACCGGCTTGTTTCTTTTTTTTCCTTCATATATCAGATGAAACCAAAATTCGTACTTTATAAAAATTGCAACTTCGGGGTTTACTATTTGGTAAAACCTACGCGCATTGTTAGCAGTATCCCAAGGCAGATAGTGTACCGCGAATGCAAATGGGTAATCCTTGCGAACCTGGTATCCCGAAGGAGAGTAAAAGGTCAATAGAATCTTATGACCGGGAAACTCGTTGTGAAATGACTCAATCAGCGGACGGCCCTGCTCAAATTCACCCAGGGATGCACAGTGAAACCACACCACCGGTTGCTTCATACCTTGAAAGTCTGCCGAAAGTTTTACATCCCAATCTTTTCGACCCCTGACCATATCCCTGGCTTTGCTATGGAAGGGAGATATTGACCATAACAATAGCCTAAAACAATTAATGGCAAAATTATAGAGTATTACCGCCATGTGAGATATTACCTGAATTGCCCACAAATATAACAAGCCAGTTTGTTATATTGGCCCAGTATAATCTTTCCGCCATGACATTTGATTCTGCAGTTGAACTACTGAATGAATGGACTAAAGGGGCACCACTGCGCAGACATGCGCATACCGTATCGTTTGTAATGAGGTGTTATGCCAAACATTTTGAAGAAAATGAGGAGAAATGGGCAGTAACCGGTCTACTACATGATGCAGATTATGAGGCCCATCCCGACAGGCACCCCGATCTGATTGTCGCTAAATTGAAAGAGTTAGATGAAGGAGATATTGCCTATGCTGTTTCAGCTCATTATACAAAATGGGGTAATCCCACCAGGAGTTTGCTGGACAAAGTGTTATTAGCAAGCGATGAACTGACCGGTTTTATAGTGGCGTGTAGTCAGGTGAGACCTGATGGATTGAATGGGATGAAGGCAAAATCAGTATTAAAGAAGCTCAAGCAAAAAAGTTTTGCCGCTAAGGTGGATCGGGAGGAGATCCGTGTTGGAGCGGAATTGTTGGGAGTACCTTTAAACGAGCACATCGATTTTATTATTGGTGCTCTTCATGAATACCAATCTTCTGTAGCGGACAAAGAATTGAAGATTACAAATTGAGGATTACCAAATTTCACATATCACTACTGCTACTAACGCTGGGTTTTACGAAATTTCAAGTGTTGTCACAGGATGACCTGGGTGATTTCCTGTTAGCTGATCCAGAGGATGCCGAACTGTTGGTAACCAATTACATTTCACCGCTGGACAAGGGATTTGGCTATGCTGCCAACAGTGGATGGTACAACTCCGCCAAAACCCACAGTATGGGCTTTGATCTGGGAGTGGTAGTTAGTGCTGCGATGATCCCATCCAGGGCTGAATTAACTAAATTTGTAGAAAGTCAGTACAACAATCTGGAGTTGCTTTCACCATCAGATGGCAACGTGCCAACCGTATTCGGCCCGGAAGATATTTTTCCCCAATACCAGGTAAAAAGTACCGGGCAGACATTTGAAGGTCCCAATGGAAATTCCCTCAAAGAAGAGTTTGGTTATGAGATTCTTCCACTCCCTTTTGTGCAATTGGGGATAGGAGTGATCCCCAATACAGATATTAAATTCAGATTCCTGCCATTGATTGAGTTCGACGAGGATTATGAGTCAAAAATGTGGGGGGTAGGAGTGCTTCATCGTCTTAATGATTATTTCCCTTCCGGAGATGAATTGTTGGTGGATTTGTCAATATTTGGTGGTTATACCAGTATTAGCAGCGAAATCCAAATTGAAGATACCTATCCGGGAGAGGACCAGCTGGGGACCCAGGATTTAACTTCCTGGACCATTGACGGACTGATCTCATATGAGCTGTCAGTGCTCACTTTTTATGGAGGAGTTGGTTATAACCGGGTTACCTCAGCATTAAACGTACTGGGCACCTACGATATTGGCAGTGAAATTCTGGTGGACCCGATCGATACCAAAACCCACTACGGAGGAATAAAAGCTACTGTTGGCATTCGTATTAAGGTAGCGATCTTCGCCTTACACGGTGAATATACTTACAACGATTACAGTCTGGTATCTGCCGGGTTTGGTTTTAATGTAAACTAGTCACCCTCGAAATCCGGGTCGCGTTTGTCAATAAATGCCCGCATACCTTCCTTTTGATCCTTGCTGGCAAAAAGCAGGTAAAAGTTCTTCCTTTCAAATTGCAGGCCTTCATCCAGGTGGGTCTCAAATGCCTGGTTTATAGATTCTTTAGCCAAACGAACTGCCACCGACGGCATTTTGGCAATAGCAGTAGCTAATTTTACCGCTTCATGCAGGCAGGATTCTACCGGTACCACCTTGTTCACCAGGCCAAACTGCAGGGCTTCATCAGCACTGATAAACTTACCGGTCAATACCAATTCCATGGCACGTACTTTGCCTACCGCCCTGGTCAGCCGCTGGGTACCTCCGGCTCCCGGCATCACCCCGATCTTTATTTCCGGCTGACCAAATTTCGCGGATTCTGAGGCAATGATCATATCACAGGTCATTGCCAATTCACAACCACCACCTAGGGCAAAACCAGAAACAGCGGCAATGATTGGTTTTTGAATTTTTCTAATCTGGTCCCAGGTCTTGAACTGGTCGATTTTAAGCATTTCAATAGCTCCTTTATCCGACATTTCCTTTATGTCGGCTCCCGCAGCGAATGCTTGTTCATTCCCGGTAAGTATAATTACCTTCACCTTGGGATCCTGGTCCAGGCTTGTCAGGTGATCCCGCAAGCTTTGCATGACCTTGGAATTAAGTGCATTCAACTCCTTGGGGCGATTCAGTTGAACCAGGGAGATCCCCGGTTTATAATGAGGTGTGACCTTTACCAGTTTCATAGGGACCTGTTAGGCTAAAAAACCATGGGGAATAAAAAAAAGAAAAACCTCCTAATTAAAGAAGGCTTTTCGGTAAAAGTGTTAAACAGGTGTATGAATTGTGTGTTATGCATTCATTTATACTACTTGAGCCTTACAGGTAACCTCCATAGTGAAAAAAAAATGCTAAATTGTCCAGGGTTATTTATAAAACACTGATAATCAGATAATAAAGAGGTAAAATATTTTGTTTATTTTTTGATAATTCCTGTTCGTAAGAGTGGATTGCCTGAGAAAGGGATTTTTTTTGAGGTTCATTGGTGGCATAGCTCAGAGAAAGTACTATCACCAATATCCCGTATTTGATAAGAAAGGAAATATTCTGGTTTAGTATACTTTGCTTAGCTCCGACAAGCTGGTTTCTTTGCAAAAAAGTAGTGGTTTGATTCTAAAAAATCTGTTTTTTTGTCGTGAGCTCAAAATAGTAATAAAATGGGAATTGACATAAGTAAATCTGGATTAAATGATCAAGGTACTGTTTGTTTGTCTCGGTAATATATGCCGTTCACCGGTGGCGGAAGCTATCTTTAAAAAAAGTGTAATCGAAGAAGGTTTGGATGACCGTTTTTTTGCGGATTCGGCGGGCACTTCCGCCTACCATCTGGGTGAGCCTCCCGATCGGCGATCGGTATCAAACGCCAGAGACAATGGGGTTGAGGTAATTCACAATGCCAGGCAGTTCACTGTTTCAGATTTCACGACATTTGATTACATTCTGGCAATGGACCATCAAAATCTGAGGAATATTCGGAGCCTGGCAAATTCTGCAGCTATTGATCATAGTGGGATTTTCTTGTTTAGATCCTTTCAGGATGAATCACATGATCTGGAGGTTCCGGATCCCTACTTTGGAGGTCCCCAGGGTTTTCAAAAAGTCTTTGATATTCTGCGCCATTGTAATATCAAATTTATCGAGTATTTAAAGCAGCAACACTAACTCTTCGGAATATTTGGCATTGTACCATGAGACCGGACGACCTTAGGAATATTGTGCATGATGCTTTTGGAAGTGGTACCGAGCTGATTGCCACCAGACCGGTTGGTGGAGGCTGTATCAATCAATGTTACCGGATACAGGTAACCGCCAGGGGCGATTTTTTTCTTAAAATAAATCGCAGCGAATATCTTGACATGTTCGAAGCTGAGGCTGAGGGTTTGACTGCCCTGGCTGCGCATTGTTCACTAAAGATTCCCCAAAAATTGCAACCGGGCTTGTTTGACCAATGGAGCTATTTGCTTATGGAGTTTGTAAACCCGGGTACAATGCATAAAGATTATTGGGAGCAGCTGGGGCAGGGACTGGCAAAGTTACACCAGGTGTCGAGTGATTGTTACGGATGGTACAGAGATAACTATATTGGACGGTTACCTCAAGTCAATGGTAATAGTGAAAGTTGGCCGGAGTTTTTTATCAACCGCCGGATTCTGGCCCAGATCAAATTGGCCGAATCCTCCGGTCTGTTACCGGTGACAGTGCAGTCAGACCTGATGAATTTATGCAGTAAGATCGATCAGCTTCTAAGTATTGAACCGCCTTCATTGTTACATGGAGATTTATGGAGTGGCAACGTTATCAGGGGCCCGGAGGGAACTGCCTGCCTGGTGGATCCGGCAGTATATTATGGTCACAGGGAGATAGAATTGGCATTTACCACTTTGTTTGGAGGATTTGATGCCAGCTTCTACTCTTCTTATAACTATCATTTTCCCCTGGAACCCGGATACCAACACCGGTTCGATTTGTACAATCTATACCCTCTGCTGGTACATCTCAATTTGTTTGGACAGGGATATTTAAGTCAGATTACTCAAATCCTGAAGCGGTACAAGTAGCATTTCTGTTCGCTGCTGAAAATTCAAATGTTTGATTCCACTGGCTTGCCCAGTAATACCTGATAGTTCTTCCGGGTTTTTTGCTCCAGCAAGACCTCCCTGTTTGCCGTTATTTGGGGCAACAAATCCGGATGGTAGTTTTTTACCGTCACCAGTTCAAGCTGATCATTGTAGAATATATCGAATTCACCACTGAGACTGTTGATCAGGTTTTTCATTTTACTGTCGGGATTATCTACACTAACTGAGAAGGATATAGCCGAACTCTGCATCATATTTACCCGGATGTTAAATTCCTCAAACAGGTGAAAGATCAAGCTCAGCTTGCTTTCATTTATGAAACTAAAGTCACGAACCTGAAATGAGATCAGACATTGACCGGGCTTAAAGATAATTGCCGGCTCCAATTGTTCATGCTGGATGTCCATAATCTCAGTACCTTCCGTGTGATAGTCCAGGAAGGACCTTACCAATAAGGGGATCTTTTTGACAGCCAATGGTCTGATGGTCTTGGGATGAATCACCGATGCCCCGTAGTAGGTCATTTCAGCAGCTTCCCCATAAGACAGGCTTTGGTATTTAGAGGTATGTGGCCATTGGTCCGGATCGGCGGTGAGAACTCCGGGAACATCTTTCCATATGGTTACAGAATCTGCTTCCAGGCAGGAGGCAAGTATGGCAGCAGTATAGTCAGAGCCCTCTCTACCCAACGTGGTCCAGTTCCTGTATTCATCGCTGGCAATAAAACCCTGGGTCAGATAGTAGCCCCGAGTTCGATTTCCCAGTTTTTCATTAATGGCTTTTTTTGTGAGGTCCCAGCGTACTTTACCTTCACGAAAATTGCTATCAGTAACAATCATTTCCTGGGCACTCAACAACTGGCATTTCAAATCAACACTGTTCAGATAAGCGTTTACAATGGTGGTTGAGAAAAGCTCCCCATGACTTACCACCCGATCATAAAGACGATTAAAATTGGTTTCTTCATTTTCCAAACTCAGCTTCAGGCTTATCATCAGGCTGTCAATACTTTGGTATACCGGGTGGTGCTTGGCCGGAAATAGTTGGGAGCAGATACCCAGGTGATACTTTTCCAACTCATCTAAGAAGACCTGATAGGGGTTGCCAGTGTACTTCAAGTCAAGTATGTGCTCCAGGGCATTGGTACTTTTTCCCATGGCGGAGACTACAATGATCAGAAAATCAGACTCTTGAACTCGTATGATGTTCGATAAGTTACGTATCGCGTCTGCGCTGCATACACTGGCTCCTCCAAATTTGAAAACTTTCATTTTTCCCCAACAGATATATATGCTAATTTTAGATGGCTTTGTTAAGTAAGTCCAAATCGAGCAAATAAGCTACTTAGCAGATTATAAATTTATGGAAGACTCCAGAATAGGATTACCCATTGGCACCGCCCTTGATCGCTTTATTAAAAGATTCCAGGACGATTTTCCTTATGCCACTGGAGAATTGTCTCAATTGCTAAGAGATATAGCATTGGCAGGAAAAGTGGTAAATCGCGAGGTGAATAAGGCCGGGTTAATCAACTTATCCGGAAGTATTGGCGCAGATAATATTCAGGGTGAAGATCAGCAGAAACTTGATGTACTGGCCAATATCCGTTTTATCAGGGCCTTCACCAAAGGAGGTGAGGCATGTGCTATTATTTCGGAAGAGGATGAAAACATTATCGATCTTCACAATAACGGCAAATACATAATAGCGATTGATCCGTTGGATGGTTCTTCAAATATAGATGTGAATGTTTCCATTGGTACCATATTTTCAATTTATCGTCGCCTTTCTCCGGTGGGCTCACCAGTGACATCAGAAGATGTGTTGCAACCTGGAATTAACCAGGTGGCTGCGGGTTATCTGCTTTACGGATCCAGTACAATCCTGGTATATACCACCGGTAATGGGGTAAATGGATTTACTTATGATCCCACACTGGGTGAATATTTTTTGAGTCACCAGGATATGACGATTCCCGATTTGGGAAAGATCTATTCAATAAATGAGGCCGGTTCTCTGGATTTTCCGGACCCGGTAAACCGGTATCTGCAATACTGCCGGGAAAATGAGCATACTGCGAGGTACATTGGCTCGTTGGTAGCAGATTTTCATCGCAATCTGCTAAAGGGCGGGATTTATATTTATCCCAGCAGTCCCAAGTATCCCCAGGGAAAGCTGCGTTTGATGTACGAATGTAACGCACTATCATTTGTTGTAGAACAGGCTGGTGGGAAGGCCAGTACCGGGAATGCCAGAATTATGGAAATCGTACCCGCAGATGTACATCAACGGTGTCCACTTTATATCGGGTCCAGGTCAATGGTAGAAAAAGCCGAAAGTTTCCACCAATAACTTATTCCTCTTCATCCGAGCCGGGACGCACCAGGTTTGGGGCCTGGTTCAGCAGGATCCTGTACCAACGAATGATTTTTTTAACGTCCGACACATAAACCCTGTCCTCATCATAATGAGGGAGTACGGCTTTAAAGAAAGAGAGGTATTCCGCATTGGTAGCATCGCTCTCCAGGGCTTCGTCTTCCCCGAATTCACGGTAAATGGAATGAAACACCTCCTGCAGCGGAGTTGCACCGTCGGCAGTATTGGTATAAATGGAAATTTCGTCTAACACGGAGATTCTCTGATTGGCTGAAACTACCATTTTCTTCTTCTCGTGGTCCAGGGTTTCCACGATGATACTGGCCCGGGCCGGTTTGATTATTTTAAATAATCCGGGCTTTCCTGAAATGGAAGCCAAATCCTTAAGTTCCATAGCTAAATTTAAATTTTGGAAGTGTCGCGAATATAATGGGAAATCTCAAGTTTTCCAGTTTTATCAATTGCGGAAGACAGAAATATCCTGGGCAATTCCTCCCAGTCCTGCTTCAAGCGTTTTTCCAGGAGTTTTTGGTTGGTAAAAACCTTATTCCGGGAAATTTTATCGGTTTTGGTCAGGATGATGGACAAGGGAATTCCTTTTTGACCGGCCCATTTAATGAAATCCATATCAATTGTTTGCGGAGGATGCCTGGCATCTATCAGTATGAACAAAAGGTATAGGTTTTGGCGTTTTAAAAGGTAGTTGGTTATCATTCCCTCCCATTCTTTTTTCTTCTTCAAACTCACACTGGCCCAGCCATAGCCGGGGAGGTCTACCAGGTACCATGAACTGTCTACCAGAAAATGATTGATCAATTGGGTTTTCCCTGGTTTGGAGGAGGTTTTGGCCAAATTTTTATGGTTGGTCAACATATTAATCAGCGAGGATTTTCCTACATTTGACCTTCCAATAAAGGCAAATTCCGGTTTGTCCGCAGGAGGGCATTTTTTATAATCAGTATTACTTACTATAAATTCTGCTGTTCGAAAGATCATTACACATTTTTTACTGAGCTAGCCAAAAGAACCAAAATTTATGCTTATATAAAAGTGTAAACTTCTGGTTTAAGTCCAATTTATAACTATACCTAAATCCGGGTAGGTTTAATTGAATCCATAATTTTGGTTGTTTTGAAATAATTTAAAACTAGTTTATATTGCCATCTTCCGCCAGCAGATGGCTGTTTGACTCAAAAGAATTACAGCATGTTAAACAGGGTTTTTGTTTTTATATTTTGTACAATTTGTGCCGATGGACTGTACACGGGTATCCTGGCACAAGATGATGCTCAAACAGCTGCTGAATATGTGGAAATTGGTGATGAGATCTATTTTAATCAGCGGGCATTTGAAGAGGCAAAAAGTTATTATGTCCAGGCGGCTGAACTGGATCCAGGTAATATTAAGGCCAATTACATGGCCGGGAAAGTACACCTCGAAACTACCAATAAAGACCAGGCCACAGACTATTTTTTGAAAGTATACGAACTCGACCCTGAGTATCGTTTTGATATGCTTTACCTGATAGCACAAGGTTACCAGCTCAGCCTGGATTTTGAACAGGCATTGGAATATTATGGGCTATACCGGACTAAACTCCAAAACGATTCGGAATATGTGGGCCCCGACCGCATACCGATCGAAATGGTAGACCGGCGCATCTATGAATGTGATAATGGTACCATTTTCACAACCTATCCGGAGGGCTATTCCATAATTAACATCGGAAGCAAGGTGAATTCGGAATGGCATGATTTTGCTCCGGTGGTCAATGAAGATGAGACCATGCTTATCTTTACTACCAGAAGGAAAGAAGGAAATTTGAATCAGGATGTTCACACTGATAATTTCCCTTTTGAGGACATCTTTATTTCCACCAAACAGGATTCTACCTGGAGTATTGCCTCCAACATTGGTGAGGTGATCAATACTCCTTTTCACGATAGCAATATCGCATTGTCTGCCGATGGCAAACGGCTTTACTTATATAAAGATATTGAAGACGGAACCAGTGATATTTATGTTTCAGAACTGAAATCCGATAGCGTTTGGTCCACACCTAAATCAGTGGGACCAAATATCAATTCCGAATTCAGTGAAAAATCTCTTTCGGTCTCCAACGACGGTCAAATAGCCTTCTTTTCCAGTGATAGGCCAGGAGGTGAGGGTGAATTGGACCTGTATTACAGCCTCAAGGATGGCCAGGGTAAGTGGGGCCCCGCGGTGAATCTGGGACCTGAGATTAACTCCGATTATGATGAAGACAGTCCCTTTATCGACTATGACGGGAAAACCCTCTATTTTAGCAGTCGTGGGGGAATGGGTATGGGTGGATATGATATTTTCAAGGCAGAGTACGACAGTGCCACTGCCACCTGGACCAACATCGTAAATCTGGGATACCCCATAAATACTCCGGATGATGACATTTATTTTGTGGGAACCAAGAGTGGTAAGAGAGGCTACTATGCCTCTGTACGCGACAATGGCATGGGTTACACCGATATTTATCTGGTTTCGGTACCATACGTTGATATTAATACCAAAGAGCGGCTGGGCCCCAGGAATTACCTGAGAAAAAGCATTGAGGACGAAAGTGGGTTAAAGGCTGTCAATCTGAATATCCTGGTAAATGACTACGATGACGACACCCCCCTTGATGCAACGGTACAGCTGAGGCGTATAAGTGATAATGTGGTGTTTAATGTTTCTGCCAATGCCATTGGGAAATACACCGCCCAGGTAACCCACCCGCAACCGGCGGAGTATATGCTTTCCATTGAGAAAGATGGTTATGTTTTCAGAAATGCGACAATTTCCCTGCCAGCCAGTACCGAAGAACCTCAAATGATTACCAGAACGTTTGAATTGAGCAAGATCAGAACAGGCTTTTCATCCATACTGCGGAATATTTATTTTGATTTCGATAAGTTTACCCTTAAGCAGGAGTCGTTCACCGAATTGAACAAATTGGAAAGGATGCTGTTGGAAAACCCCAATATGCGAATTGAGATCGCTGGTCATACAGACTATATTGGTACAGCAGAGTACAACCAGCAACTTTCTGTAAAAAGGGCCAGCGCCGTGGTCAACTTCCTGATAAACAAAGGGATTTCCCCCAGCCGGTTGGAAGCAAAAGGATACGGCAAAACCCGACCAATTGCCAGCAACGACGACGAAGTCGACGGTAGAGAGCTCAATAGAAGGGTGGAGTTTAAAATCTTGAGCCAGTAGTACTTACTTAAAATTATTTTCCGGCAATTCGCGTTTAAATCCTTCAATACCGTGTAATTTTACCCCTGGATGAACGTCGTTCCCTACAAACAAGAAACCGGTAGTAAAAAGGAACAGGTAGCGCAAATGTTTGATAAGATCAGCAGACGCTACGATTTTTTGAATCATTTTTTAAGTCTGGGGATAGATATATCCTGGCGGAAAAAAGCCATTAAGCTTCTGGCCCCCTACGCCCCTAAACAGATCCTGGATATCGCCACCGGTACCGGAGATTTTGCTCTGGAGGCCATGAAACTGAACCCCGACCAGGTGGTGGGTGTTGATATATCTCCAGGAATGCTGGAGATAGGCCGAAAGAAAATTGCCGAAAAAGGGCTGGACCATCGCATTCAATTGCGTCAGGGAGACTCTGAAAACCTCGATTTTAATGATAATAATTTTGATGCGGTCATCGTTTCATTTGGAGTAAGAAACTTTGAGGACCTGCATGCTGGGTTAAAGGAGATGCATCGGGTAATGAAACCGGAGGGAACTGCAGTGATCCTCGAGTTTTCAAAACCCCAGTCATTTCCCTACAAACAACTTTATGGCTTTTATTTTAATAATGTACTTCCAACCATCGGCAGAATGCTTTCCCACGACAGGTCGGCTTACAGATATTTGCCAGAATCGGTGGCGCATTTTCCCAGTGGTAAGGACTTTTTGGAAAAACTTGAAAAAGCCGGGTTTAATAATTGTATATGCAAGACACTCACATTTGGGATAAGTTCGGTGTATTTGGCAAGAAAGTAGCACTGCTGCTTTTGCTGCTTATCTGCAGTTTGCAGGCTTTTAGCCAACGTGACCGCAGCATTAATCTGCCGAATTACGACGAAAAGTGGTTGCACTATGGCTTTTATTTGGGTATTGAGTCATTTCAATACCGGCTGAAATATTCGGAGCTATTCGTGACGCCTGAAATGGACAGTGTTATATCCATCAATCCCGATGTAACTTACGGTCCGGTTAATATTGGGTTTGTAGTCAACCTCAGACTGGCGCAATTCTTAAACCTCAGGCTGGTTCCCAAGTTTGGTATTAATGAAAGGAAAATTGTGTACACCTATAGCAGCGGCAATCAGGAGACACAAATCATCGAAACTGTTACTATGTCCTTTCCTCTGCTGCTTAAATACAAATCCGTAAGGCGCGGCAATTACCGTATGTACCTGGTAGGGGGTATTAACCCGTCGGTAAGGGTAGGGGGAAAGAAAGATTTGAGCAAGGAGGACGATCGGCTTAGTATCAAGGATTCGGACCTTGCTATTGAGTTTGGGTTTGGTCTGGACGTTTATTATCCTTTTTTCAAGTTCTCTCCTGAAATAAGGTTTTCACGGGGAATTGTAAATAACCTTGCTTCAGAGACTAACTTTTACAGTAAGGGAATAGACCGGTTAACCACGAACTCAATCTCCCTTTACCTGTATTTCGAAGGAGGCCGATAACTCCTGGAAACATGCTTATTTGCTGAAACTCAAAGCTCCCAGCCCACAGCTTGAGGGGGCATCCCCCCTTTTGAAAACGAAATAATAAATGCCGGTTTTGGGGCAGGTAAATGATAGCTCCGGTAAAATTGACTTATTATCTCTCTTGTTTGAGGTAATGAGCTTGCGGCCTTTGTCAAAAACGTTAATTTCAATATTGTTGGATACCTCGCCCTCTTCACACAGGTTCAGGTAATATCGAAGGTCTTTCACCAGCACCGTAGAATACTCCACATCACCGGTTTTTTCCACATCGAGCTTATAGCTTTTAACAAATTTGTTGGAAGCAGTAAGCTTTTCCACACATTGTACGTCATTGGCTTCAGAATAACATTGGCTCATCGCCTTCGATCCTAAAAACAGTAACAGGCAGGTTAAAACAAAGGTATATTTCATTTGGATTTCTGAGTTGAGAAAATTGAGAAACCGGTTGCCTTTTACAAAAGTAGCCTGCCATCAATCGATTACAAATCATAATACCTTACATACCTTACAGGTGTTTGTTATTGGAGGATTTGCCGGGGTATCATGGTTTTCAGACTGAAGAAAGATAATTGGCCATTGATGGATTCAAAATGGTAAGATAACTGGTTGCCCGATTTGCGGGCCATATCGACCAGTCCCAATCCCGCTCCTCCCTTTTCAGATACGTCGTTGTTACGCATGATTTGTTTATACAAAGTTTTAAGGCCTTCCTTATCAAGCCTGTTGATCTTATCGATCTTGGACTTTAATGTTTCCACATTTTCTGTGAGCATGGCATTTCCGCTGGCAATGATATAATGCTGTGCTTCACGGCCTATCATAAGTGTGGGAGTAGTGTGGGCGTTGGTGTCGGTATCGGTATCTTCCAGTTTTTCACCATGCTTTACTACGTTTTGCAGGCATTCAACCAGAATATTGAATACCTTTCTTTTGATGGATGGGTCTTCGGCGATAGAATCAATATTTCTTTCAGCAAGGTGAAGCACAGACTTGGTGGTCTGGCCATCAAACTTACCCTCATAAATAAGAATCACATCGGAAGGTTCCTTCAGGTGGTTCAGATTAAATTTCATCATTGGTACGATCCATATGTTTGGCTGAGAATGTCATGGGCAAAAGCATATCGATAGAGGCAGCTACCATCAGGCTACCATTGGTGCCCTCCATAATTAGTTCCAGAGGGGGGTCCTGATTCGCCTGGTACTCGCTGATTACCTGTCTGCATGCACCGCATGGAGCAACTGGCTGGTAGGTATTTTGACCTTTCTTCATAGCTGTAACTGCCAGTTTGGTTAATGCCACAGAAGGATACCGGGAAGCTGCTGAAAAAAGGGCAACTCGTTCCGCACAAAGTCCACAGGGATAAGAAGCATTCTCCTGATTTGAACCGGTGACGATCTCACCTGTCTCCAGTAAAACCGCTGCCCCCACCAGGAAGCCCGAATAAGGGGCGTAAGCATGGTTGCAGGCAGCTCTGGCACGTTCTATTAATGCTTGGCTGTCAGGTGGCAGAAGGGAAATATTATCGTACTCCTCGAGGTATACATCAAACTTTATTATTCTGGGCATTGCTCAATTCGATGTATTTGTAATATAGCATAAGTTTGTATGCCTGGCAAACCTCCTTAAATTTATGAAAGCGGCCTGAGGTGAATTAAATGCGGTTTACGGTGGATTGATTATCTTCAGGCAACTAAAGCATATGAAAAATATATTGGTTCTGGGAGCTGGACGAACAGTACCTTCCCTTATAGATTATCTGGCAAAATGTACCGGACCCGAATTGAGCATCAGGCTGGCAGATAAGTCGGAGCAACTTGCCCTGCAGAAAGCCCGGAACTATTCTAATGTTACCGGACTTCAGTTTGATGTATCAAATAAGGAACAGCTAAACACTGAGGTAAACAGGGCAGATCTGGTAATTTCTTTATTACCGGTAAAGTTTCATTTTGAAGTAGCCAAAAGTTGCCTGTTGGCGCGTAAGCACCTGCTGACTGCCTCCTACATTTCTGAAGAAATGAAGTCACTGGACAACGAGGCCGTTGGTAACGGTGTATTACTGCTAAATGAATGTGGCCTTGACCCTGGGATAGATCATATGACGGCTATGGCGGCATTGGACGCCATTAGATTGAAGAGTGGAAAAAAGATCGAATCGTTTGTTTCCTATACCGGTGGACTGGTAGCTCCCGAATCTGACAATAATCCCTGGCATTACAAGTTTACATGGAATCCCCGTAATGTGGTGTTGGCCGGAAGAGAGACCGCACAGTTTATTAGAAATGGTCGCTATAAGTACATTCCTTACCATCGATTGTTCACCAGGCTTGAACCAGTGAAGATTACAGGATTCGGAGACTTTGAAGCCTACCCCAATCGAGATTCCCTAAAATACCGGGAACTGTACGGACTGGATGATGTCCAAACCATGCTGCGTGGAACATTGCGGCGCCCGGGTTTCTGCCAGGGTTGGAACATATTGGTTCAACTTGGGCTGACCGATGATTCGTATACACTGGAGGGCCTGGATGGCATGACTTACCGGGATTTTATAAATACCTTCCTGTACTATCACCCCACCAAACTGGTAGAAGAAAAACTGTGTCAGTACCTGAATATCGAGCCTGAAGGAGAGGTGATGAAGCAACTTAGCTGGCTGGGTATATTTGAAAAGACTGCCATTGGTTTGGATCAGGCAAGCCCGGCGGATGTGCTGCAACACTTGCTGGAGCAAAAATGGAAATTGGATCCACAAGATAAAGACATGATAGTAATGCAACATCAAGTGGGATATCAGGGTCAAAATGGCATTGAAAAATTAAAAACATCCCTGGTGGTGTTGGGAGAGAACCCTGTTCATACTGCAATGGCAAAAACCGTAGGTTGGCCCCTGGCAATTGCTGCCAAACTGATACTCACGGGGGCAATTAACGATAGGGGAGTGAAGCTTCCGGTTACCGCCGAATATTATAAACCAATTCTGAGGGAACTGCAGACACTAGGAGTAAGCATTATTGAGGAGAAGGATCATTCCTCGCTTTCGAACCCCTGATCTATCAATAGCTTGTGCCCCAAGGCGGCTTCTACCGCCAGTTCATCGCATCTTTCGTTAAGAGGATTGCCGTCGTGTCCCTTTACCCAAACAAAGTCAACCCGGTGTTTTTGGTACAGGGGAATAAAGCGCTCCCATAAATCACGATTCTTCTTTGCCTTGAAATTTTTCTTTTGCCAGTTCCAAATCCAACCCTTTTTCACTGCATCTACCACATACTTGGAATCTGAATAAACCGTTACCTGGTGACCGGTACCCTTTAATGCTTCCAAACCCTTTATAACCGCCAGCAATTCCATCCGGTTGTTGGTCGTTTTGCGGAATCCCTGAGAGAGCTCTTTTCTGTGTTGCTTGTAAAGTAGAATAGTGCCGAAGCCACCAGGTCCCGGATTACCCCTACTGGCTCCATCGGTGTAAATTGTTATCATGACTGGGTCAGCCCGGTGAAGTATTCCATAGCAAGTGTGTAGCTATGAGTACCGAATCCAGCAATTACTCCAATACAATTTTTGCTGATCATACTGTGGTGTCGGAAATCTTCTCTGGCATGGACATTGGAAATATGAACCTCGATTACCGGAGTGGTTATGGCGGCAATAGCATCGGCTAATGCCACTGAAGTATGCGTATAGCCGCCGGCGTTCAGAACGATGCCCTGATATTCAAAACCTACCTCGTGAAGCTTGTTTATTAGTTCACCCTCAACGTTGGATTGAAAAAAACCGATTTCGTGCTCCGGAAACATTTCTCCCAGCTTCCGGAAATAGTCATCGAATGACTGATCTCCGTAGACTGACTTTTCCCTGGTACCCAGAAGGTTGAGGTTTGGTCCATTGATCACCATGTATTTCATGCCGCTAAATATAAAGCATATCTCTCATAATTTAGAGGGCTTTAATTTTATCTTTGTATCCAAAAGGGCATGATCTGGGAAACCGCCATCGAACAATTCAGACATTTCTTAAATCTGGAAAGGTCCCTGTCACCGAATTCCATTGACGCCTATTTAAGCGATATCAACAAACTGTCTCAATTCATTTCTGATCAATATCCGGAAGTCACTCCGGATTCGGTTTCCGGCCTTCAGCTCAAAGAATTCCTGGCATATCTGGGCAGCCTGGGTATTTCATCCCGATCACAGGCACGTATCATATCGGGGATTAAGGCATTTTATCGGTTTTTATTGTCTGAAGACCTGATCCAACAGGACCCCTCCGCTTTGTTGGAAAGTCCGAAGCTGGGAAGAAAGCTTCCTGATACCCTTAGTTTGCCTGAAATTGATAAAATACTTAATTCGATAGATCATTCCACCCCGGAAGGCACCAGAAACCGGGCTATTATTGAAACCCTGTACAGCTGTGGTTTACGGGTTAGTGAATTAATATCACTGAGATTAGCCGATGTACATGCTGACATTGGATTTTTAAGGGTTCGTGGCAAGGGAAGTAAAGAAAGACTGGTTCCTATTGGAAGTTCCGCACTAAAACACCTGGACCTGTATTTGACCCTGGTACGGGTTAAGGTAACTGTAAAGCCGGGAAGTGAGACGGTAGTTTTTCTAAATCGAAGGGGTACAGGGCTTTCTCGGGTATCAGTCTTCAATATTGTAAAGGATCTGGTAAAAACAGCTGGCATCAAGAAAACTGTCAGCCCCCACACATTCAGGCACAGTTTTGCCACTCATTTGCTGGAAGGTGGCGCGGACCTGAGAGCGGTGCAACAAATGCTGGGTCATGAATCCATCACCACAACCGAAATCTACACTCATCTGGACAGAGATTATTTGAGGCAGGTCATTACGGAATTTCATCCGAGAAGTTGAAATGAGATAAAAAAGAAAGCCACGCTTTGAGCGTGGCTTTTATACTTCATACACCTGTTTAACAAACTAGAGGCGATCAAATAGTTGATCTACATATCTTGAGATCACATACACTATTCCAATAGTAACCAATGAACACCCAATAAACAAACCTAAAAATACTCCTAACATAGCCTTGTGTTATTTGTTAAACCATAACGAATATCTCAAAATAATCGCCAACAACCCATCCCAATTCCCGAGCTTTCTCTCACATGTAAGGTTTTGAACCCTCGTAAGGCACTACTACTCTTTTTGATTAAATAAATACAATGATGTATAAATATATTACAATTTATATCGCAATTGCAGGCTTAAATCCGATCTTAAGGATGAATCGGTCAAGTCTGGACCGTTTCCCAACTGCCTGCGGTTATGATAGTGGCTTTGGGCGATTTTAAGCCAAAAATCAACATTCTTAAGTGCTTTAAGCTGGATCATACCAAACCATCTGGTTCCGGTTCCATCAAAAAATGGTATTGAAAGACTGTAGGGCAGGTCGTTTTCGTAGATATACTGTCGATTTTCGAAATCATCGGTATCAAAATGCGCCATCCCGGCGGCAATTTTTATGATTTTATGGTGGTAACTTACCTGGTTGGCCACAATCAAACCACTGGAACTATACTTCGATAAGCTATACCTGCTGTATTGAATTCTCGTCTGCAGGGTTATGCGTTGATCATTTTGCCACTTTAGCCTGAGGCCGGCAGAATGCTTGGATTCCTCATTCAGATCATGGGTTATCTTTGCCGTGGGTAACTTACTATTCGTACTCCTTTTCCGATTGCGCCAATAAAAATCAACAGAGGTATTTTTATTTGCGACAAATTGCGTTCTGATCAAATACTCTATACCTCCGAAGGCAGCATCTGCTGAATAAGTAGGAAAATTACTTGTGAATAAATTGGTATACGTACCTATGGTCCAGGATTCTCCGGGGGTAATCTGTAGACCTAAATAAATGCCCTGTTCGTTTGAATTGACCTGCGAAACGCCATAGGAACCACCGGAGTTTCCGTGAAAGTCTTTCTGATAGTTTCTCAGATGTAAGCTTACCGAGACTTTATGAGATAGGCTACCGATCATCCCTGCTAAAGCAGCCCAGCCACTGCTACTGCTGACGGCAACTTGACCGAAGAGATTTAAATTATCTATTATATACTCAACCCCTACACTTAAATTGGTGTTGCTTTTTCCAGAAAAAGCATAGAGGTTGTGCCTGGCTGGTGTGGGGATTAAGTGAGAACCGAATTTTCTGTAGCTGCCGGAAACCGTAAGATCCAGGTCCTTGCGCCAGGTACCTCTCACATGAATGCCCATGGTACTTTCAAGCAGTCGATTCCTCCGGTCCAGCTCGGTTAATGTTCTGTGATGTCCGGTTTCTATTATGGAAGGTGCCCGGGCCGGTAATTTGGCGATGGAGTCCTCCTCAAGTATTTGTGCATCCAATTTGCGACGAGAAAAGAATATACTAAAAACCAGTTTGGGTATTTCTATTTCCAGAGCTGCTCCGCGAAAGAAACCATACTCACGGGTACCGGAGTGACGGGTAAACCCTGAGTGTACCTTTCTGGGCCCTGTGATTACCTGTTTCTTAAAGATTAAACCGCTGCCGTGTATTAAACCCTGGTCCCATTGCAACCTGAAATCACCTATCAACAGTTTTCGAACGATTCCCCTGTTTTCCAGTTGAAGATACATCGATAGATGATCGGGACCGTAAATACCTTTTCGGGGGTTCCAGATGAAACGTTCCCCTGCATCCTTTTCTGAATTTATTCCGAGATCTATGGTGCCTTTTTGATGATACCTGAATTTTGCCAGCCAGTAGTAAGGTGAACCGGCAAACCGGGCAGTTCCTGTGCCCAGGTAGCCATGAGATAACTGTATTCTTCTTTTAACCCTGAAACGAAGATCTGCCCCGCCGTCATGTTTTAGACGCTCTTTCAGCCTTCGTGGATCACGATGAGGTCCGGTATCCCGAACTTTGAAAAGGGGCGTCGTCATTCGGATGGTGGAGAGGTCCCAACCCGGAACAGCCTGTAATTCATAGATGCTCACTAATGGCCCGTTTATATCTATGTATCTTAAAAGGCTTCTAACCTGTACCGGAGTGAGCCAGGGTATCAGTTCTAACTCAGATTTGGATGCTTTATTGATATCAATTGCCTTCATATCTTCAATCAACCGGTAATCATAACCCTCATTTCCTGCCACGGATTCCAATGCTTCACCAGTTAATTCTTGCACCAGTTCTTCTGCTAAGTCCGATTTTTGTGCATTGCCAGATAAAGTGATTATCAGGTAAATAACCGTAAAAAGGGATGTTTTCACGGCCAGTTATATCCCAAACCGGCTTGATGAGAGAGCCCCAGATACGGATGTAGATCAATGGCATAATCCAGTTGTAATGTGTGCATCAAAAATCCCAGTCCCAGGTAGAATTGCCTGTTGGATAGGTTTATACCGGTTCGTACAAAGAGTTTTTGCTTTATTATGAACTCAATACCTGTTCTGAAATGCCAAACATGACCGAGGGTATGGCCCAACTCAGCGCTGATATTCAGGTGAGAGGAAGGTTTATACTTAATGCCAGAATGCCAGGTAATCGGCAGTGCGCTGTTTGATCCTGTTTTGCTGTTGGTAATGTTGCTGACAAATATGCCGGCCAATAGCTTGTCGGCAAGTTCCATTTGGATTCCCAGTGCCACGCTTAGTCTATTGATCGATTCAATGCCGGGAATATGAACCCTCCAGTACTGCAGTCTCAAACCAAAGTGTATCTGATGAAGACTGATTGAGCCATTAATTCCAATTTGTTGGTTAATGAGATGGGTTTTGCCTGTTTGATATAGTGAAACTCCCAATGAGGGTTGTCCAGGTATGATCAGTCCCAGAGCCAGTGACTGTAGTTCTCTAAGATTGTAGGGGAAATGATACCCCAGCACTACCTGCCAATTTCCGGATGCACCCATTCCCGCCATATTTTTAAACAGCGACCAATGTGATTGATCTGTGGATAGGAAGGGACCGGAACCAAATGCGGGCAGATCAATCTCAGGGCTTTGACCCGAAA
Source organism: Bacteroidia bacterium (assembly GCA_030430675.1). Classification (GTDB taxonomy): domain Bacteria; phylum Bacteroidota; class Bacteroidia; order Cytophagales; family Cyclobacteriaceae; genus SZUA-3. Next base: position 694 of record JAUIKU010000068.1, on the reverse strand, counting down.
CCGGTACCAAACCGGCAATGAAGCAAAGACAGACGAGATACTTCAACATGGCCCCTAATTTGGGGCGTTGCAGTATTAATTATTGAAACTGACTGATTTATTAAAACCTTATGTTCAGTATGTTGGTGCCTGGCGCTACGTCTCTTTCGGTAGCATTACCGTGGTATACATACCGTATGGTCCGATGCTCGGGATCTCCCGGCACTGTGATTGTATATGAGCCATCTGTATCTGAGATTGCCGAAACGCCTGTGCCTTTAACAGATATTTCAACGCCGGCAATAGGGCTTCCATCTGCCAAGGCGGATACTTTTCCCGAAATAGTTTCCTCTATATAAAACTCTTCGGTAATAGCCTGATCCGGTTCCGTGCTGCGTACTGGATTATTGGAGGGAGTGTCGTAATCAGCGGGATTGGCTTCTTCCAGCTTCCCGGTAATGCTTTGAGATTGATCAATAGCGGGTTCTTTTCTTTTAGTGGGTAATTGCTCCACCGATTCAATGCTATTTTCAACATTTTCCACAGGAGCGGAATTGGGATTCTTAGCAACATTGAATCCACCACTGGCAACAGTCTCGGTTTTTGTCGGTTGACTGTGGTTAACCTCCGGCTGGTTTTCATTTGCTCTTTCTGCTTCCACGGCGGTGGTCAAACTCGAAGTATTAGCAGTGGCTTCTAACTGGGAGGGAGCTTG
>JAUIKU010000067.1 GCA_030430675.1 Bacteroidia bacterium | reverse complement strand
AAGCGCAACTCGACCTGGGGTTGAGAAATCTGGAACTCGACGTATTTCACGATCCCCAGGGAGGCCGGTATTCCCATCCCAAAGGCCTGGATATCATCAAACAGCGCCTGGGCAGCCTGCCAACCCCAACAGCTTGTTAAAGCCGGTCCTTTCTCTTATATTTCTATTCCGATCGATGCTGCAGCATCGGTTCATCACAGGCAGTTGCTGTATTGATAATCCTTAACATTATTAACATGCGATTAATAGTTGCTTGCATTTTCACCACGTTCTTATGTGCCCTGATATCCTGTAATCCCGGGCAAAATGATGAAACCACTTCTGTTGCAGTGATTTACCACGGAGGAGACATTATTACCATGCAGGGTGAGGCTCCTCAATATGTGGAGGCGCTGGTGGTTCAGGATGACAAAATTTCATTTGCTGGTACCCTGGCGGAGGCCAAAGACCAGGCTGGCAAAGGTTACCGGAATTACGACCTAAATGGAGGCACCCTGTTGCCCGGATTTATCGATGGTCATTCCCACTTTTCCAATTTTTCCGCACAGGCGGTAGGTGCACAGATTTTACCTCCTCCGGATGCCGGAGCGGAAGATATTCCCTCACTGCTCAACATTTTAAGGGAATGGAACACGCCGGCAAACCGGGCGCTCACCGGCTGGATCTTCGGCATGGGGTTTGATGATTCCGTGTTGAAAGAAAAGCGGTTTCCCACCCGTCATGACCTGGACCAGGTCTCCACCGAATTCCCTATTATGATCATTCATATTTCCGGCCATTTGGCGGTGGTGAATTCAAAGGGTTTGGAAATATTGAACATCGATGCCAGTACCGTGGACCCGGAGGGCGGGCTTATCAGGAGAGAACAGGACAACCAACCCAGCGGGGTGCTGGAAGAGTTGGCGGCCATACCCCATATGCTAAAGGCACTGGAACCAGCCGACAAGCAAGCCCAGGATTTGTTTTTTGAAGCCGGTCAGAACATGGCGCTTTCCTACGGGTATACCACCGCCCAGGACGGCCGGGTAATGGATAACCACCAGCAAATGGTCAGTGTAGCCGAAGCAGGCAAGCTCAAGCTTGACGTGGTGAGTTATATCGATTACCTGTTTGTCGATAAGTACATGGACAGCCAATGGTACGGCAAAACCTACACCAATCACTACCGCATAGGAGGAATGAAGGTTACCCTCGACGGTTCACCCCAGGGCAGAACTGCCTGGCGCACCCAGCCCTATCTGCTTCCGCCCGACGGCGCCCAGCCTGATTACAGCGGGTACCCCGCTATACCTTCCGACAGCATGGTAACGGCCATTTTCGAGAAAGGCTTTAAAAACAATTGGCAAATCCTGACCCATGCCAATGGTGATGCCGCCATGGATCAGATGATAAGGACCATGACAGAAGTGGCTCGGCAATATGGCAACCATGGCCGAAGGAATGTGTTAATCCATGGTCAGTATGTGCGGGAAGACCAGTTGGATTCTTTTAAAGAACTGGAAGTGATCGCTTCTTTATTCCCATTGCATACCTATTACTGGGGTGACTGGCACAAGCAACTGATCGGTGACCAGCTGGGCAACAAAATAAGCCCCACCCGTACCGCGTTGAATAAAGGGCTGCGGCTTACCATTCACACCGACGCCCCGGTGGCGTTACCCAACCTGATGCGCATGGTGGGTATTTCGGTTGAGCGCAAATCGCGCTCGGGACAGGTCATTGGGGCCAATGAAAAACTAACCCCGTATGAAGCGCTTAAGGCCATCACCGACTGGGCGGCCTACCAACATTTTGAGGAAGGCCGTAAAGGCACCCTGGAAGCGGGGAAACTGGCTGACCTGGTGGTCCTGGACCATAACCCCCTGAAAGTTCCGGAAGCGCAGATCAAAGATATTAAAGTGTTGGCGACCATTAAGGAAGGGGTTATGGTATACCAGAACTGACCTACGTCACTTTCCCATACGCTGATCCCACGCTCCGGTAGCTGCAAACACCGACTGATCATCGGGATGCAGGAGGCTTTTGATATGCTCCATATTCAGTTCAATGCCCAGGCCCGGTGCACTGGGTACATGGGCATAACCATCGGTAATCAGCGGCTGTGCGTCCGTGGTATACACCATGTCTGTCCACTCAGGTATTTCATCTCCTTCCGGATGATATTCCAACACCGAAAAATTCCGGGTGGCGGCGGCACAATGCACATTTGACATAAACGATACCGGCGTACCCGCATAATGCAATGCCATTCCAATATTATGCGCTTGCGCGTAATCTCCGATATTCTTGGTCTCCATGATCCCTCCTGCGGTAGCCATATCAGGGTGTACAATATCGACTGCCTGGTGATCGATCAGCACCTGAAAACTCTCCAGCCCAAACATATTTTCCCCGGTGGCAATGGGGGTATTAATTGCCTCCCGCAACGCTTTCAATTGCATGGTTTCCTGCCAGCTAATCGGTTCCTCAATCCAGGCCAACCTGGTTCTCTCCAGTGCCTGGCCCTGCCGTGACATGTTCTCGAGGTTTCGCCCCACGAAATGGTCGGCGCAAATTTCCACCTGGTCCCCGACCGTGTCCCGGATCATTTGCAGATAATCCGCTACCACTTCAATACCTTTGCTGGTCAGCATCTGTGGGTTTCCCGGCTCCAGGGTTCCGGGCATATCTTTTAACACGTTAAACACCCTGGTCTTTTTCAGCCAGGTAAACCCCTGATCCAACACCCGGGTCTTTACTTTTTCTTTTATTTTTTGGTAGTCCTGATCTCCATGGGTATCGGCATAAAGACGAACCTGGTCCCTGACGCGGCCACCCAGCAGTTGCCAAACCGGTACCTGATAAGCTTTCCCGGTCAGGTCCCACAGTGCCATTTCCACTCCACTAACCCCGCCACCCAGGCGATTGTGCCCTCCGAACGGCTTGATGGTTTTAAAGATCTCTTCCACCTGACAGGGATTCTTTCCCAGCAACAGTCCCTTGAGCACCAGGGCGGTCTTTACTTCTCCTCCATCCCGTACCTCTCCATATCCGTAAATGTCCTGGTTGGTGTCGATGCGCAGGATCGAACAAGGGCGCCCCAGGTGCTCCACTGTAACATATCGCAGGTCCGTGATCTTTAACGCCGAGGGGCTGGAAGCGCGCTTCACCCCGCCGGTGGCAACGGCCAGCAGCTCATCCACCGGAGTAGTGATCATGCCGCATCCGGCCCATGCCGATGCCTTGAGAAAGCTTCTTCGACTGCCTTTCATTACTTTTGGTTAGCCTGGTGCCAGGGTAAGATAAGCAATGCCGGGTTCTAAAGAAACCGCTACCTGACAATCACAGCACACAAATACCTCGGATCCCGCAGGCAAGGCAACCCTATCGCTTAATTTGGAATTTTGGCTAAATTGAGCATTGTGATTAACGGCATTTAAATATTCAGCGTTATATGGTAAAACATTTTCTTGCTTGCCTGGCTTTTTTGGTTTGCACTTCCACAGTTTTGGCACAAAGTACGGAAGTCAATATTGTCGACACCCGGCACTACAGTAAGGTGTTTGGCGAAATCCGCAACTACCGGATCTTTCTGCCGCCCGGCTACCATCAGCATCCCCAGAAACGATACCCGGTAATCTATTATTACCACGGTTGGTCCCAGCGCTATTTCGGGGAGACCTACAACAAGTATGCGGGGGTGGACCAGGGTGAGGAAAACAACGGCGACAACATCAGCAATTTTGTGGCTTCTCATGAGGTCATCGTGGTGAAGCCAGACGGCTACAACCGCAGTCCCCGGCAAGAGTACTACCTGCGCCCCTACAACGTCAGTCCGGTAGAAACACACCGGCAGTTTCCCCTTTATTTTCCAGAGTTGGTAGCGCATGTGGATGCCAGCTACCGTACCCTGGCCGACCGCCAACATCGCGGTATCTCCGGACTGTCCATGGGAGGATTTATGACCTTCTGGATCGCCGGCAAGTACCCCCACCTGGTTTCTGCTGCCGGTAACTTCTGCGGTTCACCGGAGTTTTTCGTGGGACCCAAAAACTTCCCGGTGGAGTTTAAGCATGCCAGTATGTATAAGAATTATGGCGGCGTACAGGTGAGGCTTCACTATGGTGACCAGGATTTTATCAGGGGTTATCACCAGGACCTTAACCGTACCTGGACCCAGGTAATGGATAACTATCAATTTAAGATCTTCCCGGCGGAACATACCCCTTGCGGGCTGGGGGAAATGTTTCAGTCCATGCTGAACACTTTCCAGGACCCTCCCGTACAGCCGGAGCGCTGGCATCACATCGACGCCTATCCGACTTTTGAAGTCTGGGGCTACCAGGTGGCGTCCGACCGCAACCTTCCCGGGTTCACGGTGCTTGAAAATGTCGATCAACAGGGATTCAGCTGCGCGGTGCGGGAATTCCTTCCGGACGGTCCTTTAATGCCTTTTGTGCACCTGTCTGTCACCACTCCCCCATCTTATGAACCGGGGAAGCCTTACACCGTAACTGACCTCAACCCCACCACCAATTCCAGCAATACTACTATTATCTACAGTGACCAGCAGGGTCGCTTAAAATTATCCCTGGACGGGGGCATGCACCACATCGGCATCAATGGTTTGGGAGAGGCCCCTAACCTGGGGCTGGCTTCCTGGCGTTTGTTGGACACCGGGTGGGCCCGCAAAGGTCAGCAAGTTAAAGTCGCGCTCAGCCTGTTAAACAAAGGCACCACTACTGCCAATAAGGTAACGGCCCAACTGATCCCGGTGAGAAACACTACCAGGGTAAGGCAGCCTATGACAAGGGCAACTACAATCCCCGCCGGTGAGATTACAGCACTGGCGAAACCCATTACCTTCGAAGTGGCCGCAGACAGCACCATTGATATGGTGCAGTTTAAATTGCAGATACAGGACAATAAAGACCACCTGTGGGAGGAATATTTGGAAATTCCTGTCCACCCTGAGGCTCCCCGGATTGACGATTTTATAGTGGCTGACGGCAAAGAATTTATGGTAGCTGCTGCCGGCGATGACACCACCAGCATGGTGTTGGGTCACGGCAATGGAGATGGAGTGGTCAACCCCGGTGAGTCCTTCGTGGTGCTGGTTCCCCATCAGGGACAATACTATCGTACCCAATTGTATTTCAATGACCCCAACCTGAATCCCGATGGCATCAACGTTCGGGAGTCCGACAGCTGGAGCAGTTACGACCATGTAGGCGGCTCCGCCAAATATTCCGTACCCCTGGTGGCGGCAGATTGTCCCCCGGGTCACCAGCTCAAACTGCTGGCCGAATACTGGCTTCCCAATTACCCCTACCATATCATCAGGAAAGGTGAAATAAACATAACGGTTAGTGACCACGATCAAACACCGCCGGTGATACAGTGGGTAGACATAGCCAGTGACAACACCCTGCAGGTGCGGTTGTACGACGGAGGCCCGGTGGGCACTGTGCAAGCCAGGCTGGTGCATACCAGGGAACCTCATAAGGAAATTGAATACAGTTTGAACGATCAGGGAAAATCGGGTGACCGGGAAGCCAACGACAGGGTATTTAGTTATCAGATCCCTGAGCAGCAATTTGGACTGTTCAAAATCCAAATAACCGCCACTGATGCTTCAGGTAACAGCACCGCCAAGAACTGGCCCGGGAGCTTCGTGGTGCAGTAGAGGGTAGAGCATGCTTATTGGACCAAGCATAGAATGTTAGACGTCCGGAAAAAGTCTTATTTAACCATCTAAAGATGAACATTCCGGTAAAACTTGGCCCCAAAAGATGGATTCCTGGTAATGTTAGAATGATATGTTTTAATTTTCTTGCCCTTTTCATTCTACATTAGAAAAGAAGCCAGTATTATGAGTTAATCTTTAATACTCACCTGTAACAAGTCGTCTTCCATATTGAACACTTCCCAGCTAAAGGATACTTTTAATAATCTTATCCTTTTATTACTTTGCTCTTTTATCCACTCCATGACCAAACTCACCCTCTCTCAGCTAGAACAATACCTCTCCAAAGCCGCCTGGATCCTCAAAGGCCCGGTGGATGCGTCTGATTTTAAAGCCTATATCTTTCCCCTGCTTTTTTTCAAGCGCATCTCCGACGTATATGAAGAGGAGTTTCAGCTGGCCCTGGAGGAGTCAGAGGGTGATACGGAATATGCTTCCTTGCCCGAATTTCACCGGTTTGAAATTCCGGAACACTGCCATTGGAAAGATGTACGGGAAACCACCACCAATGTAGGCTTGGCCATTGAAAAAGCGCTACGGGGCATTGAACAGGCCAACCAGGAGTATCTGTATGGCATTTTCGGCGATGCCCAATGGAGCAATAAGAGCAAACTATCTGACAGATTGCTCAATGATCTGATTGAGCATTTCTCAAAATATACGCTTTGCAATGAATTGGTAGATCCCGACATCCTGGGACAGGCTTATGAATACCTGATCAAACATTTTGCGGACCTTACTAATAAGAAGGCTGGTGAGTTCTACACTCCCCGTTCAGTGGTACATCTTTTAGGTATGATCCTTGACCCGCAAGAGGGGGAAAGCATTTATGATCCTGCCTGTGGCACCGGGGGCATGTTGCTGGAGTGCGTGAATCATCTAAGAGAAAATCTAAAGGACTACCGAACCTTAAAGCTTTTCGGGCAGGAGAAAAACCTCACCTCCAGTTCCATTGCTCGTATGAATATGTTCTTGCACGACATTGAGGATTTCCAGATTATCCGAGGGGATACCTTAAGAAATCCTGGTTTCTTCCAGGCGGATGGCTTGAAAACTTTTGACTGCGTGATTGCCAATCCTCCGTTTTCATTGAAAAACTGGGGAGCAGAAAACTGGACTAATGATCCATATGGGCGAAATATCGCTGGTGTTCCGCCTAAAGGGAATGGGGACATGGCCTGGGTACAGCATATGATCAAATCCATGAACAGAACTGGACGCATGACGGTGGTGCTGCCCCATGGGGCTTTATTTCGAAAGGGTGCTGAAGGTCGTATCAGGCAGGAGCTACTGGTGCAGGATCTGCTGGAAGCTGTCATCGGCCTTGGCCCTAATATCTTTTACGGCACTCAGTTGGCCGCTTGTGTGATGGTGTTTAAGCAAAACAAAGAAGAGGAAAAGAAACATCAAGTTTTATTCATAGATGCAGCAGACCAGATCAGGGTGGGACGTGCCCAAAATTACTTGGAACCTGAACATGTGCAGCAGATCTTCCAGTGGTATCAGGATTTCCGCGATGTAGAAAATTACGTGAAAGTAGCGAGCATGGACGACATCCAGGAAAACGATTATAACCTGAACATTCCATTGTATGTGGAAAAAATCATTGAAGACAATCTGCCTTCAATAGAAGAAGCCTTGGCCGCTTTAAAAGTGGCATGGAAAGAGAGCTTGGAGGCAGAAGAAAATTTTAAAACGATACTTAAGAATTTTATTTGATATGGCTATTGAAAAGAAAATACAGGAGATCCTGATGTCTATCGACAACGATGAATATACCATTCCTGAATTCCAACGAGGCTATGTTTGGAACAGCACTCAGGTAAAGGAATTTTTCAGGTCATTATATCTTGGCTACCCTTCCGGATCCTTTCTCATATGGAAGACCAAAGATCCTTCTAAAATCAGAGGTGAGCAAAAAGATTCAAACTCTGTATTCCACCAACTGATATTAGACGGTCAGCAAAGACTGACTACCATTTATACCATATTCAAAGGCAAGACTCCCGACTGGTACGAAGGTGTGTCGCTGCGTACGGATCTTTATTTCAATCTGGATAATGAGGAGTTCGAGTATTATATGCAGCGTAAAATGAGCAACAAACCTGAATGGATCAATGTTTCAGAGTTTTTGAGTAAAGGAGGAGTGAGTTATTTCATATCCAATCTTGGATCGCTAACTGAGGAGGATCGAAATTATTACCTCCAAAATATTGAAACGCTCAATAAATTAAGCGCTATTAAGGATTACGGGTACTACATAAAGGAAATCACCATCAAAGAACTTGATAAGGTAGTTGAGATCTTCAATTTGGTCAATAAAACAGGCACTACCCTAAACGAATCTGATTTGGCACTAGCCATAATAACCAGTAACTGGCCTGAGATTAAAGATCGGTTCAGGTCGAAGATTGATGAATATAGAACTTACAATTACGATTTGAGCTTTCGATTCCTTACCAGGTGTTTAAACATACTCACCACAGGAAGAGGTAAATATACCTCGGAGATAGGCGAGATAACTAAGGAGGAGTTCGAGGCTGCTTGGACAAAATTGAATAAGATTCTTCCTCATCTCATTAATATTCTGAGAGAAAACGCCTATATCGATTCATCTACAGATTACAGTTCGGTGTATGTCCTCTACGTGCTGATCTATTACCTGTCAAGGAAAAATTTAAAGTTTGAAAGCACCGAAGAGGCCAACAAAGCCATCTATTGGATGTTCATGGCCATGCTTTGGGGTAGGTTCAGTGGTTCTTCAGAGTCGTTTTTGGAAAAAGACATGAACATTTTAAAGGAAACCGACTCATTGGACGAGTTGATTAATGAAATGCATTTGTATCGGGGCACTAACTTGTATTTAAGACCTGAAGATCTGGCCATGCAAGGTGTACGAAGTAGGATTTACAATATTTTCTATGCCTCGGTAAGATCACAGGAAGCTAAAGATTGGACCAATCCTGCCTTGAGTCTATATTCCAAAAGTGTGGGTTACAATAACAAACTGCAACGACATCACATATTCCCGAAGGCTTTTCTTTATCAGAAGTACAATGGGAATAATTCCATTCATAAGGCCATGATTAATGAAATTGCCAACATTGCTTTTATTACCCAGGAATCCAACATGGAAATCCTTGATAGCGATCCAAAAGATTACCTTCCAAAAATCGATGCCACTCAATTACGCAAGCAATTCGTGCCAACGGATGTAAATCTCTATTCACTGGAGTCGTATGAATACTTTCTCGAAGCAAGAAGGGAACTTCTTTGCAAGGGTATTAACAAATTCCTATCGGAGTACTTTGACGATGCCAATCAAAATGGAATCCCGGATGACCTAGAGCATTATGATGATAGCATTGAAATTATTGAATTATCACTAAGAGATCTGATCAGTCAAAAACTAGAAGATGCTGCCGAACTTGATGCTTATCAGGAACTGGTTCCGGGGCACCTCAAAGGCAAATCAGAAGGAAAGATTAAATCATGGATGAGTAAGAATCCTGGAGAGGACAAAGGGCAATTTGCTTCACTAAGGAGAAGACTTGATTTCTTTGATCTTCAAGAATATTTTGAACTGGTCTCCTCCCCCTTGAACTGGAAACTATTTGAAGAAACCTTTGGCAGCAAGGGTATTCTTCAAACTCGATTTAGTCAACTAGGCGAACTACGCAACGGGATTCGACATAGCCGTGGTGCCACCGAAACCGCCATTAAAGATGGAGAAGCCGCTATCTTATGGTTCAATTCCATACTAAAGCCTTCTACTTTAATCACTGAACCTGAAGAGATCGTATGACCCAACCACAACTAGAAAAATACCTCTGGGGTGCTGCCACCGCATTACGGGGCACCATAGATGCCGGTGATTATAAGCAGTACATCTTCCCTCTATTGTTCTTCAAGCGGATTTGTGATGTGTATGAAGAAGAATACCAAACTGCCTTGGAAGAAAGCGGCGGTGATCTGGAATATGCTGCTTTTGAGGAAAACCACCGCTTTCAGATACCAGAAGGGGCGCAATGGAATGATGTGCGGGAAACTACGGTGAACGTAGGCATGGCTATTCAGGAGGCCATGCGAGCGGTAGAAAAAGCAAATCCGGATACATTATACGGAATTTTCGGGGATGCCAGTTGGACTAACAAAAACCGGTTGACCGATGAGATCTTGACCAACCTGGTCGAGCATTTTTCTCAACACAAACTGGATCTCAAAAATGTGCCGGATGACCAACTAGGGAATGCTTATGAATATTTGATCAAGGAGTTTGCTGATGACAGTGGACATACGGCAGCGGAGTTTTATACCAACCGCACGGTGGTGAAACTGATGACCATGATCGTGGATCCGCAGCCTGGTGAAACAGTATATGATCCTACCTGCGGTTCCGGGGGCTTGTTGTTGAATTGCGCATTGCACCTGAAGGAACAGGGCAAGGAATACCGTACATTAAAGCTATACGGACAGGAGATCAACCTGATTACCTCTGCCATTGCCCGCATGAATATGTTCCTGCACGGCATTGAGGAATTTCAGATAGTACGAGGTGATACTTTGGCTCGACCAGCTTTTCTGGAACACGATGAACTGAAAAAATTTAATGTGATCCTGGCCAATCCCCCTTACTCTATCAAAGCCTGGGACCAGAAGTCTTTTGCCAATGACCCTTATGGCAGAAATCTGTTGGGTACCCCGCCTCAGGGTTGTGCGGACTATGCTTTTCAGCAACATATCCAAAAAAGTCTGGACGAAAATAACGGACGGTCTATCTCACTATGGCCCCACGGGGTACTTTTCCGAGATGCTGAAGCACCGATGCGCAAGAAAATGATTGAACAGGATCTGGTGGAGTGCGTAATAGGATTGGGGCCCAACCTCTTTTACAACTCCCCCATGGAGGCTTGTCTGTTGATTGCTAAGACAAATAAAGAAGATGCTAGGCTGGGTAAGATCCTCTTTATAAATGCTGTTCAAGAGGTTAAGCAAAGTAAAACCATGGGATTCCTCGAAGCGTCACATGTTGAAAAAATATTTAGAGCCTACGAAAATTTTGAAAATCAGGAGAATTTCGCGGCGTTGGTTTCAACCGATGATGTTATGGCTAACAATGGCAATATGGCAATTAATCTATACGTACAGCCCCAAAAATTTAATAGCCTGGAAACACCCACATTTGAGTCTGCCTTTTCTATGTGGAAAGATTCAAGCCGGAAACTCAAATTATCTATGGATCAATTATTCGAAACTCTTGACAGGTAGTGGAAGCAACATTGGAATATACGCTGAGCATAGATAAGACCGATTGGTCGCTTGTGAGATTTGGAGATGTAGTGCAAGAGCGTCGAGAATCAACTAAAGACCCCATTGCAGATGGAGTCAAACACGTTGTAGGCCTTGAACATATCGATCCAGAGGATATTCATCTTCGAAGGTCATCTAATTTCGATGGAAGTACCACTTTCAGTAAAAAATTTTCCAAGGGAGATGTATTATTTGGCCGAAGAAGAGCCTATCTCAAAAAGGCAGTACTCGCTGATTTTGAAGGTATCTGTTCAGGAGATATTACGGTACTATGTGCAAAGGAATGCTTAATTCCGGAGCTACTGCCCTTTGTTGTCAATAATGATAAGTTTTTTGATTATGCCGTCAAACATTCAGCTGGTGGTCTCTCACCACGAGTAAAATTCAAAGATTTGGCAAATTACCAGTTCCTCCTTCCCCCCAAAGACCAACAATCCAAAATCGCTGAATTGTTATTGGCTATGGATGAGGTGATTGAGAAGGATACCGCATTACTGGATACTTTGAAAGATTTGTATTCTACAAATATAAATCAGTTCATGATTCACGGTATTTATCGCAATAATGGGGAAATTATCAAATCCGAGTGCGGCCTATTGGACAGTCGAATTGAAACAATGGAACTGAAAGACTGCTTGGTTGAAAAACCTACTTATGGAGCTAATGCATCTTCTAAACCATACGTCAATGGAGCTCCTAGGTATATACGCATTACAGATATTGATGATGAAGGTAATTTAATTGAAGAGGATAAAGTGACAATTGACTCAACAGATTACTCGCCATACATTTTACGGGATCAGGATTTTCTTATTGCAAGAACCGGCAATACTGTTGGCAAAACGTTTTTGTATAATTCCGGAATGGAAGAATCAGTATTTGCTGGTTATCTTATTCGATTTCGACTGAATACAAATATGTTGAGACCAAGGTTTCTTTTTTATTACAGTAAGTCTTTAAAATTTGAAGCTTTCAAAAGTAAAATGATCAAAGTTGGTGCTCAACCCAATATTAATTCTGAGGAGTATCAATCGATAGTATTGCCTCAATTTTCGGTTGACGTTCAAGATCAACTTATAAGCAAACTGGACTTTATTAACTCTAGTTTGAATGGGTCAAAGAGTAAGATCATTAAGTCCAGAGCTCTACAAAAAACCTTAATCAATCAAATATTCTAGGTGATGGGACTGCGAAAAGGTAAAACCAAGCACCTATTAGAAAGCGGAATAGATTGTGCCTTAATAGCAGTTGAACTATATAATAAACCAAGGGCCCCCTTCAGGGTTGAAACCTATATTACCAACATGATCATGGCATGGACAAAGGTGTTTCATGCTCATTTCAATAATACCATTGGCCCTAAATACTTCTACAAAAAAAGGGGTAGCAACAGATATGAAATAATTGATGGTGAAAGGAAGGCTTGGGAGTTGAAGACTTGTATCAGAAAATATAATAAACTCAGCAATGCCGTAAAAGCTAATTTGGAGTTCTTCATAAAATTAAGAAACAAGATAGAGCATCGGCATATCGACAAAGATTCCATTGGCACCATCATATTTGGAGAATGTCAGTCCTTGCTAAACAACTTTGAGGACTTTGTGGTGAAATGTTTCGGGGAACAATATGCTATTAATGAAAGCCTTGCCTTTGCTCTTCAATTCTCTCAATTGCGTACTGCCAAACAACAAAAAGCCTCTAAAACCTTACTGTCAAGAGAAGTAACTCAACTAAAAGATTTTGTCAAGAAATACCGGGAATCACTTGACGACGAAACATTTAATTCACAGGAGTATAGCATAAAGCTTGTCTCTGTCCCGAAAATAAGCAACGCCAATAGAAATGACCTGGCTGTTGAATTCGTGAACTGGAATTCCATTTCGAATGAGGATAAAGCCAAGTACAGCAGGTTACTGGCAATAATTAAGGAAAGGCATGTGGTCAGAGAAGTGATAAACTCCGGCAGGTTGAAAGCAGGTGAAGTAGTAGCAAGAGTTTTTGCTGAGTCTCAGATTCAGAATTTCAATCACTACGATCACAAATGTCTTTATGCTATGTTCTCCGTAAGACCTTATGGGGTAGAAAAAGACCAAAACCCATTTAATACCGACACCCAATATTGTCATTACGATGAAGCCCATGATGACTACCTATATAAAGATGAGTGGCCGTCATTTATTATCGATCAAATAAATTTGGGTAACCTAAACAAACAGATATGGAAGAATAACTTTTCCACTGGCACTAAAGTGGAAATTGATGGATTTGGTCAAACGGATGCTACTGAAAATTAAAATACTATATGAATCTGTATACTTAATTATCGCGTATCGCGATATACGATATTATTATATAAATAACTGATTATTAGAAATTAATATTGTATTATTGCGTATCGCGATATACGATATGTGATGAAAAAGAAAGCAATTCCTATGATGCGACCACAAGATATTGTGGTCATGCTTAAGCTTATTATTGAGGAAGACAGATCCTGGAATCAAATTTCTCTGGCTAAATCTTTATTTCTTAGCCAATCCGAGATAAGTGAGTCCATCAAACGATCTTCCTATGCTCGTTTACTGCAAAACAAAGGTCGCCAGGTGGCCAGAAAACCGTTTATGGAGCTATTGCAATACGGTGTTCCCTATATGTTTCCTCAACAACCTGGAGAAATGGCTAGAGGGATTCCTACCGCTCATAGCGCTCCTCCGTTGGATCATGAAATAAGAAGTGGTGAAGAATACGTGTGGCCCTATGCCAAGGGACATATACGCGGACATAGCATTCTACCACTCTATCATTCGGTTATTCAAGCAGTAGAGTTTGACCTGGAATTATACGAATACCTGGCCTTAATTGATGCAGTGCGAGTAGGGCGTGCCAGGGAAAAGAAGTTAGCATTAGAGATACTGGAAAGCAGGATATGCTTATAAATACCATTATCAATAGACAAGCTACCCTCAAGATCGCTAGGGCCCTGGACGAACTCAACCAACAAGTGGTGTTTGTAGGCGGGGCTATGGTCAGCCTGTATATTGATGATCCGGCGGCTGAAGACATCAGACCAACCAAAGACATCGATCTGACCTTTCAGATCACCTCCGCCGGCAAACTGGAAGAATTACGCCAAGCGCTAACTAATAAAGGGTTTAATGAACAGGCTGATTCTAAACTTATTTGCCGGTTTTCCTATGAAGACTTACTGATTGATGTCATGTCCACCCGGGAAGTGGGATGGGCTCCCAGCAATCGCTGGTTTGAGCCAGGTTTTCAAAGAGCCATTACTATTGGTTTGGAAGATATCGAAATACGAGTGCTTCCCCTATCCTTCTTTCTTGCTTCCAAAATGGACGCCTTTTTTAACCGGGGCATACAGGATCTGTATGCCAGCCATGACCTAGAGGATATAGTGTATATACTCAATTACTCTACCGACCTGGTGCGGAAAATTCAAAATACAGATCATGATGAGGTAAGAAATTACCTGGTGGATGGTATCAGGCAGATGCTGGATGATGAAGGTATCATGAACGCCCTACCAGGTCATTTATATTTTGATGGAGTGGATGAGCGAATGGAAATCATATTGGATAAAATGAAGGTTATAGCCCATGGCATTCACTGAACTGAATAGCGTTGAACATTACGTCATTCACCAATTGAGTGGGGTGAATTTGAATATTGAGGGCGCTCAGGATCCGACCAAAAGCTACGGCAAAACCTGGCAATTCCGGTCTGCCCAGCAACTGGAGCGCGGGGTCAATGAGGTACTGGTAGAAGGTGAGTTGAAAAAAGCCCTGATCCGTCTCAATCCGGTCATTGCCGAAAAGCCGGAACTGGCCGATGAGGTCATTTATAAGCTACGGGCTATCTTGATCTCGGTCAACCAGGAAGGCCTGGTGCGGGCTAATGAGAAATTTTACCAATGGCTGGTGGGCGATAAGACTTTGCCTTTCGGGGAAAATAACCGGCATATTCCCATTAGGTTGATTGATTTTATTAACCCTGAAAACAATTCATATCTGATTACCAATCAGTACCGGGTGCATCATCGGGAAACCAAAATACCGGACCTGGCGCTACTGATCAACGGCATTCCGGTGGTAATTGGAGAAGCCAAAACCCCTATTCGCCCTTCCATTAGTTGGCTTGACGGAGCTCATGAGATTCATCAAGTGTATGAAAATGCCATCCCCCAGTTGTTCGTACCTAACATCCTATCCTTTGCCACAGAGGGGAAAGAGCTATTCTATGGGGCAGTGCGTACACCCCTGGAGTATTGGGCCCCATGGAGATTGGAATCAGAAAAAGCTGACCTGGCGGTCAGGTTGGGACTTACTGAAGTAGGCAAAGAACTAACGGATCTTTTGAGCCCGGAGCGACTGCTGGATATTCTGCAAAACTTCTCTCTGTACTCTACCGACAAAAAAAAACGCCGCAACAAGATCATTTGCCGCTTTCAACAATACGAAGGGGCTAATAAGATTGTGGACAGGGTAAGGCAAAACAAAATAAAAAAAGGACTGATCTGGCACTTTCAAGGTTCTGGTAAATCCCTGCTGATGGTATATGCTGCTCAAAAACTGAGGAAATCACCCGAGCTAAAAAGTCCCACCATCATTGTGTTGGTAGACCGCACCGACCTGGATACCCAAATCAGTGGCACCTTCAATGCAGCTGACGTAGCCAATGTGGAAACCACCGATAGCATCAATGAATTACAGACCTTACTGAAACAGGATACCCGCAAGATCATTATCTCCATGATCCACAAATTCCGGGATGCGCAACCGAACATGAACACCCGGGAAAACATTATCGTGTTGGTAGACGAAGCCCACCGCACCCAGGAAGGAGACCTGGGCCGGCAAATGCGTGCTTCACTACCCAATGCCTTTTTATTTGGCCTGACCGGTACTCCGGTCAACAAAGCCGACAAAAACACCTTCTGGGCCTTCGGCGCTGAAGAAGACGAAGGAGGCTATATGTCACGCTATACCTTCCAGGACTCCATTCGAGATTCAGCTACATTGCCTCTGCATTTCGAACCACGATTGGTAGACGTTCACGTTGATAAGGAAGCCATAGACCAGGCATTCCATGAGTTTAAAGAAGTCTCCGCCCTTAACGATGAAGAGGCTGATGCTTTGAACAAGAAATCCGCCAGGATGGCGGCATTCCTGAAAGCGCCTGAACGAGTAGCTCGTATTGTGAAAGACATCGCTACACATTTTCAGGAGAAAGTTCTTCCTCATGGCTATAAAGCCATGATTGTCACCCCCGATCGCTTTGCCTGTGCACAATACAAAGAGGATATGGATCAGTACTTTCCCCCGGAAGCCAGCCGGGTGGTAATCAGTACCTCTGCCAACGATGAATTGGAATTCAAACAAAAGTGGGGTCTGGACAAGACGCAGCAGGACAAAGTAGTAGATGAATTCAACGATCCTCAATCCGATTTGAAATTTATCATCGTCACCGCCAAACTACTCACCGGTTTCGATGCCCCCATCCTACAGACCATGTACCTGGACAAGTCACTAAAGGATCACACATTACTGCAGGCTATTTGTCGTACCAACCGATTATACCCTAATAAAAGCTTCGGCCGCATCGTGGATTATTTCGGTGTCTTCGATGACGCTGCCAAAGCCCTGGAGTTTGATGAAGAAAGCGTGAAACAGGTCATTACTAATCTATCCCAACTACGAGATCAACTCCCAGACGCCATGAATAAGGCCTTAGGTCATTTCGAAGGAGTAGACCGCACCCTCACTGGATTCGAAGGGCTGGAAGCCGCCCAAAATACCATAGCCAGTGATGAAAAAAGAGATGCTTTTGCCAAGGATTACAAGTATTTGTCTAAACTGTGGGAATCCTTGTCCCCCGACAATCTGCTCAACCTCTATCAGTCAGACTACAAATGGCTATCCCAGGTATTTGAATCCGTACGACCTGCTGCGGACAACATAGGCAAACTATTATGGTTTAGCCTGGGCGCCCAAACCACCCAGTTGATCCATGAGAACATCCATGTTGGAGAAGTTCACCAATTGGATGAATTCGTGCTGGATGCCGATGTGATCGAAGACATCTTCAACAACCCGGACCCCCGAAATGCCAAGAAATTGGAGAAAATCCTGATCAAACGTTTCAAGAAACACGCCGGCAATCCCAAGTTCAAAAAACTCAGCGAGCGGCTGGAAGAACTGCGAGACCGGGCCGAACAAGGACTGATTACCAGCATTGAGTTTGTGAAGGAGCTCTGTAAACTAGCCAAAGAAACAGTACAGGCCGAGAAAGAAATAGAAGAACAACTTCACGAAAAATCACCTAAAGCTGCCCTGACCGAATTATTCCTGGAATTAAAAACCGATCAAACCCCGGCTGTGGTGGAACGAATCGTCAATGATATTGATTCCATCGTGAAAGTGGTGCGCTTTCCGGGTTGGCAGAACACCAACTCCGGGGAAAGGGAGGTGCAGAAATCGCTGAGAAAGACCCTTTATAAATATCAGTTGCATAAGGATCAGGTGCTGTTTCAGCAGGCCTATGCGTATATAAAGGAGTACTATTAAACCTTATATTACTATCTTTTTATTATTCCACACGGATATCAAACCGTAGAAGCATCCTTGGCAGATAGTCGTCGAGATTATCAATATGCTTATTGGTCAATTCAATCAAGTTAAGTTCGTGATTGGAATATATTGTCTTTTTGATTTTTTTTCTCTCTAGATAATTGTCATCCTCCTCTAATCCCCAATATTCAATATAAACAGCTTTACCACCATTTTTTGAAGGGATGTAAAAATCAGAGTAAACATCTTCTTCAATTGGGAGTTTTCTTTCATATGCATGTGCCAGTCCGTAGTCGTATAGAGCATTATCAATAATTACCTCTGCTCTTGACCTGACTTGATGACCATCCTTTGTCCTATGTTTCGTTGGATATTTATTTCTGAAATTATTCGGATCACCATTTTGAGATGATGTCTGCTCATTGTCAGTCGATTCACCGTTTTCTTGATGCACCGAATTTTTAAGGGTCTGGTTTGTCAAAATTGCAGAGGGCCACATTACATATGTTCCTCCGGAATGATGTTCAAATTGTCGACCACCCACCTTTCTTCCCAATGTGGTCACAACCCATCCCTTAATGGCTTTTTCGATCCAACCAATCTCCGCAAAAATTAGGTTTATTCTCTGGGATGAGAGACTTAATTTTTGACCAATAGACGTAGCACTAAGAAGCTCCTGTCGAGTGTTGTCTTCAATGTTTATTGGATCAAAATCAGCAGGCCAAACAATGAATTCGCCATATTTTTTGTTATAAACAGTTTCACCTCCGAATTCCTTTCCTTTTTTGGTTAAATGCCATTGGTCGTCCTTGCGGTAAATCATCTTTTGAGCAACTAGCTCATCGAAGAGTTCACGGTTATTTATCTCTAATTTTTTTGATAAGGCTGTTGTACTGATCTTTTTCATATTTTAAATTCTTATTTCGGAACATCATTCAGGGTCTATGCCTTGAAAGTCCATAACGCTAATAAGGATTAAGGTAAAAAATCAATTGAGTTTTTAATCCATTAATTTATTAGCATGATAAAAAATTTACCCCCTCATCCAAAATTCCCATAACATTACCATGGCCAGTGTGTCCAACTCACAATACTTCAGCAATGCCGAAATAATCCTTTGCCGCTCTTTATCTTCCATCTCGGTAAACTGCATCATATTATAAGCGGTCATGGCGGCTCCGCCGTCGTCCAGGTCGTCGTCGGGGTGTACCCGGCGGTCGAGCTCGTCACGGGTCCAGCCTTCATAGATTTCCGGCAACTGCTGGTAAGGGCTGATATAGCCGCCTTCTCCATCGGGCTGGAGCCAGGTATGTTCTCGGAAGTTTAAACTACGGATGACTTCTCCATACACTGGTTTTGAATAAACCTCCTGTATGTATCTACTTCTTAAAATGGAGGCCGGGAGCACCGCTTTCAGGGAGTTGGACCCGTTAGTGACAGGGTCATAGTAAAACCTTTTCACCAGGTCCAACAAGTCAACCATATTTCTTTCACCCTTCCATAGATACGTCTTGCTCGAACCTTCGCGTTCATACCTGTAGGTAATGGTCTGGATCCAGTGCATCAACTCTTCCCGATCCGGTTCCTCCGAAGCGGCTAACTGATCGTACAGTTGGCATAAAACTGTGTTTTCATGGGCGGCATATCGGAAGATAGTGCCCTGATTATTCGATAAGGCTTTCTTCAGTTCCCGCACAAACCTGAAATTGGGGAATTTGCCGGGCTCGTCATTGATCCATTGGGTTTGATGCACCACCTTCCCCGATTCATCAAGGGTATGGTGGGAAAATTGAAAGGCAATCTGCTCATAGGGCCGCTGTCCCCTAAAAAAAGGCAATGGTACCATGGTGGTTTCGAAGTCAATAAAATGCAACGGGTACTGTACGCCTTCCACCGCATCCATCAGCCCTTCGTGATCCAGGTAATACTCGGGATCGGTCTCCCGGGCCATATTCACCTGCAACGCTTGTCGTTCTACTCGTTGCAACCCGGTCTTTGAGGGGGTGTCACTGGCGGTTCCCAAATCTGCCGGGTCGACTTGGTCCTGAAAATACCAGCCCTGCCCCAGAAAATTATCGGAGCGCGGGGGCCGGTTATCCCAGATATCGATAGTCATCGGCCGATGGAGATCTACCAGTTTTAAATTGGCCATTTTTTCCCAACACTGATGAAAGCCGCTTTTCAAATCATTTTCGATCGGCAGCGCCAACCGGTACTGGCAGCTTCGGCATTCCTTCCGCACCCGCTCCCAAACAGGCTCGTCTTTTTCATAATATTCGGCCAGTTCCCAAATGTACTCCTCAAAATTCATGGTATGCCCCAGTAACTCCTGGTCCTCGTTCCATATTTTTTCAACGAGCTCGTCGACATTCACAGGGGTAAGAATCGGGTACCCGAGATCGGTTGTGTTTCTTGGTATAATTTCAACCTCATTGCCTGCTCCACGGGCGATAAAAAAGCGTTGGTTTAATCCCTCCACGGTGGCGGATTTGGTTTTGTCGACCAGCAAAAGATGACTACTTACCTTGTATTCGGGATATGCTTTCTGCAGCACGTATTTCTGAAAAGCCACATCGTAGAGATACGCTTTCCACTTGCTGTCGATAGTACCTCGTCTGGTGGTAAACTCATCGGCTGATTTAAACGATTTGGCTTTTACCTCAATCAGCTGGAGCTCATTGCCCTTCTTAACCAATACATCCACCCTAACCAACAAGTTTCGATAGCAAATAGCTGGTTCGAACAAAGTAACCTCCTCACTGCGCAGGTATTTTTCGGAGGCCGTCAACGATTCCTCATAACTCCCGGCAGTAATCTCAATTCCTCCTGGATAGTAATACTTGGCCAACTCCCCTACCTGGTAGCCGCCCCAAGCCAGGGCTCTTAAAAAGCGATCGTCTAGCGAATTATCCTTATACTCCGCAGGTTTACGAGTATAGTAAAGCTTGGTTGGACACTCCAGGGCTAGTTTGAAGCGGGATTTGGTAAGGTATCTATTTGACTTAGGCCTATTGATCACACGAAGTTGAGTTCTTGAATTGTATATTTCCCCGGCCTTAGATTATTCATCATGCAATCATCTTAAAAATGTTCAATGCCAATTGTTACATATCATTCAAAAATTAGCAGAATTTTTTCATGTCTTTCGGTCAGCCATACTTTAGGAAAATTTAAAGCCCAGGGGTAACCATTTGATATGATGTGCAATCAATGGTCAAAGGACAAACCATCATATCATGAAATCTTTAAAAACAACACCTCGAATTTTTATGGTAATAGTTATCGCCGCCCTGCTTTCAATAACAAATGAAGCAGTTGCCCAGGAGTATCCTCACAGCAGGTTTGGTATACGGGCCGGGGGGAATGCCAACAGTTGGACCAATGAATTCCCCTCCCTGGAATTTCAGGGCGCCCTGGTATATCCGGATGACTGGAAATTACATTTTGGAGGTCATCTGGGGGTATATGTCAACATTCGGCTGTCCCAGCTGGTGGCTTTGGAACCGGCGGTGCTTTATACCCAAAAAGGTACCGGTACCACGCTTAATGCCGGCGGTATAGTGGCTGAGGGTACCATCAATTCGGCCTATCTGGATCTTCCTCTTTTATTAAGGCTTTATGTGGCCGATGGATTTAACCTTTTCCTGGGGCCGCAATTCTCCTATCATTTAAACAGCAAATACGACCTGGAGGTGGACGGCACCAAAATTACCGATGGAGAAGACACTACCGATACCATCAGTGAGTTCGATTTCGCACCGGTACTGGGGCTGGGCTATGAATTTCCCAATGGATTTAATATCAACCTCAG
>JAUIKU010000315.1 GCA_030430675.1 Bacteroidia bacterium | reverse complement strand
CCAGTACTCTGGTTAGGACCGCTTGCTTTGCTGCTGGTATGACCAATATGATCACTCCGGGATACGATCCATTTGAACCCACACCTCATTTGTACTATTTGGATCCTATCGAAGGCAAAGACAAGTTTGGTAACCAAGTAATACCAACTACGGTGATTGACATCACAACAGTTATTGACCTGAAGTCAGACATGCTGGCATGTCATGCCAGCCAGCGGGAATGGCTTAGAAAGCACCATGGAATGGATCAATATTTAGTAGCTATGAGAAACCAGGGTAAAAACACCGGGGAAAGGATCGGAGTTAACTATGCCGAAGGCTTTCGTCAACACCTGGGACATGCTTACCCCCAGGATAATTTATTGCAAAATACCTTGTCCCAATATGCCCGTATAGTAAAATGACAGTTACATACGCCAATTCACTAATTCAATGCATCTCAACCTGGCAATTCCCTATGGCGGGGCGATAGTAGTTGAACTGTACTTTGGGATGATCTGCCAGCAGTGACATCGGCACTGCACTGTCCACAATACCTTTGCTGATCATCAGCGCAGTTAGACGCATACCAAAAGGATTGTCATGCATTCCGGCATGCCATATTGATACCTTTTCAGCCTGCCAGGTCTGCACCGGGCCCACCGTTACCGCCTGGGTTGGCACACCGGTCACCACGCCACCACCAGAAGTACGCGCATTTTGAGTAATTGTTGAAGGATGTAAATCTACAACTCTAGTATTCAATTTTTTATACTCTTCAAGAGAAGGCGGTTTTTCCTCAAATTCTCCCGATCGTTTAACGGGATCATTGAATGCCCAGTGCTTTATTTCACCCTGTCCTCCCTGCATTACCACACAGCGCACATCATTCCAGCTTTCAATAAAACCGGTAGTGGCTGCCGTTGGGAAATGAAGATTGGTCTTTGGCATTTGTAGTTGTGGATCAATGCGGTTGAAACACAATTCCAAATCGGCCTTTTTAAAAGAGAGTGGGTGGTTTTCACTAACTGCTTTACCATCGATAATCCATTCATCCATTCCCCAGAAATGGGCATGTGAAAGGTCAATTTTTAATTCATTTACCAACCGGGCCACCAGGGGAAGCTGTTCGGTAGGACCGATAGGGCCACAAATACCGGCTGGCTGTAGTTCGGTGGCCTGTTTCCAGGCATCGATATACTCCAGGGCCTCGGCTAAATAAAATTCTTCCAGGGTTTCATAAAACACCACACTAAAGCCCGGCCTGGAAAGCGCATAAATATCTGCTTCTGACAATTGAGCCGCCTCATTGAGGATTGCATCATCCAGGGTGGTAAAGTCCCACCATTCAGGGGCCAGGATACTCCTTTTTCTTGCCATCTTTTGTATTTGCTTAAAATGTCATATTGTGTTAATTCCCCATCTCCGAAAGTGTTACACTTCGTCCTTTTTCTGCTGATAGGTCCGCCGCAAAAACTACTTGAAAAGATTTCATGGCAACGTCCAAACTGGTAAGCGGCATGGCTTCGTTACGGTCAATCGCCTGGAAGAACGCATTGAACTGATCCAGGTAGGGGTGGTCCGATACATCCCCTGAATCCAGTAGTTTCATGGCCAGGTTGGACCAGTGGTTTTTATCGGTTTGGAGGTTCATTGAGTGAAATTTATTGTCCAGCAAACTTCCTTCGCTACCAACCAGGTGCGTGTGAAAATAGTAGGGCTGCAGGCAGTCGATGCTGGAAGAACATTTTCCAATAGCTCCGTTTTTGAATTTTAATATAGTAACGCTGCTAGTGGGATATTCATAAGGTGCAAAAATTTCACTTTTTGAGCTGGTACTATAGCTGGTTACTTCAATGACTTCGTCATCCATGCAAAGCAACAAGGCATCCAGGGCATGACAACCAGCAGACAACAGGGAACTGCCACCGGGGTTTTTCTTTACGTTCCAGCGAAACTGCCCATACCAGGGACCTATGCCGTGATAATAGTCGATTTCTCCGTAGTGTAACTGGCCTAAAAGTCCCTGATCCAGAATAGATTTGGTTACTACGAACTGGTTGGAGTACCGGCATTCAAAGCAGACACATGTACTGACTCCTGCTTGGTTAACTGCCTGTTGAATTTCCAGGCAGTCTTGCCATGATAAGGCCAGGGGCTTTTCTAATATCAGGTGCTTTCCTGCATTGGCCGCCAGAATAGCCTGCTCTTTGTGTTGGTTGGGGTAACTGCATATCGATACCGCATGGAGGTCGGGATCTTCTAACATCTTTGCCAGGTCCGTATAACTTTTAATGGGGGTGCCCCACTGATTTGATAGCTCCCGGTCATCGAGTTCCCTGGAGGAATAGATGGCGGTAACCCTGGCATTCTCACACTTGTTGATGGCCTCGATATGGGCGGTAGCTACCCACCCATAGCCAATTATACCTACATTATAAGTCTTCATCTTGCCGCTTTAAGTTCTTAAACAAGAAAGATAAGTCAATGAATGTAATTTCAAATTGAATTGGTAATGAAAAATTAAATTACTTGAGCGGACTGCAGATTTTCGTATCTTGACTTGGTTAAGCCATTAATCATGAAATTATTAAAAACTACAGCTTTACTATTGCTCCTATTTTCCTGTAAGGAACATGCGCCTGACAGCGCCAGCGACCATCTGGGGAATTTAGAACATCAGTTTTCCATATCAGAAGCTGCCGGTCCCGGCTTTGAAAAGGGACTGTTGTTACTGCACAGTTTTGAATATGATGATGCCAGGGAAGCTTTCCAACAAGCTATAGATGCTGACCCCAATGAGGTAATGGCCTATTGGGGAGCAACTATGACATACTACAAGGCCCTGTGGAAATTACAAGATGTAGATGGGGGCCGGGAAGTCATGTCCAAACTGGGAGCTACCAAAACAGCGCGACTGACCCGTGCAGAAAACGAATTGGAGCGAGATTTTTGGGAGGGGCTGGAATTGTTGTTTGGCGAAGGTGAACTCACTGAAAGGAATCGGGCCTACGCCAACTACATGGAAGATTTGTATGAAAAATATCCCGGTAACCAGGAAGTAGCAGCTTTTTATGCACTGGGTCTAATGTGGTCCGTTCCCCTGGGGCGGGATGCAGACCTTTTTGATAAATCGGCTCAGGTAGTAGCTGGGATCCTTCAGGAAAACCCCCAGCACCCGGGTGCCTTACACTATACGATTCATGCTTATGACGATCCGCAGTATGCTGAACTTGCCATTAATGCCGCAAACCTTTATTCAAAAGTAGCACCCGATGCTACTCATGCCTTACATATGCCTTCACATATCTATCTGGCTTTGGGAATGTGGGAGGAAGTAGTGGCATCCAATGAAGCGAGTTACCAGGCAAGCCTGAATCGCTTGCAAAGAAAGGGGTTGGGTGATGAGGCACGGGGATATCACAGTTACTTTTGGCTGCAATACGGTTACCTGCAACAAGAGCGAAAAAACGATGCCCATCAATTATTAAAAGACATGTTGCTGTACACCAAAAAAGCTCCAACCAGGCAGGCCAGAGGATATTGGATAAATATGCAGAATGCTTATCTGACCGAAACGCATCACTGGACTGATGATATTGATCCAATGGTGGTTTCCCGGCTTGATCTGGGTTTGATCAGTCAGGCGGGTCACAGGTTTTTTCAGGGCAGCCTGGCCTATCTGGCCAACGATGTCAGTACCCTGTCGATACACATGGATAGCCTTGACTACGAAATTGCCGCAGCTGAATTGGTGGTGACTTCGGATGGAATCACATTATGTAGTGCCGGAACTACCAGGTATGCACCAAATCGCACAGATATTGAAAGGTCTAAAGTGATGTGGCACCAGTTGGATGCCTACAGGTCCATGCTT
>JAUIKU010000066.1 GCA_030430675.1 Bacteroidia bacterium | reverse complement strand
TGAACCGCCTCCCGGGCATCAAAAACAGTTGCTACCTTATAGCCTTCCTTTTCCAGGTTATATTGCAATAAGTCCAATATATCTTTGTCATCATCGACTACCAGGACCTTGTATTTACCAGATTTAGACAATTTGAGTTTGTTTATTTCGCTCACGAAATAAATCAAATAAGATTACACCACGGTTACTTGTAGGTTAAGATAAGATTAATAATAGGGTTGGCGATTCACCCAAATTTAGTTTCCATATTAAAAAGATGTTCCTGCCCACATACTAAATCACCCAAAGCGATCATTATCCTAACAAGTGATCTTGAAAAGATTTATGCACAACCAACCGGTATTGCTGCGGGTATTTGATAAATTTGTAGAGGCATGGATGCCATGAAATTTTTTAGGAGGTCCCTGTATTTTATAGGGTTTATCTGGTTATTTTTTTGTTTGGCCGGTGCACTATTGGTCTATACCTACCAGGATCAACTGATATCGAGATTCATTACAGAGGCCAATAAAAGGATCGACACCCCCATTCATACCAGCAGCATTAAGGCTTCGTGGTGGGAAAATTTTCCCGATGTCTCTATCGTGCTCAATCAGGTAGTTATTGATGGCAGCCTTCCCGGTTCCGGCGATACCCTGGCAACGGCGGAAAACATTTATTGCTCGTTCAACGCCTGGGATATCATCAGGGGGCGATGGATTGTCGATCAGATACAAATGGAGCAAGGCACGCTTTTCCTGGTAAATACTGAACTCGGCGATAATAATTTTACCATTGTTGCCAAAGACACTACTCAAACCAACCGCCAGGCAGGGTTCAAACTCCAGAAGATTTCGTTGAATGAAGTGGCGGTAACCTATCTGGATCTGCTTAAACAACAGGAGTATAACTTACAGGTAAAGGAGATAAACACTTCAGTAGATTCCCGGGGGGGATCTTTTTTGATGGATGTTAAAGGTGAGTTGACTTCCCAAAAAATTGTCATCAACGAACAGCATTATTTTGAAGATAAGGAGCTTATGGTGGATGGACATATTGAGTTTCATCAACCTGCACGGAGATGGGATATATCACAGGCTGAAATTACCCTCGATGAATCTTCTTTTCTGGTAGATGGTTATTACCAGGGTAATGATAGCCTGGAAATTGAGGTTGAAGGCCATAACACCAATATAAAAACCATACTGTCTCTTCTACCACCGCAGATTGCCAGGAAATTCAGCAGGTATCAGAGTAAAGGAGAGCTTTACTTTGCAGGCCGTATTAAAAATGGAGCTGCGGAATCAGACCGTCTTGTGGTAAATGTAGACTTCGGCTGCCGAAATGCATTCTTCACCCATCCTGAATTTAAAAAAGGTATAAAAGGAGTATACCTTACCGGCAATTACTATAGCCCACATGCCAGTCAACTTTCAGCTGGGACCCTTACTTTAAAAAATGTTAAAGGCACCATGGAAGGGCGCGGGTTTTCCGGAAACCTCACCATCAATAACCTGGAACAGTACAATGTAAAAGGAGATTTTAAAGGCACCTTCGATCTCAACTCCTGGCAGCAGTTTATGCCCAAAGGAAAAGTTACAGATGCCCAGGGTGAAATGGAGGCCGATATCACTTTCGATGGCCCGGTATATTATCTGAAAGCGGCCAATTCGG
Source organism: Bacteroidia bacterium (assembly GCA_030430675.1). GTDB lineage: Bacteria > Bacteroidota > Bacteroidia > Cytophagales > Cyclobacteriaceae > SZUA-3. The sequence continues at coordinate 19,819 of JAUIKU010000066.1, read as the reverse complement.
TAGACAAGTTCAAAGCCACTGGTGAAATTATGCTCAAAGATTTGAGTTTTAGCCTGGCAAAAAACAGCCTCCCCTTTGAAAACTTTAACGGGCATTTTTTATTTAATGGCAGGGACCTCGCCATCAGTGACTTCAGCGGTATAGTGGGCAATAGCGACTTTAAGATCAATGGGTTATTTAGAAATATCATTGCCTTTATCTTCTCCAAGAATCAACCCATTGGCATTGAAGCGGATCTGCAATCCCAGGTGTTGGACCTGGACGAGTTGCTAACGGGAAATACCATTGCCCGGGATAAAACCGTAATGGGTAAACAGACCTATACTTCATTTGAGATTAACCCCAGGCTGGCCCTTATATTCGACTGTCAGGTAGATGAGTTAAAGTTCAGACGGTTCAGAGGTCGTCAGATAAAAGGAAAACTGAATATTTCCGACCAGGTGGCGGTAGGACAACAGATCAGCTTCAACACCCTGGGAGGAGGTATAATAATGAACGGCAGGGTAGACAGCCGTATTAAAGATCATATCAGGGTTTACACCAAGTCATCTTACCAGGGTATTCATCTGGACAGTTTATTCTATGTATTTGAGAACTTCGGACAAGATTTCCTGGTGGATAAACATCTCAAAGGACAGGCATTTGCAGAGATCGATACTTACATGGCCTTCGATAACCACCTGCGGTTCAAATCACCTGACCTGGTGGTGAATGCGGGACTGATTATTGAAAACGGGGAGCTTAATAATTTTGAACCTCTACAGCGGCTTTCCACTTATTTGGACAGCAATGACCTGAAGCATCTTGAATTTGCCGACCTGAAGAATACCGTACAAATTAAAAATCGGGAGATTTTCCTTCCCGATATGATGGTGCAATCCAATGTGACCACCATAGCGGTCAACGGCACCCATACTTTCGACCAGCATATTAACTACCGGCTTAAGGTACCCATTAAGCGTTCGCAAAAAGATAAAGACGAGTACTTCGGGGCGGTTGAGGATGACGGATTAAGTACCAATTTGTTCCTTAAAATTGTTGGTACTACCCAGGAATATCAGGTGGTCTACGATAAGGAAGCCGTTAAAAACAAGATCAAGCAGGATCTTAGGGAAGAAAAATGGGAGTTCAGAGAAGCAGTCCGCAACAAGGGAGCAGACAATACCCCGCAGGAACTTGATGAAGAAGATTTTTTCGATTTCGAAGAATCCGATAGCACCGCCCTATTTCAGGCCAACTAATTGCAACAGTTTCAAAAATAAAGCGAAGGGGAATAACTCCCCTTCGCCTTGCTACTACATCAACCACTATTAATATCTCTTCTGAGCGTCGTGTTTCTGTCGTCTTATATGTCGATCGGCCCTTCTTTGTTTGCGGTTCACCCTCAGTTTTTCTTCTCTGGTGACCACGCCGTCGGCCTTAGCTCGTTGTTTTACTCTTCTAATATGGCGCTGTTCCGCCTTCAATGCTTTTCGCTCTGCCCGGGTTAATTCTCCATTGGCAGTACCATGTGCAATACGGGACTGTTGATTAACCTGCCGCACCGAGGCGGTTCCTGTGGTAGTAGCGTATACATCCTGCGCTGAAACTTCCGTAACAACGCCAAATATCAGAGCAGCTATAAAAAATAATGTCGATTTCATTCTTCTAATTTTTGATTTACAATCTCTTGGACTGTAAAGACCTCTAAAGGTTTAACCAGAAGAATAAAAAACTTAGCGCTTGCTGTAACTGGCCAGTTTGGCAAATGACGACTGCTGGCTCTTTTTACCCCTTCTTTTAGGAGCATCAATAGCTATCGGCCTTTCTGCCTGGTAATTTACCGGCTTAGGAGCCGGAGCCTCTTTTAACGATTGCTGGCTTTCCACCGAGTCCTTCGTCAAGTCAAAATATTGTGGTTGCTGCATACGGGACTTTTGTACTGCCTGTCTGGCATTGGGCACGTATGAGTGGTCCTGGGCCTGGGCTGTACCCGCCAGGCAAAAGAAAAATCCTGTTAGTAATAAAAAAGTTTTCATAATGAGGAATTAGAATGAAGTTCATCCATAGCTTCCTCAAATTACGTACTTGGGGAGGTGGTAAAAAATTGATTTACAGGTCAAAAAGCACCCGGGAAAGATTCAACTGATAGCTGTATTCAGGAATGCTACCAGGGGATGCATTCGTTTGAAAATTTCCAGGGACAGATCTTTGAATTTGTGGGAGCTAACCTCTGCATCGGTAACGGACCGCACTGCCAGAAAACTCTTTAGTTGGAGATAATCAATCAGTGGATGTTCCATGGAATAACCTTTGGGAGCCCGGGTTAGGGTCTCGCCCTTCAGCGGTCCGAATTCTCTCTGCCAGTCCTTGTTCGCTACTATCGAAGTGAGTGCATCTCCGTTATAATCAATCTCCTGCCTCACTTTGTTTAGCAGGTCACTTCCAGGGCGATACAATCCCGAAGCCAGAATTGATTTTCCGGGTTCAATATGTAAATAGTAGCCCGGAAGCATCGATTTGCGACCACCTTCTGCCATGTAGGCGCCAAAATGGGTTTTATACAGGGTCTTATCTTTGGAAAACCTGATGTCTCTATTAATACGAAAAATACAATCCTTAGGCTCCAGGCCGATAAGGCCCTGATTAGTAGGAGCCAATCCATTGATCGTTTCCTGCACCAGGTCTATGAATACCTGTTTCTGTTGCAGATATTCTTGCTTGTGATCCTGCATCCATTCCTTAGAGTTGTTTTGCTTCAACTGCTTAAGGAATTTAATAATACCCCTGACCTTACTCATTGGCGGTGATTTTAGGTAGCTTTTCAATTCGCTTGAAATAGAACCCATCAATATCTGAGGTTGCCTGAAACTCTTTCCACAACGAAATGCTGACCTGTGGGAATACCTGATCAACACTGTCATACCGGACCACCAGGTACCCGGTACTGAAGTCACAGGAAAGAAACCTGGCTTGCATCAACCCGCGTCTGCGGGTGGTCTTTATGCTTTGATCGTAGTAAAAGCGATAGTTTTCGAACGCTGACAGGGCTTCAGTGAGGTCTTCTAAAGTATCGGGCAACTTGTGGCAATCGGTATTGCCAGGTTCCACCTTCATGTTTTGAGGGTCCGTTACCGGAGGATCCTGGTGCTGGGCATAAGCCTGGATACCCCAAAGCATCATAAATACCATTAGCAGTTTTAGCATACAGTGAAGTTCTCTTTCGGGAATATTAACGATACCTGTTTGGAATGGTTATAACCCTCCGGAAAATTGATGTTATATATAAGGCACTACTTTTTCCATTTCCATGCCCCTGGAAGCCTTTACTAAAATGGTTGCATTATCAAGGGGGTGCTCGCTTAAATAATTGATTAAGCCTTCTTTGTCTTCAAAATGCAAGGCTTGAGGATTGTGTTTTTTTGCTTTTCCCATCTGGGAACCGCAAAGCAGTACCAAATCAATTGCCCGGGTCTTTTCCACCATCTCCCGGTGAGCGTCCATGGACTCGTCTCCCAGTTCCATCATGTCCCCAAGTATAACTGCCCTGTGTTTCGATTTCATGGATAACAAATTATCCAGTGCCGCTCCCATACTACTGGGATTGGCATTATAGGCATCCAGAATGATGGTATTTGTTCCACTGGTTAGCACCTGTGACCTATTATTTACTGGCTGGTAATCAGCAACCGCCTGCTCGGCCAGTGCCATTGGTACTTTGAAGAATTTGCCAATGCACAAGGCTGCTGCCACGTTGTGGAAGTTATAGGCACCGATTAGTTGAGTAGTTACTTCCAGGTTCCGCTCTCCCCTGAATTTCAGGTAAGGGTCTGCACCCTCATTGACAATATGCAGGAAATCATGCTGCGACGGGTAAAAAACAGGCTTTTGGAAACGTCGGGCCATATTGGAGAGAATCTTATCTTCCGAATTGATAAATGCGATTCCCTGATTTTCTATCAGGTAATGATAAAGCTCGCTCTTACCCCTGATTACCCCTTCAAATCCGCCAAAACCTTCAATATGTGCATGGCCGATATTGGTAATCAAACCATGTGTTGGCCGACATATGTTACACAACGCCGCGATCTCTCCTACATGGTTTGCCCCCATTTCTATTACCGCAAGTTCAATCTCATCCCCGATGGATAGAATGGACAACGGCACTCCGATATGGTTGTTTAAATTTCCGTGAGTAGCAAAAGTCCGGTACCTGGTACTTAGTACCTGGTAAATCAACTCCTTGGTGGTCGTCTTACCATTTGATCCGGTAATGCCAATGATAGGTATTTGAAGGTTTTTCCGGTGGAATTGTGCCAGCTTTTGCAAGGCTTCCAATCCCTGCCCTACCAAAAAAATATCTTGTTGGTTGGCATATGATTCCTCATCCACCAAAGCATACCTGGCACCTCTTTCCAGTGCCTCTGCAGCAAACCGGTTGGCGTTATAATTAGGTCCCTTAAGGGCTATAAACAGACAGTCAGGAGTTATTTTTCTGGTATCGGTTGATACCGACGAGCATTCGAGAAAAAGTTCATACAGTCTTTCTATGGGCAGACTCATGTTTCAGGTTTAACTTACCAATTTGGGTCAATTTTACGTCATAATATTGGGATATATCAAACTTACCTAGTCAAAATTGCGTTACTTTTACACCTTATACCGTAAACTTTTTGTGAAGTATCTTTTTCCGATTATTGCACTTCTCTTACTGGGACCCGCAGTTATGGCGCAGGAGCCCTTCAAATTCCGGCCCCTAAATGATATCACGGTACAAAATTCAACCGGAAACCTGGACCTGGCCTGGGCTGGGGGACTGAACTCCGCCCAATTTGGCACCATCGATCTGAATGACGATGATTTAGACGATCTTTTTGTATTTGATCGCACTACTAACAAAATAATTACCTTAATCAATACCGGGTCTGATTACCGGTACGACCCCGGCTATGAGTACCTGTTTCCCGCGAATTTAAACAGCTGGGTACTGTTGGCGGACTATGACTGTGACGGCAAAAAGGACATTTTCACTAACACTACCTTTGGATTAAAGGTTTATAAAAATACCACTGAGGATAAGCTGAGCTTCGAATTACAGGTTGATCCTCTGATGACTGAAAGTGGCGGCCAGATGGTAAACCTGCAGGTAAGTTCCAGCGACATACCGGCAATTGTGGATGTGGACGGAGACGGTGACCTTGATATACTTACTTTCAGATTTGGCGCCAGCAACAGTATTGAGTACCACCAAAACCAAAGTATGGAGAACAATGGCAACTGCGAACAGCTGCAATACAAACTTATCAGCAACCGATGGGGTGATTTCCAGGAGTGTGAATGCGGTGAATACGCGTTTGGAGGAGACGACTGCAATGAACCCGGTGGTCGCCAGCAACACGCCGGTGGAAAATCTCTGTTGCTTTTCGATCCGGACCACAATGGTGCAATGGATCTGATTTTCGGGGATGAGTTCTGTACTAATATTGCCTTTATGGAGAACCAGGGAGATGGGGATAATGCTTTGTTTACCGAAGGCATTGTTAACTACCCGAACTCCAGCAATCCTATCGACTTTTTTATTTTCCCCTGTCTGTTTATGGCTGATGTAAACTTTGATGGCAGGGAGGACCTCCTGGCCTCCCCCGGAGTTTTTGAAAACTTCGGACTGGGGGTTGATTTTCGTCGCTCCAGCCATTTGTATCTAAATGACGGGGTAACAGGGTTGGAGATTTTCAACATATTCGAAACCGATCAATTCCTGCAGGAAAGAATGATCGAACTGGGTGAGAATGCTGCGCCGGTATTCTTTGATGTCGACGGCGATTCCGATGAAGATATGATCGTGGGACACCGGGGCAATCGAGAGGGGGGGTCGTACTTTGCCACTTATCACTTTTATGAAAATACCGGGACTGCGGAGGAGCCCCTGTTTCAGTTAATTTCAGAGGATTACTTAGGACTTGCAGACTTAACTTTAAATACACTGAAGCCGTCATTTGGAGATCTGGATGGTGACGGCCGAAAAGACCTGTTGTTTTCCGCAGCAAACGGCAGCGGGCAAACCAATATCTACTATTTTTTAAATAGCACCAGCAACGGTTTTCAGCCCGGCAACAGCACTCCTGAGGTACTGAATTTTAACATCCAGGCGGGCGATCATCCGCACTTTGCAGATATGAATTTCGACGGCAAAGCCGACCTGCTGTTGGGTCGTCGTGCCGGTCGGCTTGAATACTGGAGAAACACTTCTTCCGGAGGCAGTTTCTCCTTTGAGTTACTGAATGATGCGCTGGCAGGAATTATCGATGATAGTTTCCGACGGGAACTGGCACCCATGGCAGCTGACATAAACAACGATGGAGAAGTCGAACTTGTTACCACTGATGCTACCGGTGTAATGCGTGTTTACCGTGACTTCCTGGACGCTACAGAATCAAACCCGCCACAGGTTTTCGATCTGGTGATCGAACCGGCCACTGATGAAAACTCCGTAAGAAGCCGCTGGGGTCGTGGAGCAACCTTAGCTAGCGCCCATCTGGGTGGGGAATTGCCTCACCTGGTAGTGGGAAGCAAACAAGGCGGCCTAAATATACTGGAAAATCTGAGTGTGCCCGGAGGTGGGTCCGGCGGGGAAACATTTACCCTGGAACTGTTTCCCAACCCCTCAGTGGATGACCTGATCACTTTGCGGGGAAATCAGAATTTTATTTTCGAAATTTACAATGGTCTTGGCCAACTGGTTTTGAGCTCACAGGAAGATCCCAATCGCCTGATCAGGTTCGATAGTGGTATCCTGGCTCCGGGTATTTACCTTATCAATGGAATATCGATGTCCGGTGGCAAGGATGTCAGGAGATTGATTGTTTTGTAATCAAACCTGTATGGTAAAGTCATCAGCATCCAGGTGTACCGGAAATTTCTCCCGGTAGGCACTAAGATCTGTGCTACTAAGCGTACTGTTGATAGTCTCTTCGCGGTTTGCGACAAAGTTGATCGCTGATCCTTTTGGGTCAATCACCGCACTGTGCCCTGAATATTCGATTTCATTTCCGTCCTTGCCCACCCTGTTTACTCCAATACAGTAGCTTGCGTTTTCAATTGCCCTGGCCTGTAACAATGTGTCCCAGGCATTGACTCTGGGAGCGGGCCAGTTGGCCACATAAATTAACAGGTCATATTCCGGCTTGCCCTGACGAACCCTGTTCCTGCTCCATACTGGAAACCTCAGGTCGTAGCAAATCTGGGGACAAATATTCCACCCCCTCCACAATATCACGGGTTTCTCAACTCCCTGTTGATAGGTATGGTGCTCCGATGCCATTCGAAACAAGTGACGCTTGTCGTAAACGGTATGCTTACCTTCAGGCGTCACAAATAGCAGACGGTTGAAAAACTGGCCATTTTCCTTGACTATGTAACTGCCGACAATTGCCGATTTGGTTTGTTTCGCCATCTGTTTCATCCATACGTGAGTCCCGGTACCCATGGGCTCTGCCAGTTGAGGGGCATCCATACTAAACCCTGTGGTGAACATTTCAGGCAATACAATTAAATCTGTGGAGTCACTATTGGCCCATATTTTTTCCTCAAACATCGCCCGGTTGGCCTGAGGTTCATGCCAGTGAAGACTGCTTTGAAAAAGTGTTACCCTTAAATCCTGCATAGCTTCTCGGCAGCTTTGGTAAGCGTATCCGAACTTTTGGCAAAGCAAAAGCGCAATATCTTATTGTCGGTTTTTCTTTGGTAAAATACTGAAGTGGGAATGGAGGCCACCCCATGTTGTTTTGTCATCCAGGTGGCCATCTCCTGGTCAGGTAAGTCACTGATGGAGCCGTATTTCATTAGCTGAAAGTAGGTACCTTCACAGGGCAGCGGTTCAAACCTGGAATCTTTCATCAATCCCAGGAACAGGTCTCGTTTTTCTTTGAAAAAACCAGCTAACGACTGATAATGATCTGGTTCTTTCAAAAAATCCGCCAGTGCCATCTGTATGGGAGTATTCACACTAAACGCTACAAATTGATGCACCCGTCGCAACTCATTGGTCAATGCCTCCGGCGCTACACAATAACCCACTTTCCATCCGGTAGCATGAAATGTTTTTCCGAAGGAGAAAACCGCAATGCCGCGTTGACGCAGCTGAGGGTGCGACAACAAGGATTGATGCCCCTCCGAACCATAAACCATATGCTCATAAACCTCATCACTAATAATGATCAGATCGTTTTTAATAACGATCTCCGATAATTTACGGAGGTCTTCAGCGGTCAAGATACTGCCAGCGGGGTTATTGGGGTTGTTGATCATCAGAACCCTGGTTCGATCGGTAATACTCGCTTCGAGTTCCTGCCAGTTAATGGAAAAATTGGGCAGTTCAAGCTCCAGGTGCACCGGTGTACCACCGGACAGTATTACAGAGGGAGCATACAAATCGTAAGCAGGGTCGAATATGATTACTTCATCTCCCTGGTGCACAAATGCGGTTAATGCCGCATACACCCCTTCAGTAGCCCCTGCAACCACAGTAATTTCCCGGTCAGGATCAAAATTCTGATCCAGTGTGTGCTCCAATTTATTGGAGATCTGATGACGCAACTCCGGCACACCAGGCATGGGTGCGTACTGATTGTGATTATTTCGCATGTAATGATCCACCAGAGAAATCAGCTCACTACTGATAGGAAAATCCGGGTAGCCCTGGGACAAGTTGATGGCCCGGTATTCGGCAGCCATGGCAGACATTACAGTAAATATAGTGGTGCCGACATCTGGTAGCTTGCTATTGACAGTGAGTGCAGGAGAAATCATAAACAAATCGGTGTCAATTCCTGGATTTCACAGGAAACCTCATTTTATAGTCTATTTCCACCTTCCCTTTGGTGATGCTGGACAGCTTTCCCTTGAGTATTCGTTTCTTGAAGCTTGAAAGATGATCGGTGAATAATATTCCTTCAATATGGTCGTATTCATGCTGGATAATACGCGCTCGCAGTCCGGTAAATTCTTCTACCTGAGCGTTCCAGTGCTCATCGTAATACCGCACCTTTAGATGAGGTTCTCTGCTAACTTCCTCTCTGATTCCCGGTATACTGAGGCAGCCTTCCTCAAAAGCCCAGGGTTCTCCCTGTGAATCAAGTATGGTGGGATTAATAAACACCCGTTTAAAATCGGCCATTTCCTCATCCATGGGCTCTCCGTCCACTATGAACATTCTCAGCGCCTTGCCAATCTGAGGACAGGCCAGTCCTACACCATGTGCGGCATACATGGTTTCGAACATGTCTCTTACCAGTGACTCGATATCGAGTTCTCCTTGCTCGATTTCACGGGCCTTTTGTCTGAGTACCGGATCCCCGTAAGCCACAATTGGATAAATCATGAAGCCAGGTCCCTTTCTTCCATGTATGACTGCAGGATAAGCGTGGCACTGATACGATCCACGTTTGACTTATTTCTTCTGGCCTTTTTACTGAATCCACCGGTAATCATTGATTGCTTGGCCAATTTTGAGGTGTAACGCTCATCGTGCTTAACAATTCCGATTCCAGGGAAAACGGTATTAAGCTGCTCGTACAAGCTTTCAACCGGCTGGGTAAGGTCTGTAGCGGTGCCGTCTTCCTTTAACGGATACCCCAGAACTATTTTTTCGACCTTTTCAGCCGCGGTATATTGCTTTAAGAATATAATCAGGCTCTCGGGGGCCAAAGTAGTTACCGGAGATGCAATAATTTGGTCAGGATCCGTTACAGCAATTCCCACCCTACGGGCTCCATAGTCAATTGCCATAATTCTGCTCATTGCTAGTTTGACCTCACCTTCTGCTGAAGCAGAATTTTTACTTCCCTTTCTAACATTAAGGCTTTGGGAAAAAATATCTCATCTTCAATGCGGGCATGAGTGACCAAACTCTTTTCAAAAGATTCCAGCTCGGCGTAAACAACCCGTATATGCAACGGGGCATTAGTTTGGAGCTGATAATCGTTGGTGATGTTTCGAATGCCCTTCATCTCGTCATCATGTACATCGTGATTGATGGCATGCTGTTGAATAGAATACTTCTCCATCTCGTAATAAACCTGAGAGGGATTATAGTGATTGGAAGTAACCTTCTTCAACAATGAAACATAACGAAACAGGCTGTCTTCTTCCTCATGAATATGGTGTATGAAGTCTTCAACAAACAGGGGAAAAACAAACTTCAAATCTTTTACGATACTGCTATAAAATCCCGGTTCTTCGCTAAGATCCGCCACCAGGGTGGTGATGTAGGGCAATCTCCTTTTTATAAATAAATAATGGGCATGCTTTAGATATTCGATCACCAGTTCAATGGGATAACCAACCAGTGCCACTTCCTCTGATTCATCCACCTCTACCGCAGATTCCAACCCACTGATCAGCGCTTCCATACGGATTCCCTTGGCTTCACAGACCTGGTGTAAAGTCAGTTCGCTGTAATCGTAGAATTGTATGCCGAAATAGTGTAAAACTGACGCATACAGGTAATTCTCACCTACCAGGTCTGATATTTTTTTCTGATTAAGGTCCACCGATAAACACCTCCCTTTGTTACAAATATAAAGAAAAGGTGAACAAATCCTCTTTTATATTAAAATGAAATTAATGCCAGCGGAAATTGGTATATTTGGAACGTAATTTGTTGTAAATCCGTATAATAGAGAGCTGTAGGGTCTGCGAATGAAGTTTCAAATGGGTTAATCCTATAAATGTAATATTAACCCCAAGTTTAAATTTTATGAACCACCCAAATACCCTACTTTTAGAGGAAATATTGAGGTAAATTATCGTGAATAAGACTAAGAATCAAAAATTTTATATACTCCTTCCCATTTTGCTGGCCATTACCTTGGCGGTAGGAATATTGACCGGTGCTACCATGGCCGACCCCAAATCGAGCATGAGCAACTTTATCAGCAGCCTGGTGAAATTCAAGGAGATACTTACTTATGTTGAGCGGGATTATGTAGATGAAGTAAACGCAGAGCAACTGGTAGATGAAGCCATAAATGAAATGCTGGAAAAATTGGACCCTCATTCGGTCTATATTCCTGCAAAAGACCGTGAGCTGACCAATTCTCAATTGGAAGGTGAGTTCGATGGTATTGGAATCGAGTTCAACATTATCAAAGACACCATCTATGTGATAACACCATTGGAAGGCGGCCCCTCCGAAGCAGTGGGATTATTGTCAGGTGATAAGATTGTAGAAGTCGATGGTGATGTAGTGGCGGGAATTGGCATTACCAACCGCGATGTATTCGACCTCTTAAGGGGTCCCAAGGGTACGGAGGTTGAGCTGGGTATCAAACGTCGATCGGAAAACAACTTGCTCCACTTCAATATTATTCGCGATAAAATACCCCAGCACTCAGTGGCAGCAAATTATATGATCAAGGAGGATATAGGATATATAAAAGTAACCAGGTTCGCCGCCACCACTTACGATGAATTTTATACTGCCCTTACTGATCTTCAGGACCAGGGAATGAAAAAATTGATCCTGGACCTTCAAAACAACCCAGGAGGTTATATGGATCGTGCCATAAGAATGGCCGACGAATTTATCTCCGGCAATAAAATGATTGTTTATACAGACGGTAAGCAAGACCGGTATGATTCAGAAGCCAGGGCACGCAAAAACGGCGTGTTTGAGGAAGGAGCGCTTATTGTATTGATCAACGAAGGCAGTGCTTCTGCCTCTGAGATTGTTTCAGGTGCCATACAGGATAATGATCGGGGACTTATCGTAGGAAGAAGGTCGTTCGGAAAAGGGCTGGTACAAAATCAGATTCCACTGAGTGACGGATCTGAGTTGCGCTTGACTATCTCAAGATACTATATTCCTAGTGGAAGATCTATCCAGCGACCTTATGATGGAAAGTCCCTGGAGTACTACGAAGATTATATCACCAGGCATACCAATGGTGAATTATTCCATCAGGACAGTATTAAAATCAACGATAGTCTGACCTATACTACCTCAAAGGGTCGGGTGGTTTACGGAGGTGGTGGAATTATTCCGGATCACTTCGTTCCCATCGATACCAGTATGAATTCCGACTACCTGAGAAAGATTCTGTACAATTCGGTTTACCGGGAGTACCCTCTCTCCTATTATCAAAAGAATAAGAATAAACTGAAAAAAATGGATTACCAGGACTACTTCGACAATTTTGAAGTCACTGATGAGATGCTCCAGGATTTCGCCAAAATGGCATCAGCCAACGGCATTGAATTGGATCAGGAAGGACTGGACAGCAGCCGTGGCCTCTTGAAAATCTATATGAAGGCTGAAATTGCTAAACTGGCCTGGGACAGCAAGGGATTTTATCCCATTTTCAACCAGCAAAACGAAATTCTGCAGGCAGCGCTGGACTTGTTTGATGAAGCAGAGGCGCTGGCCGAGTATCGATAATTTAAGGCCGGCAGTATTTTTTCAGGTAATTCAGCGCTCTCTTTTCTCCCAGTTCGTATGACTGGCTGAAATCTGCGCAAGCTTCATAAACTTTGCGCAAAGCGATGAAGGATGCCCCTCTCATGATGTAGGCGTTAGTCAGCTTAAATTTATAGGCTCGATCAAATTTTTCAGTTCGCAATGCTTCGCTGATTAAATCGATGGCTTTGGAATAGCTGTCAACCGCACCGTAAAAATCCTTATTGTTATACTTGGCCAGGCCCAGGTTCCTAAAAAGATATTCCTGGTCGTCCCTGATTTCGATGGCTTTTGAAAAATCCTCTACCGCACCCTGAAAATCTTCGATTTTTAATCTGATCAATCCTCTCTCGTTATAATTGTCCGCGTTGTCCGGATCAATGGCAATGGCTTTTTCAAAATCGGCCGCAGCTGCCAAGGTTTCACCCTCCTGCGATTTGCTAAATCCCCTTTGCCGAAAGAACTCGGGATTACTGCTATCAAGTTCAATGGCCTTATCAAGATCTTCAATCGCTGAAGTGTGATTGATCTTATCTGCCTCCAGGTCGAAGGTATGGGCTTTTATGTAGGCCCTGCGGGCATAGAGTTTGGCATCGTTGGGCGCAAGGTCAATAGCAATATTGATATCCTGAAGTGAACTATCTCGTTGAAAACCCAACTCATGCTTTAGATAACTTCGATAATAATACGCAGAGGTGTAGGCGGGATCCAATCTAATTACCGCACTGTAATCTTTCAAAGCGCCTTCGTAGTCCTGAAGAATACTTTTGGCGGATGCCCTTTGAAAGTAGGCGTCAACTAAACTGTCTTGCAACTCCAGGGCTTTGTTGTAAGCGATTACCGCACTGCGATAGTCACCTTCATTATACTTGGCTTTACCCTGTTCCAAATAAGCAATGGCCTGGGGATAACTGGCATCGGAAATCACCTCTTCCGCAGCAGTCTGGGCAATGGTCAAAAATGGGGTTAGCAGCAGGACAACCAGAAAAAAGCTTCTACGCATTCATTTATTATTCAACTACCAAGTTACTGATAAAATGTTATTTTTTTTTATCCTTTCAAAGCTCATTTAATGTACCTGCTTTTATAAATACTGTGAACTTGAAATACGTAACCTTCCGATCTGTCAACAATATGGAATTTACAGTTTTGGAGCCTCACCGGTTGAGGCTATTACCTGGCTATTACCCGGGAGGGGCCCAGCTCAGCTGCCTGGATATGGATCAAGTAGTAAGTATTGGGAAGTATTGTGTCCTACTATAAAACCTTCAACTCTATGCGGCGGTTCTGTAGTGAATCCGTCGAATTTTCATTTTCAACCAACGGTTCCGAATCGGCATATCCTTTGACAGTCAATATATAATCGGGTACTCCTCTTTGCTGAAGATAGTGGGAAATAACTTCTGCCTGAATTTCAGTGAGGTCCCGGGGTGGTGAAGGTAATTCCTGATGTACACTGTCCACACTATTGACCAGTGCTTCATCCAATACGTTTAAACTGCTTTCAGTGATTACCGGCTCTTCAACGAAGGTACTGTCATCGGGGGCTTCCACCAGCAATTGTACTTCGGGTGTTGACACGGTATCGGGTGGCAGATACTCCCGGTGAACCGCAATTTCCACTTTGATTCCCGGGTTATTTTTAAGCAGTTTAATCACTCTGCTCAATTCGAATCTCGAAGAGGGGCTCAGGGTAGAGTCATTTTCAAAATACAGACAGGGTAGTTGGAAACTGGCACCTGATACCAATGGATCCAACGAGATATCCATCTTCCTTCGGGTACTTACGGAGAGATCCCTTAAATCAAACTCTTCTGAATAAAATGCGTACCCCTCGTCCAGGGAAACTATGGAAAAATCATACTGCCTTCCTGCCGCCAGGTACAACTCAAACCCCGAATTGTTTTGTTCAGTGCGGTAGTATTGATCCAGCTTTTTCTGATCAACATCGTAAACCTGTATAAAAGCTTCCATAGGAGCCCCTTGATTATCAGTTACCGCTCCTTTTAGATAGAGTACCTTGTTGGGCTGCATGGCCGGCGGAATTTTCGCCTTTATTATATCATAATCCCCCTTGAATTTGGCGGAATAATAAATTACATCACCCTGAGCCGGAATACTGGCAAAACGTTCCGCACCGGGGCTGTTAACGTAATCAAGCGCTACCGGCTTGCTCCAGGATCCCGAGACCAGCCTGGTCTGATAAAGATCCCAGTGGTCACCCTGTCCTTTGGCGTAAATCAGGGTCTGATTATCTGCAAGGATCCTCGGTGACATGATATTCCCATCATTGATGTAATCCGGCAAGGCGGTGGGTTCTCCCCATAGTTCCTGGTTCCGCTTCTCCGAAACCATCAACTGGCAACCAGTACCCTCCTGTTGATCCATAGATTGACACCTGACAAAATACAGCGTTCTGCCATCCGGGGATACACTGGGACAACCATCATCCAATGCGGAGTTTACCGGCTTGGCCAGGTTTGTGGGGGATGACCACTGATTCTTACCGGTCTTTTTGCTGTACCAAATATCATATTTCCCGATTCCATAGGATTTGCGACTGGTAAAGAATATATAGTTTCCGTCGTAGCTTAAACTATAACCTCCAATGTGATTAATGGGAAGGGACCGGTTAATGGCAGCTACCGGTTCTGGCTGAGTCCATTTGCCCGGACGCTGTTGGAATGAATAGAATACCAGTAATTCACTCTTCAGATTGGATGTGGAGATGAAAATCATATGCTTTCCATCCCCACTAAGGCTGGGGGCAATTTGTGTGGTCCCGGATACGTTGATCACCCGTGAAAGCGGAGTTTTCGGAGACTGGGCCGGTAAATATAGAGTTATACCTATAAAAATGGCAGAGAACAAAAATCTTAATTTGCTCATTATCAATACTTTATTACTTCACCATGTGATTCAACCATAGTTCTAGCAAAGACTGTGCAAAATAGGTTATCCAGTAGTGATTAACTACTTATTAAAAAGGGCATTCTTACACGGGTTATTTATATAAAATTTATCTTTGATTAAATCTAAAACAGCTTCTGCATGAAAATATTGCATACCGGTGACTGGCATTTGGGTAAGCGACTACAGGAATTTAACCGGATTGATGAGCAGCAAATGGTAATGCAGGAAATAATAAAGATTGCCGACAGGGAACAGGTGAATGCAGTACTGGTAGCTGGAGACTTATTCGACACTTATAATCCTGTCACGGAAGCTATTGAGCTATTCTACCAAACCCTGTTCAGGCTTTCTGACTACGGCAGGCGTGCAGTAGTAGCCATTGCGGGCAATCACGATTCCGCGGAAAGAATTGAGGCACCCCATCCTCTGGCAGCCAACTGCGGAATTATACTTTATGGCCATCCGGATACTGAAATAGCTCCTTTTGAACTGGATTCAGGTTTAAAAGTAATACGAACAGCCCCGGGATTCATCGAGTTGGCATTACCTGGTATAAATGATCCTCTGAGGTTACTGTTAACACCTTACGCCAATGAAATAACCTTTAAAAAATTTCTGGGAAAAGATCATCCGCAGGATCAATTGCGAAAATTACTTACCCAACAATGGAAAAGTCTCTCAGATAAATACTGTGACGATCATGGCGTCAATTTAATGATGGCACACCTATATTTTGCCAGCAAAAGTGTCCCAGGCCCAGAGGAGAGTGATGACGAAAAATCAATACTGTTCCAGGGTGGCGCCCAGGCCATATTCACGGAAGATTTGCCAGAAACCATTCAGTATGCAGCGTTGGGGCATTTACACAGAAGGCAAGAAATTCCAGCACCAATCCCGGTAGTCTACTGCGGAAGCCCCTTGAGTTACAGTTTCAGTGAGGCCGATCAAAAAAAGAGTGTGGAGATTATCGAGCTGGTCCCCGGACAACCGGCAATCCAAAAAACGGTGAACATCAGAAAGGGCCGCAAACTCACCCGGCAAAGGTTCGAGGACCTGGAAGGGGCGGTAGCCTGGCTTACAGATCATCCGGATACGTTTGTGGAGTTGACCCTGGTCACTGACAACTACCTGGGAGCCAAAGACAAGCAAAGACTTCATAAAGTCCATCAGGGAATTGTGTCCATTATCCCTGAACTAGCCACCACTGACCAGCCACAGCGGATTCAGGACTCCATCGATCTAAGCCAGGACCTTAAGTCGTTGTTTGTAGAGTATTTTAAATACAAAAAAGGCCAGCACCCGAATCCCGCTTTGCTAGACATTTTGGATGAAATTATTCACAACTGATCTATGATACCCGTTCAGTTGACCATAAAAGGGCTCTATTCCTATGTCCAGTCGGTGTCCATTGATTTCGACCCGTTGGTTTCAGCCAGGTTATTCGGGATATTCGGTCCGGTAGGAAGCGGGAAATCCACTATTTTGGAGGCGATAATGTTCGTTCTGTTCGATCGCAGTACCCGGTTGAACAAGGCAGGTGATGACCGCTACTACAATATGATGAACCTGCAAAGCAACGAGATGAGCATTGATTTCATTTTTCGGGGAGGCAGAAATCATCAGAATAAATACCGTTTCTATTTTTTGGCGCGACGCAGTGCCAAAGATTTTCAAAAGGTTGAAGTAAAAGATCGCAGCTACTACCAATGGTCAAAGAATGACTGGCGGCCGCTGTCAAATTCCGATGTTCTGGGAATGACCTATGAAAACTTTATGCAAACGGTCATTATACCCCAGGGAAAGTTCCGAGAATTCATTGACCAGAAACCTGCAGCCCGAACCCAGATGCTTAAAGAGCTGTTTAATCTGGACCGGTTTGATATCGCTGCCAAAGCTTTTCATCTATTGGGACTGGTAAAGAACCAGCATAGTTACCTGGATGGACAGCTTTCTCAGTTCCAGGATATAGACAAGAATCTTCTAAAACAATTGGTCAAGGAAATTGCAAAGCTCACCGCAGAGACTGAAAAGAAAACAGCGGCTGAAGCCGAGCTCATCCAACAAACCAACAAACTACAGGTTCTGCAGCACTTGTATCAGGAGTTCTCGGAAGTAGACGAGCGGTTAACCACACTGCTGTCCGAACAGGATTTTTACCAACGAAAGCAACACCAGTTAAACCGATTTCTCAGGGTCCAGCAAGTATTCAAAAGCAAAGTTTTAAGACAAGTCGATTTACTGGAAGAGGCAAAATCGAAGCAGGCTGACCTGCAGCAGGCCATTGAAACCGTGGGAAAACTAACCGGAGAAGTAGCCAACCTGGAAAAGCAATGGAAACAGGCTCAGCAGGAATTTGCCACCAAAGACCGGTTACAGCAACAAATCAACGATTTGAACCTTTTGATAACACTTAGAGATCAACAAAGTGATTTGGATACGGTCATGGGCCAACATGACCAGGTAACTAAGTCTTTGGTCAACCTGGATCAAAAGCTTAAGGATCTGGAAAGTTTAGTTGAGGAATCAAGGAATGTCTCATCTAAAAAATCAGAAGCTCTGTTAAAAAAGCAGCAATTGACGGAATTGCAAAATTGGTGGGCTATTCATACAGATAAAGATAATCAGTGCCAAGCGCTCCATAGGGAACAAACAGACATACAGGGTGAAATCACTTCTTTAAACGAGGAACGGAAGCAGCTGTTGTCAACACCTAAAAAAATCGAAGTTTATAAACAAGAGATATTGAAGGCCCGAAAGGAGCTGCAGGCTCTGCTGGTTCAGGATGATTGGCGCACCCATGCCCGTCACCTGGAACAAGGCAAACCATGCCCGCTTTGCGGATCGCTCAATCACCCCACACCACTTTCCACTACCGACCTGGCCAGGCAAATACGGGATGCCCGGTCAGGGCTGGAGACCCTGGAACAAACTTATGAACAAGCAAGACAGCGAGAACAACAGGCGTCCATTGTTGCAACCAGGATCGAGGGCAGGCAACGGGCATTGGAAAATTTAAATCAAAAATATCAGCTGGCAACCCGAGAGCTGGATAGGCACCGGAAAAACTACCCCGAACAGAAAAGACCGCAAAAACCCCCTGGAAATCTGGAGCGCCGTATCGAGGAACTGAACCAGTCCATCAAATTGGCAGAAACTGAACTTGGGTCCCTGCCGGTGCGGTTAGAGCAATTGAAAAAACTCACTATACAAAGAGATGCGCTCTCTGAACAATTAGCGGGAATAACCACCGCCAAAGAGCAAATAACCGGCCGGGTTGAACATATGGCAGGCACTATAAATACCGTAGATCAAAAGCGCTTGTCAGATAAGACCAAAGCACAGCTACGGACCATGAGTGATCAAATAAAGGCCAGTTTAACCGGAATTGACCAGAACTACCAGCAGGTATTCGATCAATTATCCAAGGCTCAAAAAAGCCTGAACCAACAAGAAGGCAATCTTCAATCACTGGAAACGCAGGTTACTCAGATAAAAACACAGTTGGATCAGTTGGAATCCAGCCTGGTCAAAGATTGTAAGAAAGAGTCATTCAAAGGCTTGAAAGAGGTGAGAAAAGTTCTGGAACTTGGCCTGGATGTGGAGCAGGAACAAAATGAAATACAAAAGTATCGCACGGACCTGAATACCTCACGTGAACGACATCGATCGCTGCAAAATAAAATGGGTAAGGACCGATACGATGCCATCAGGCACCGACAGCTAAATGACAGGTTGGATGATACTAAGATGGAACTAAAACAACTCAATCATCAACTTTCTCATAAAAAACTGACCCACGACCAATATGTAACCAGGTTACAAAAGAAGGATGAACTGGAGAAGGAACTAAAGGAACTTTCGGTGAGGAAAGACAACACACAGGAGATCTGCAACCTGCTTCGCGGTAACGGTTTTATCAATTTTATTTCTTCGGTTTACCTGCAGAATTTATGTAAAACCGCCAACACCAGATTCACCAGGCTCACCGGCAACAGATTGAGTCTGGAGTTGAACCAGCAAAATGAATTTGTAGTAAGAGACTACCTCAATAATGGCAAGCTGCGATTGCTGAAGACATTGTCCGGTGGGCAGATATTTCAGGCTTCGCTCTCCCTGGCATTGAGCCTGGCGGAAAATGTGAAGAAGCTAAACCAGGCTGAGCAAAGCTTTTTCTTTCTGGATGAAGGATTTGGAGCACTTGACCGAAACTCTCTGCAGCTGGTTTTTGAAACGCTCAAAACATTACCCAAAGAAAATCGCATCGTAGGAATTATATCACACGTAGAAGACTTGCAGACAGAGATAGACACCTATATTGAGGTGAGGCAGGATTCTCAGTTGGGCAGCATAGCCCGGTGCAGTTGGGAATAGATCAGTTTGGACTTTTCCACCTGGTAATTTCGGCGTTTTTAATGGCGATTCACTAAATTTACCTCATGGAAATAACTGGTGAGAATAAACTAAGGAAGATAA
>JAUIKU010000314.1 GCA_030430675.1 Bacteroidia bacterium | reverse complement strand
GCTGAGCCGCCGTAATCACCTGGTTCAAGGTGACAGGGGCACCGCCCAGCAGCAAGCTGCCCACTGATTCCAAACTGGTGATGCGGATCTGGGCAAAAGCATCTCCTTCCGGATCAGTGTAGTTGACCGTAAAGTCTGCCGCAGCAAAAGTATAAGTAATATCTTCGCTAGTGGTAACTGCATTATCATTACCACCAGGAGCATCATTGACCGGGGTAACATTCACTGTCAGGGTATAATCGGAGGTGGAAAAGTCCGTGCCATCTCCTACCTCGAAATCAAAACTGTCATAAGGACTGCCGCTCTGATCAGCTACTGGCACAAAAGTCAGTTGTCCACCGGAGAGCTGAGCCGCCGTGATCACCTGGTTAAGTGTCACCGGTGAACCGCCCAGCAGTAAGTTGCCTACCGATTCCAAACTGGTGATGCGGATCTCAGCAAAGGGATCTGCATTAGCATCACTGTAGTTCAAAGTAAAATCTGCGGCGGTGAAGGTGTAGGTAACATCTTCAGCAGTACTAACCGAATTATCGTCACCAGTGGGTGGACTGTTTACGGTTATAGTGACATCCGCAGATGAGCAAAAACCCGACTGGTTGGTAACATGATAGGTGAAGTTATCCACACCACTAAAAGCGGCTGGTGGGGTGTAATCGAGGAAATCATCGGTTGGGTCTACCGGAGTCCCATTATCATCTACCGAAACTGTGCCACCCTGGTTGGTGGTAGCACTCAGCAATGAAATTGTCAAATCTTCCGCGTTTGGATCCGTATCGTTATTCAGGACATCCAGAGAATTATTAGTTGAATTTCTGGCTACGTCGAAGTTATCGTCTAAGGGGGCCGGGTGTGCATCGGGGTCACTGGTATCGGTATCCAGTATTTGAATGGTTTGGTTGGCAAGAGCGGAAGGGGTTACGTACTTTTCCACAATGGTTCTGGCTCCACCGTTTGGACGTACGAAACTTGCAGTTACTTTATACTGGGTATTCGGACCGGAAGGTAGGCCAAAATGCAATCTGGAGTCATTCTGGGATCCATGACCTACTCCTCCACTGACTTCCTGGATAAATTTTAGATCTGTACATCCCTTCAATTCAATAACTACAGTGGCCCCGGTTGCTGATCGGGTTATCCCACCACCCAGGTCGATTAGTGGTTCAACCTTTAAATAATCGGTATTTCCACCCAGGTCATTTTCCCACAACTGGTTGTTTCCGTTCCTGATGTTTACGTAAAGGTCGAGATCGCCGTCATTGTCGTAATCTCCAAATGCACTTCCTTCCCCATCTGCTGAAAGGTTTATGCCGGAATTGCTGTGCGTAAAGCTGAAATTTCCTCCAGACGTATTGTTGATAAGTAAATACCCGGCACCTGAATCTGGGGCCAGGAATACATCTATTTTTCCATCATTGTTGACATCGCCCATGGCGATCCCTTCAATTTCAAGGCCGGTCCAGGAAGGAGCAGGAGTAATAGTCACACTGGCCTGGGCAAATATCCCACTGTTCAGGCCGGTTTGTTCTGCGATAATATGAGTTACGTTGCCTGAAGCTGTTCCATGATTGGTCCAGAAATAGTCAAAATCGCCATCATTATCGAAATCGGCTATGGCCACCCCTCCTTTAAAACCATTCCGGGTATCCAGGTTAACCGTGTTGTTGGGGCTAAAAGTACCGTCACTGTCATTAAAAAAGATATCCACATGTTGCAACGCCGAAGTTGTACCTTCTCTGCGGGCTACGATATCTACATCACCGTTGTTGTCCAAATCGGCAGTAACTGAATAGTCACCTGAGATCCCATTGGTTGGAAAACCCTTGGAGTCGCTATCAGGGGTATAGTGTGTAAAAGTCCCGGTCCCGTCATTTTCCAGTATATCCTGACCATATTGATGATCTTCCATATAAACATCGAGGTCACCATCTCCATCAAAATCCATCCATGCCAGTCCTTCATTGTTCATCCCGGATTGGGTACCCAATCCGCTGAACCAGGCTCCGTTTACTACCTGTTTAAGACTAAAACTGTATGCGGGTGAAGCGGAGGCACCCAGGTTTTCATAGATCTCCAGCCTACCAGATGAACTTCTCATAAAGTCCAGATCGCCATCATTATCGAAATCACCGGCCAGGGCCGATCGTTCACAGGTATTGGACAGCAAATCTGGTGCATGGGTACTGGTAACGTCATCATACTGATTGGTTGATGAGTTCCAGAACAACAAACGGGAACGTCCGGTGTTATTGTTGGTATTTACAATCAGATCCAGGTATCCATCCTGGTTGAGATCTGCCCAGGATTGGCCACCATCGGTATTACCTGCATCCACCTGGGCATTCCTGGCTGCTCCTACGTTGGTAAAACTTTGCCCGAATGAGGTATACACAAGAAAAAAAAATAGTGGGGCTATTGCCCATGTTTTACGATCATTGATCCACATCATGAACGCATTCAATTTTGTTTAACACTTGCAAGTTCTCCTCCCGCGCATTATGGGATTTGATTCAGAGGTAAAAATAGAGGGATGTGCTTTCAAATATTCACGAAGAACATACCTTACCCAAGCAGTGTAAGTTTTCTGATGAATTTGATGGGCCGGAATTATGATTTGCCCTAAGTGCCACTGATAAGTTATCCACAATGACGCGTGTTTAGAGCAATAAAAAATGCCGCTCCTTTAAATTGAAGCGGCATCTGAGGTATTTTGAAGTCTCCTATTATACAGGACCTTTAATCCATATATTTATCCAGTAAGAAGCTGACCAGTTTCGAACGATCCAGTCCGTTTACCACCGAGTCTTTTCCAACGCTTTTATACTGGAATTTGAGCCCGGTAAGTCTGCGGATCAAGTAGTTGTTCAAAATGTTTTTACCGTCATAAACATTCTTACCTCGCATTACTTCCAGTCTATCGAAGTCGGGATTCCTGAATTTTTCATGTTCATTTCCGATAATCAATCCGTCAATTTCATCGGTAAACATCTCGTACTGATCACGGTACAAGGTGTATTTACCTTTGTATTCCGGATTTTCTCGCTTGAAATTCGTCAAAGCTCCGGGAACAGTATCGTAAATATGAAGGTGTGCCCCTTCGTCCATCAGTTTCCGGGCAATTTCCACCGGCTTACTCTCTCGCAAATCGTCTGTACGGGCCTTAAATCCAATTCCCCACAGTATGAAATTCCGGTTTTTTACGTTGCCCTTAAAATCTTCCAAAATCTTGTTGTAAAAGTAATCGACGGTATCATGGTTTATTTTAATGGTCGATTCAATAATGGATAAAGGCACATCGTGTAATACAGCGTATTCGGCAATGGCCTGGGTATCCTTGGGGAAACAGCTTCCTCCATACCCCATACTGGCATTTAAAAACTTACCTCCAATGCGCTGGTCCCTGCCAATACCATCCTGTACCTCTCTTATATTGGCCCCTATGGAATCACATAAATGAGCCAGTGAATTCATAAAGGAGATCTTTGTAGCCAACATGGCATTGGCGGCATATTTGGTCAGTTCCGAGCTTAAGGTACTCATTGGACACAACGAATCCCTTCTCTGCAGGAAAGTAAAAAACTGGGTAATCTTATCCAGTGCCTCCCGGTCATCGCACCCGTAGACAATTCTATCAGGGGTTCTCAAGTCTTCCACCGCAGTTCCTTCTGCTAAAAACTCAGGGCAGGAACCAACCGCAAATTTTACATCCTTTTTCAAGCCCCGTTTGATTATGTCCTGCACAAGATAGGCGGTTCCTGGAGGAACAGTACTCTTATTGAGAATGATACAGTCAGTCGACAGATGTTCGGAAATCTGCTCAGCAGCGGAACAGACGTACTTAAGATTTGCCCTGCCCTTTTCATTGGGC
>JAUIKU010000313.1 GCA_030430675.1 Bacteroidia bacterium | reverse complement strand
CCGGCAAAACCATCCGCGAATACTTCCCAGGAACCCGATGGCGTACCGTTTTTAAACGGAACAAAACAAACAAAATAACCCGACTGCGGATATGGAAACCTACGACCTGATCCGTGAAATGCGATAAAGGCCCCGTTTTTATAATGGTCCGGGAATTGATCACCGGTATAAAACAAAAGATCATTGGGTGCCCAGTGCCCCGGGAAACCAATTATTGGATCTGTGGGTATACCTATGTCCTCATTCAAGTCGATCTCGCGGTATTCCGGAGACACAACCTTTTTGTGTTGCAACTGATCATAATAGTAATAAGGCCAGCCACCGTTCATTCCTTCCTTCACTTCGAAAAATTCCTCCGAGGGCAACATGGCATTTTCCCACTCTGAATAAATTGATGGCCAGGTGCCATGCAGATCGTCTCTGCCATGCTCCACTGCAAACAATGTACTTGTGGCATGATTCCAGTCCATAGCTATTCCGTCTCGCAGTCCGGTGGCATACCGTACCCCGTCTTCTTGAGTTTGATCAAGCTTGTGGGCATCAAATTTCCATATGCCGGCATGCTCAGCAAGTTCATCACAGGGATACTGGCCGGGGCTTTGGGGGATCCTGTTATCTACCTGACAATTATTGCTTATCGAGCCAAAATTGACGTACATATGTCCATTATCATCAAAAGCCAGGGTTTTACCAATATGTTCAGTCAAATAGTCGTCTGTGAGAACCAGCTCTACCTTACTTTCGGGTATCAATCTACCAGGAGTAAGTTGCTGTCTGTAAACAGCACCCTTAGTACTAAAATAAATATAGCCATCGTATACCCTCATACTGGTTGGGCCATAACCACTCTCAGCTTTATACGCTCCAAAATAGGCGATACTGTCCGCTTTTCCATCGTTGTCGGTATCCCTGATAGCAACATTCCCCATATCCTGGCTGGCCTGGGTAAGTTTTACATAAATGTCCCCATTTTTATTCACATCCAGATGTCTGGCACGCCCGATGCTGTCGGTAACCACTACAGCTTCGAATCCATCGGGTAAGAAAAGTCCGCCGTTGTCAATATCCCCATGTGGGAGTTTCGATTGATTGCCACAGCTGCAACAGAAAACAGCCAGTGCCAATATCAATACCCTGTAAATAAAATGCACTTTGGGTAAAAGCATTCTATTTCGTTAACTCCTGTAACTCCTCTTTTTTCAATGTTAATCAGTTTTTGCTCTTGCTTGATAAATCAATATAAAGAGGAACTATCGGTGAAAACCTACTGTCACTATTTTTGAATCACAACCATAATATGACATGGCTGTATGCATCTTCCAATCCAAGTTGCCTCTCCTTCTAACTGTCGGGCCGGATTCTTCTAAAACTCTAATGCGATATTAAGAATATACAAATTTTCAAAGCCCTGAACTTCCTATATGACCGTTGGGAAATCCTACTTCCAGCATCCGGTATTGAGTTATGGTGACAGAAGTAACTGATGCAATTGGTATTAATTGAAACACCTGGTTCTTGAACCAAACATCTGCTTTCCGCTTAAAAAAACGTACCTATGGTGAAGTACTAACTGGTTTCAATCGGTTGCATTTCAAATAATGCGGCACAATTTGAGTCACGCAATATTTGTTAAGATTTATAATTATGCTAACTTACCTTCTCTCACTACCGATGAATAGGAAATTGAAAATTGCGGACCTGGATTCCGGAAATGCCGGAAGGCAGATTTTTATTTCTAAGAATAATGCTAAAACGCATCAGCAAAATGATCAGGAATTATGGAATGCATTTAAAGAGGGAAGCCTCACTGCTTTCAGGCTGATCTACGAGCAAAACATCGATAGCTTATTCAACTACGGCCACAAATTCACCTCCTACCAGCCTGTTGCCTCCGATTGCATTCAAGACTTATTTCTCGATCTATGGAACAGGAGATCAAAGCTGGGAAAAGTTAAAAATATCAAAGGTTACTTATTCACCTGTTACCGGCGAAGGTTGCTGGATCTGTTAAAAAAGCAAAAGAAAAATCTTCATGTTGAGTATTTAAACGGTTTTGAGATTTTGCTAACGGAGCCAATTAATAGCTGGGATCTGGGGGAAGATATAAAAACATCAATAACCGCTGCCCTGAATGCACTCCCGTACCAACAAAAGGAAGCTATATACCTGAGATTTTTCAATGATTTACCCTGTTCTGAAATTGGTGAGATCATGGGTATAATGACCCAATCGGTATACAACCTGATCAGTTCCGGCCTAAAGACCTTGAGGCTGTCGCTGTTGAATTTTGAAAAGGTTTAGCATTTAATTCTTTCTACTGACCAGTAGATTTAATCAAAAAGCCACTCTTCTTTTTAAATACCACACTATGAAACGGTTGAATAGAAGAGCTTTTATTCAAAATTCTGTTAAGGCCACGGGAGCGATTTCGCTGGCCTCAACTGCCGCTTGCGCACCTGATAATAAGGAAGAACCAGTTGCCAAATCCAACAATATTCGCCGACCCCTGGACCTCATCCAGAGAGAGGACATTCAAATAACTGACATAAAAGTAACTCCCATGTCGTTTGTGCCCGAAGATGGGGAGCCACTGTGGCAGGTTAACAAATATGTAGTCTGGAAAACAGATTCGGCTTTGGTGGAAGTATTTACCGATCAGGGCATTGTGGGTATTGCGGAAGGGACGCCATATAGCAACCCTATGGAAATCAAGCAATTCACCGACCGGCATATTACACCGGTGATGAAAGGTAAAAACCCTTTTGATGCGGATTACCTGACTTCCGGGGGACCCTGGAAGGATTATCTTCCCCGGGCCGCCTGGGCGGGAATTAACAATGCGCTCTGGGACATAATTGGCAAGGCCAAGGGTAAACCGGTGTATCAATTACTGGCAACTGATTGCGAAGCGAAAGATACCATGCCTATCTACGCCAGTGGAGGTGTCAGCCACAAGTGGTACGAAGATGGGGAGATCCAACTAATCGAAGAGGCTTTGAAATACAAAGAACAAGGCTACACCGCTTTTAAGTTTCGCAATGGCACGGATTGGGAACACGGAAAAATGAACATGGAAAAATACCTGGCCGTTCTAAGAAAGCTGCGGGAAGCTGTAGGTCCGGATTTCAAACTTATGCTAGAAAAACATGCCTGGACTTTTGAGGAAATTACCGAACAACTGTGTCCGGTACTGGAGGACTTGAAATTTTATTGGTACGAGGAACCCATGAATCAATGGGAAGAAGGTTCGGTTGAGAGACACCTTAAAATAAAAGAAGCCATGCCCAGCGTAATGATCTCCGGTGGAGAACGATTTACCAACAGGTTTCAATTGCAACAATGGATCGCGGAAGGTGCCTATGATATTATTCAATCGGATTGCAACCTGACAGGAATCAGCGAGAATTGGCATATAGCGCGGATGGCAAATCTATTTGGACGCCTGCAGTGTCCACACAACTGGCATGGGGGATTAACCACTATATCTAACATTCACTTTGTGGCCGGTTCTCCCAACGGCCACATGTGTGAATTGAATCAAACCTATAATCCATTTAAAGAAGGCTTGTTCAAAGATCCGCTGGTGGTGGTTGACGGTTACATGGCATTGCCGGATAAGCCAGGCTTTGGAGTTGAACTCATAGAGGATTTTGAGAAAAAATTTCCCTGGGTGCCGGGCTCCTATTTGAAACCAAACCCGTTGATTTCCAATAGTTAATAAGTTGAACTTAAACACATCCGTTACCTTATCTCTATCATGAATATAAATAGACGCACCTTCCTAAGTACCTCGGCTCTCGGAGCTGCCACCCTGGCCGCCGGCTGCGCAAATGATCCCGTTTCTTCTGCGCCCTCAGCAACAAACG
>JAUIKU010000065.1 GCA_030430675.1 Bacteroidia bacterium | reverse complement strand
TTGTATTAACCAGCCTTTTTAGTTTTTGTCCATTATACGCACCATTTGGTATTAACACCTGCAAAACCCGTAGCACCTGACATGCCATAAAACCGGAGTCCTTCGCGGAGCATAGAACATCCAGACCAGTCCCGACCAGTAGATAAATATGCAAATCGGTTTGGAAACAATTGGCAATTCGATTAATTAGTCATTCCTGACATCAACATTTGCTATTATGAAAACCCGAAAGATACTCCTCACAGAACAAGAGATACCTGATAAGTGGTACAACATTGTAGCGGACATGCCCAATAAACCGCTACCACCACTACACCCAGGTACCAAAGAACCTATTGGACCAGAGGCCCTGGCCCCGCTATTTCCCATGGAGTTGATCAAGCAGGAAGTCTCTGCTGATAAATGGATAGAAATTCCGGATGAAGTAAGATTCATTTACTCCATGTGGCGACCCACTCCACTCTACCGCGCCTATGGGTTGGAAAAAGCATTAGACACACCGGCCAAAATTTATTACAAGTATGAAGGGGTCAGTCCAACCGGCTCTCATAAACCCAACACGGCAGTGGCCCAGGCCTACTACAACAAGCAGGAAGGAGTAAAAAAAATCACCACAGAAACCGGAGCAGGTCAATGGGGAAGCGCGTTGAGCTTTGCCTGCAATCATTTCGACATGGAGTGTGAGGTCTTCATGGTGCGGTTATCGTTCGATCACAAACCATACCGGAAGGTAATGATGAATACCTGGGGCGCCAAAGTACACGCCTCACCTTCGGATACCACCGAAGCCGGCCGTAAGATACTAGAACAGGATCCGGATACCACCGGATCTTTGGGCATAGCCATATCGGAAGCGGTGGAACGCGCTGCCGGCAGTGAGGACACAAAATATGCCCTGGGCAGTGTGCTTAACCATGTAAAATTACACCAGACCATTATCGGACAGGAAGCTATCCGCCAACTGGAAAAAGCCGGTGACCTCCCGGATGTGGTGATCGCTCCGTTTGGGGGAGGTTCCAATTTCGGTGGGCTGGCATTTCCCTTTCTACGACTGAATTTCGAAGAAGGCAGAAAAATTCGCTGTATTGCCAGCGAACCCACCTCCTGCCCAAAATTGACCAGGGGTGTTTTTCGATACGACTTTGGGGACACGGTAGGTATGACCCCCCTGTTACCCATGTATACCCTGGGACACAATTTTGTTCCTGCCCCTATCCATGCAGGTGGACTGCGATATCACGGAGCGGGGGTAATTGTAAGTCAGCTGTTGAAGGACCAACTCATCGAAGCCACCGCTCATGACAATCTTGAAGTATTTGAAGCGGGAATTAGTTTTGCCCGGGCAGAAGGGATCATCCCCGCTCCGGAAGCCACTCATGGTATCGCTACTGCTATTGCAGAAGCTAACAGGTGTAAAGAAGAAGGAATATCCAGGACCATCCTGTTTAACCTATGCGGCCATGGGTATTTTGATATGAAGGCATACCAGGATTATTTTGAGGGGAAAATAGTGCGGCATGAGGTAACATCGGAAGAAATTGCTACTTCGCTTTCTGAACTGGAAACCCCGGAGATCTCTTAGCAGGTAGTTAGCCGTGAGAACGATAAAGCAAATCCTGGACACCCAGGATATCATGATGGGTGAGGTAGCGGTGGGTCAGCCATTACCTGCACCTAAGGTCAGGCAGATCAGCCCTTTTCTGTTGTTACATCATCTGGGACCTCTGATCATTGCGCCCGGAGTAAACCCCATGGATATAGGACCACATCCGCACCGAGGGTTTGCACCGGTTTCATTTGTATACCAGGGAGAGGTGGCTCATTCGGATAGTTTGGGAAATACTCGCACGGTCACTGGTGGAGGTGTGCAATGGATGAGTGCCGGCAGTGGTATTGTTCATTCTGAAAGCGTGGGTAAGGAATTGATCGAAGCCGGTGGACCGTTTGAAATGATCCAATTATGGAT
Organism: Bacteroidia bacterium; assembly: GCA_030430675.1. Classification (GTDB taxonomy): domain Bacteria; phylum Bacteroidota; class Bacteroidia; order Cytophagales; family Cyclobacteriaceae; genus SZUA-3. The sequence goes on along the minus strand of JAUIKU010000065.1, from coordinate 19,602 downwards.
CAATCTGCCCAGGCATTTAAAAATGTCTGAACCCAGCTATCAGCCCTTTGATGCTGACGATATTCCTTGTTTTCAGGACCAAACAGGAAAAACCAGGCTAAATGTGATTGCCGGTCAGTATAACGGTTTACAAGGGCCTGTTAACCATCCCACGCCGGTAGAAGCGTTTACTATTCATCTGGAACCGGGAGGTAGCCTCACCATCCCAACCAACCAGGACTGGAATGTTCTACTGTATCAGTTAGCTGGTAATACCGAGATAGGAAGTGGTAGGTTACAGGGTCGTCAACTAGCAGTGTTCAATTTTGAAGGCGAAGCGATTAAACTGATGGCCAGGGAACCAGGCCGCTATCTTTACCTTTCGGCTCCACCAATCAATGAACCTCTGGCCCAATACGGTCCGTTCGTCATGAACCGTCCGGAAGAACTGCAACAGGCCATCCGAGATTACCAGGATGGGAAAATGGGTGAATTGTAAATAAATTATATTTATTTCCGAACCTTAACAGGTATCAGTACGTTATTATTTTTGACTAATTAGTATAAAATGGCTGGACGTTACCGAAGTTTTGACGAAGAGGCCGTATTAAAACAGGCCACAGATGTGTTCTGGACCAAGGGCTATGAATCTGCTACTACCGAAGATTTACTGGCCGCCATGGACCTGAACAAAGGGAGTCTTTACAATGCGTTTGGCAATAAGAAGCAGTTGTTTAAGACGGTGGTAAATTATTATACTGCCGCCATATTTAAAAACCTTAGAACCGATATTGATATGAGTGATCAGCCGGTTGAAGTAATCAGAAGCTTGTTTCGTAAAGCATGTGATCCCAAGGATCCTTCGGCTCACCTGAAAGGATGTTTCCTGGGAAATGCGGTGGCTGAGCTGGCAAACATAGATGGTGAGTTGGAACAACAGGCCATAGATAAGTTGGTAACCCTGAAGAATATATTTAAAGAAGGCCTGGATAAAGCACGATCAATGGGACAGTTGCCTGCGGACACCGATACCGAGCTAACTGCCCGTTACCTGCTCAACATCTGGAATGGAATTAACGTAACCCGCCGTATGTACCCGTATCGCAAAGACCTTGAGCCTCTACTGAAGATGAGCTTAAATATGTTACCGTAAAATTTTTTTAATCAATTTTTGACCATTTAGTATAAAATAAAAATCATGAAAAATCTGCAAATTTTAAATCGTGAACAAGTATCTCCTGAAACACAGAAGATCTTTGATGAATTGAAAAGGAAGGTGGGGATGGTACCAAACCTCTACGCCACCGCTGCCAACTCACATTACGGCCTGAGTGCCTTGCTTGGACTGGGTGATACACTTAAAAAAGGCCATCTCACAGAACGGGAAATTGAGGCCGTTGCCTTGGCGGTAGCACAAACCAATCACTGCCAATACTGTCTGTCTGCTCATACGGCTATTGGCAAAATGCTGGGTTTTAGTGAAGAAGAGACGCTTGACCTAAGACGAGGCACCACAGCTGACCAGAAACTGAAAGCGCTGACAGGGCTGGCCCGGGAAATCACCGAAACCCGTGGCTTTCCTTCAGCATCGGCAGTTGAAGCCTTTTTTAGCAGTGGATACAGCAAAGGCGCTTTGGTAGATGTCATTGGCCTGGTGGCCCTCAACACGTTTACCAATTACCTCAATCATATCGCTGGCACTGAAGTAGATTTTCCCGCTGCCAAACAACTTGAAGTTATCTATGAATAAACCTGCTTTGTCAAACATCTGCTGGTGGTGCAGGACGGGTTTAATTTTGACGGAGAATATCCCAAAAATCAAAACTTCAAACTGATATCGCTTGACCAGGTACTTGGGCTTTTAAAAAACTCCACCCAACAGCCTTGATCTGGCGTTGGGTGGAGTTTAGAGCTCTGTAATCCAGACCAGGGTTATTCCTGGCTGTGGCATTGTTTTTCAACCACTCTGCTTTCTCCATTTTTGGTGATGGTAACCAGGGTATCGCATTCACCGTCACCAAAATCGACCAATACATCGGGGTGTTCCCTTCTCTCGATCAGCTTCAATCCCTGAACCGGAATACATACGCCTCTCAATCGGCAAGCACGCTTCCAAATTATTTTTGAGATAATGGTAACCTGGTAGGATACTCCCCTTCTATTCATACCACTGGCTTCTCCTTCCACATGTATTTCGTCCATTAATGGATTATTTGCACGAATCCAGGTAAAAGTTTTATCCACTTCACGAGTGGCAAAAGTGCCATCAGGCCAGGTAATCTTACCGCCTGCGAGAAGTTTATGAAAACTGACATGATCACTGATACTTCCCGATACGTTGGTAATGGTCTTGGTACCTTCAATCTGCTTTCTGTTCACCGTATAATCACGAAAAGTAATGGTCCACACCGAACCAGGTATAAACAACCTTCCGGTATAAGTAATGAAAATAATCCCGCTTCTCACTTTTCCATCAGGTCCTTCACAACCATCTCCAAAATCAATGGTAATGGTCATGGCTTCTTTATCATGGGTTACGACAGCACACCTGGTAAGTCGATCAGTAGGATCCATTTGTTCCCTGCCACCCAGTGTTCCATCGTCATCCAATGCCTCGTTGGCTTCAACACTTATGAGGTCAACTTCGTCGTAGGTGGTCTGGAGTTCTTCTTCGGAAGACATGCTTTCTACATCTTCCTGGTCAATACCATCTTGTAACGGATGGTCTTCCTGCTCCTCGCAGGCAGTAAAGATCAAAAATACCGCAAAGCATAGCGTCATCAACCTACTTGCGATTTTTATGGGGGTCAAACTATTCAGTATCATTTTATAAACCTTTTGTTTCAAAATTATACTACTTAGAGGATCAAACAGGTCAAAGGTTTAATGACGAGAGAATTTTTTTACTCCCCGATCTTATCGCTTTGATGTATCTTTGTTCTATGCTCAAGCGATTTGCCATTTATTCGGGGGTGCTGGTACTCCTGGCTATCAACCTGTCCGGTCAGGAAAACCGGCTAAAAATCGCCAAACTGAAATACCAGGGAGGAGGCGACTGGTATGCCAACAAGACCGCTTTACCCAACCTGATCGAATTTTGTAACCGGGAACTCAATATGAACCTGGCACCTGAGGAAGATGTGGTGGATGTAAGCAGTATGGAGATCTTTTACTACCCTTATCTGTATATGACCGGGCACGGCAATGTGGTACTAAGCGAACAGGAAGCGGAAAACCTGCGTAACTATTTAATCGCGGGGGGATTCCTGCATATCGATGATAACTATGGAATGGATGCTTTTGTTCGTTTAGAGATGAAAAAGGTCTTTCCCGATCTGGAATTTGTGGAGATACCCTTTGATCATCCCATCTATCGTCAGAAGTTCACTTTTAAAGAAGGGCTCCCTAAAATCCACGAACACGATGGCAAGCCCCCGCAGGGATTGGGAATTCTATACCAGGGAAGGTTGGTGTGTTTTTATTCCTATGAGTCCGATCTGGGGAATGGCTGGGAGGATCAGAGTGTTTATGGGGATCCGGAACAGGTTCGTATGCAGGCGCTTAAAATGGGGGCCAATATTATTTCATTCTGCTTTACTCAAGACTAAAACCATCTTATATCTTAGTTGATCTAAGATCTGCTAGTATTTCCGGTCGAAGATCTCCTTCATAATAAAAGCCTGTCTGGCACCCTGTTTGGTTTTAAGCATTTTGAAAGCAGCACGAGCCGCTTTTGAGCTGCGACTTTTCTTTACTTCAAACTCTTTAAACCGTTCGTTCAGCGCAGGCCCGGGTGCAGGTGGTATACTAATTTCCGGCTCCAAAACTTCGAATGAAGTCTCCGGCTCTGGCTCAATATCGTATTCAATGGTAAAAGATTCCGGAATATCTTCTGCCTTCGGTTCCGGCTTGGGGGTAGAAACCGGAGCACCGGTAAGCTCCCTCAGTATATCTTCGAAGGTAACCGGCGGCGGAGTAGACTCGGTTGTTCTTCTTTCTCTCCCAAGATCCGGTGCCCCTGGAGAAGTGTTCGGCGGAGTACCTGGTTTGGAAGGTTTTTTTCCCTTTTTCCCAAAAACCCGGTACAAAAACCAAATTATAAATACCAGTATATATACTACATCACCAATGTTATCCATCAGGCTAAAAATACCGAAAATAATTTTAAATTTGCCCGACCATTTTTTAATATTCAGGGAACCATTTCTTTATGCAGCTCACCAAACTTGAGATTAAGGGTTTTAAAAGTTTTGCTGATAAGGTTACCATTAATTTTGACGAAGGAATTACCGGGGTAGTTGGACCCAACGGTTGTGGAAAATCCAATGTGGTAGATGCCATTCGTTGGGTTTTGGGGGAGCAAAAGATCAAAACCCTGCGCTCGGAGAAAATGGAGAATATCATTTTCAACGGTACCAAGAAACGCAAACCCACCCAACTGGCAGAGGTAAGCTTGTCTTTTAACAATACCCGCAACCTGCTGCCTACGGAATATTCGCAGGTAACCATCACCCGGAGATACTTCCGTTCCGGTGAAAGCGAATACCAGCTCAATGGCGTAACCTGCAGGTTAAAGGATATTACCAACCTGTTCCTAGACACCGGAATAGGTCCTGACAGTTATGCCATTATAGAGCTAAAAATGGTTGATGATATCCTAAACGATAAAGACAACAGCCGGAGAAATTTGTTCGAAGAAGCTGCAGGGGTTTCAAAATTCAAAATTCGCAAAAAACAAACCCTCAAAAAGCTGAGTGATGCCGATGCGGATCTGGAGCGGGTAGACGATCTGCTGTTTGAAATTGAAAAGAATCTCAAATCGCTGGAAAAGCAAGCCAGACAAGCTGAAAGATATTTCAAGCTGAAAGATGAGTACAAGGTCCAAAGTATTCAGCTTGCCCAACTTTCCGCCAGTAAGTATCGCCAGGACTATCAATCGCTTTCCCAAAAAATCACTGAAGAAAACGACAAAAAAATTGCCCTGAACACCAACCAGTCGGAACTGGAAGCCGCCACTCAAAAAGCCAAGGCTGGTCTGGTTACCATGGAGAAGCAATTAGCCGACAAGCAAAAGCAGCTGAATGATCACGTCTCCGCTATCAGAAAGTTTGAGAGCGACAAGCAGATTAAAAACGAGCGGCTCCGTTACCTCAATGACAAAGGCGATTCACTGAATAGCCAAATCGAGCAGGATAAGCAAAGTCGTGAAAGAACTGCCGTTAGTATTAAAGGCCTGCTCCAGGAAAAGGAGCGTATTTCACAGGAGGTGATTAGTACTGAACAGCAGGTTGACCAGCTTCAGATTGCCTATCAACTCCAAAAGGAAAAAACCACTGCTTTGCAGGCAGAGTTACAGCAATTAACGGAATCCTTCCGTGCTCAGAAAGACAGGGTACATGAGATTGAGAAAGAGTATCAGATCAAACAGATACAAATTCAGACCCTTCAACGGGAGCTGGATCAGGCCAGCACCGATAGTTCGGAAAAAAGTGCCAGTCTCGATGCCTTTGATGAGAAAATAAAGGAGCTGGCACAAACCATTCAGGAAAAGAACCAGTTGCTTGATCAATTAAAGGAGGAAGAAGAGCAGCAGCGGCAACGCATCGAATCCACTGAAAAAACTATCGAAGTGATTCGGGAAGAGTTGGTAGAGCAAAGCCGGATTTTAGATGCCCGGCAAAACGAATACAATCTCACCAAGTCGCTGGTAGACAACCTGGAAGGATTCCCGGAAGCCATCAAGTTCTTACGGAAAAAGGCAGACTGGGGTAAACAAGCTCCCCTGTTATCGGACATCCTAACCTGTGAGGAAGAATACCGGGTAACGATCGAGAATTACCTGGAGCCCTTGATGAACTATTATATCGTGGATAGCGAATCACAGGCTTTTCAGGCAGTCAACCTGCTTAATGAAGCCGCCAAGGGAAAGGCCAACTTCTTCATACTGGACAGTTTTAAAGAATACCAGCCAGCTACCGGAAAAATATTCGATAATGCTACCAGCGCTACCGAAATTGTGGAATACGAACATAAGTACCGGAACCTGGTAGGCCACATTCTCGACAATGTATATATAGTTGATGGTGATTATGCCAACATTCCCGGTGATAGGAATTGCATATTTATTACCAAGAATGGCAAGATCACCAAGAAAGCGCATACCCTGTCGGGAGGATCGGTAGGTTTGTTTGAAGGTAAGCGCATCGGCAGGGCAAAGAACCTGGAGAAATTACAGAAAGAGATCAAAGGGCTGGATAAGAAAATCTTCAAGGTAAAACAGAGCCTGGAGAGTAAACAAAAAGAGTTAGCGCAACTCAAAGAGGAGACCAGAAGGCCAAGGATTGAGTTTCTGCAAAATGAAATTTACCGCATCAATGAGGAATATGTGTCCTATCGAACCAGGAAGGAACAGTTTACTCAGTTGATCCACAGCCATCACACCAAGAAGGAAGACATTACCGCTAAAATTGCGGAACTAAACCAGGAGTACCAGGCATTAAAGCCACAGGCAGAAGTGCAATCATCTAAACTGGACGAACTGGAGAAAAAGATACAGCAAAGCAACCAAACCCTGGTTCAGGAAAATGAGAATCTCTCACACAAATCCTCTTCTTTCAACGAGATAAATCTGGTATTTCATCAACAGAAAAACCATCTGAGTAAGATAGATTCTGAACTTTCTTTTAAGCAATCGGCCCAGGAACAGAGTGAACAGCGGTTAGGTGACAATCAAAACCGACTGAAAGAAAACCAGCAGGAAATTGAAAACCTGTTACAGGGAGCGGAGGTGGATGAAAGCGAATTGCTAAATATGTACCAGCACAAGGAAGCTTTTGAGCAGGCGGTGAACGAGGCTGAAAAAGAATACTATCAGAGCCGGGGTGAAATTGATAGCCTGGAAACCAAGGGCCGGGAAGTGCAAAGATCAAGAGAGCAAAGTGACATGATGCTCATGGAGTTACAAAACAAACTCAATGAGACCAAGATGGAGTTGAATGCCGTAAAGGAACGGCTTTCCGTTGAGTTCAATATAGAATTGGAGTCACTGATAGCAACCGGAGATGAGAGTGAGCAGGAACAGGTGTCGGAAGAGGAGTTGCGCGAAAAGGTAAATAAAACCAGGGAAAAGCTTGACCGTATGGGACCGATTAATCCCATGGCGATGGAAGCCTTTGAGGAAATCAATCAACGTCATGAGTTCATTACCTCGCAAAAAGAAGACCTCCTGAATGCTAAAGCCTCCCTATTGACTACTATTGAAGAAATTGACATGGTGGCCAGGGAAACCTTCCTGGGAGCTTTTAATAATATTAAGTCCAATTTTATCCACGTATTCCGCTCGTTGTTCACCGAAGAAGATGATTGCGACCTGAAGCTGCTGGATCCTGAAAACCCGCTGGAATCTGCCATAGAAATAATCGCCAAGCCTAAAGGAAAGAGACCTTTAACCATTAACCAACTCTCAGGGGGTGAAAAAACCCTAACCGCCACTTCCCTGCTATTCGCCATCTATTTATTGAAACCTGCCCCCTTCTGTATCTTCGATGAAGTGGATGCTCCACTGGATGATGCCAACATAGATAAATTCAACAATATCATCAGGAAGTTCTCAGAAGAATCGCAGTTTATAATTGTCACACACAACAAGCGCACCATGGCCAGTACCGATGTGATCTACGGCATCACTATGATCGAGCAGGGAATTTCCCGGGTGGTTCCGGTAGACCTCAGGGAATTGGCCTGATTGTTTGTTTCCCTGGGTAATCTTACTATTTTAAGCAACAAAACATCTTATTTCCATGGGTGCATTCAAAGAAGCTCACGGAGGTTCTCTAAAAGAATTATATCTGGGGGAATCTTCTGCAGAAAAAGAAAAGCAGGTAGCGGTTGATTTTCCCTCCTGGGATTTAAGCAACCGGCAGCTTTGCGATATAGAATTACTGTTAAATGGAGCTTTTTCTCCGCTGGAAGGATTCTTGAACGCTACGGATTACCAAAGCGTGCTGGACAATATGAGATTGTCTTCCGGGATCCTGTGGCCGATGCCCATTACCCTTGACGTTACCCGGGAATTTGCCGAAACCCTGGAAACCGGTAAGATGATGGCCCTGCGTGATCCGGAGGGAGTTTTAGTGGCCACCATGGAAGTAGAAGAAATATGGGAACCGGATAAAACCACCGAGGCAGAACTGGTATTCGGCACTTCTCTGGAAGCACACCCTGCGGTTCATTACCTCATGCACAACACCCACGAAGTTTACGTTGGTGGCAAATTAAGAGGAGTGGAACCTCCAACACATTACGATTTCAAATTGTTAAGAGATTCTCCGTCGGAGCTACGGGGTCGATTTCGCAAACTGGGTTGGCGAAAGGTGGTGGCCTTTCAAACCAGAAACCCCATGCACAGGGCACACCAGGAAATCACCTTCCGGGCTGCTACCATGCATGAAGCCAACCTGCTCATTCATCCGGTAATTGGTATGACCAAGCCCGGGGACGTTGATCATTATACCAGGGTCAGATGTTACGAGCGGATCCTTGACCGGTATCCGGAGCAGACTACCGCCCTGAGCTTGTTGAATCTGGCCATGCGCATGGGAGGACCTCGTGAAGCCATCTGGCATGCTTTAATTAGAAAAAACTACGGGTGCACCCACTTTATCGTGGGCAGGGATCACGCAGGCCCTGGAAATAAACCAGATGGTACTCCATTTTACGAACCATATGAAGCCCAGGAGTTGTATCAGAAGCACCAGGATGAAATGGATATCACCATGGTTCCATTCCAAATGATGGTTTACGTAGAAGACAGGGCACAGTACATACCGGTAAATGAAACTACCAAAGAGATGAAGGTGCTCACAATCAGTGGCACAGAGTTTCGCAGGAGGCTCCGCGAAGGATTAGAGATCCCAGAGTGGTTTTCCTACGGCGAAATCATAAAAGAGTTGAGAAAGATTTATCCTCCCAAGCACCAGCAGGGATTTACCGTATTCTTCACCGGGTTATCGGGTTCCGGGAAGTCCACTATCGCCAATGCCCTGTTGGTCAAGATGCTGGAAAACGGAAAAAGAAGGGTAACCATTCTGGACGGGGATGTGGTAAGAAAAAACCTTTCCAGTGAATTGGGATTTTCTAAGGAGCACCGCGATTTAAATATCCGAAGAATTGGTTTTGTGGCGGCCGAGATAACTAAAAATGGAGGTGTGGCCATCTGCGCACCCATCGCCCCCTACACCAAAACCCGGCGGGAAGTACGGGCACTGATCGAAGAGGTGGGTGGATTTGTGGAGGTATATGTAAATACCCCCCTGGAAGAGTGTGAAAAGCGGGATAGAAAAGGGCTTTATGCAATGGCGCGTGCAGGAAAAATCAAGGGGTTCACCGGCATCGACGATCCTTACCAGGAACCCGAATCCCCGGAAATGATAATCGACACCCTGGAAATGACACCGGAACTGGCGGCACACCGGCTGTTCGTAAAGTTGGAAAGCCTGGGCTACATAAAATAATTGTCAGGGAGCGGTAGCGCTTGACCCAACCAGCAGGTCTGTGGTAAATTGACCTCTCATTTGTTGTATATTATCCCCCCATAATTTAAATTTAGTAAGTAGGCTGCTCAAAAGGGCAGCTTCTTTTCCCTGATGTTAATCCTTAATTAGTCGAAGTATGAAAGTATTTGATGCCAAACACATTAAAAATATTGTGCTGCTGGGTGCGGCAAAATCCGGAAAGACCACGCTCGCTGAAACCATGCTATATGAAGCCGGACTGATTAACAGAAGGGGAACTGTGGAGAATCAAAATACTGTTTCCGACTATCACGAAGTGGAGCACGAACGCGGAAATTCGGTATATGCCACCACCATGCACACCGAATGGCGGGATTATAAGATCAATATCATCGATACTCCTGGACTTGATGATTTTATCGGTGAGATAATTTCATCTATCCGGGTTGCGGATACCTGTGTATTGTTGATCAATGCCCAACACGGAATAGAAGTAGGCACCGAGCTGATCTGGAATTATGCAGACCGGTATCAAAAGCCGGTGATACTGGCCATCAATCAACTGGACCATCCTAAATCCAATTTCGACGCTACCCTGGATTCTATCAAAAACCGGTTTGGCAGTGCGGCAACATTAATGCAGTATCCGGTTAACCAGGGAGATAATTTTAACAGTATTATCGATTTACTGAAAATGACCATGTACAAATTTCCTCCTAATGGTGGAAAACCGGAAAAACTCCCCATACCGGATGATCAAAAGGAAAAAGCTGAAGCCCTTCACAATGAGCTGGTGGAAAAAGCAGCAGAAAACGATGAGACGTTAATGGAACTCTACTTTGAGAAGGGTTCTTTGGATGAGGACGAAATGCGCCAGGGACTGAAAATTGGCATGATGAACCATGAAGTATTTCCTATCTTCTGTATGTCGGCCAAAAACAATATGGGCAGTGGCCGGATGATGGGATTTATTGACAATGTAGCACCGACCTCAGTAGAGATGAAACCGGAGCCTTCAGAAAATGGTGAAGTGATGCCACACGGTGCCAATGACCCAACCTCTTTGTTCATATTTAAAACCCTGGTGGAACCCAATCTGGGTAAGATGTCTTTCTTCAAAGTAATCTCCGGATCGATTGAAGTGGGTACCGAACTGGTCAATCACCAAACCGGACAAAGCGAACGGCTCAATCAACTTTTCATAATGGATGGCAAGAATCGAAACCCGGTAGAGAAACTGGTTGTAGGTGATATTGGTGCCACGTTAAAACTAAAATCCACAGAAACCAATCATACACTAAAAGACAAGTCCGTCTCACTGGCGGTTAAGCCCATTCAATTCCCCGGACCCAGGATCAGAACCGCCATCGTTGCCGAAAACAAGCAGGATGACGAAAAATTGGGCGAGGTGCTAAAAAAGATACACCAGGAAGATCCCACTGTGGAAGTCGACTACAGCCGGGAATTGAAACAATTAATACTATCCTGTCAGGGTGAACTGCACCTGGCAATGGTAAAATGGGCGCTGGAAAACACATATGGGCTGCATATTGATTTTGTCACCCCCAGGATTCCATACCGTGAAACCATTCGCCGGGCGGCCGAAGCTTCTTATCGACATAAAAAGCAGTCGGGAGGCGCCGGTCAGTTTGGCGAGGTGTATCTTAAAATAGAACCTTTCCACGAAGGAATGGATGAACCCACCGGATTCAATATTCGAAACAAGGATGAGACCGATCTGCCTTGGGGAGGTAAACTGGTGTTTTAAAATTGTATTGTTGGAGGTGTTATCGACCTGAGATTTTTACCCTCCATTAAAAAAGGCATCCTGGAAAAAATGGAAGAGGGACCATTAACCGGATCATATGTACGAGATGTGCGGGTAATGGTGTACGACGGCAAGATGCACCCGGTGGATTCCAATGACATATCCTTTAAAATAGCGGGAATGATGGCGTTTAAGCAGGCCTTTACCAGGGCAGATCCCCAACTGCTGGAACCTATTTATGATCTGGAAGTAGTAGTGCCGGAAGAGCTTATGGGAGAGGTGATGACAGATCTGCAGGCCAGACGGTCCATTATTCAAGGCATGGAAGCCAGAGGGGCCTACCAGGTGATCAAAGCCAAAACCCCGCTGGCAGAGCTCGATCGGTATACCACTACCCTGCGTTCCATTACCCAAGGCCGGGCTAATTTCAGCACCTCATTTGCAGAGTATGCGCCAGTTCCATATGACGTGCAGCAGAAACTAATGGCAGACTACAACGAACAGGTTGAAGAAGTGCACGGGTAGCCCGACAGCTTGGCCTATCGGCCTTTGATCCCAGGATAAAGCTGCCAGACAGGGTCACTCTGGAAATACTGTTTGGTATTAACATCCATGATACTGAGTCTGCCGTTCCAGGCAGCCCCGGTATCAAGCATCCAAACGTTGCAGGATTTGACAGGGACACCATATCCCCACCTGGTGGTTGGGGTATGTCCCACGTATATTTCTTCAAAGCTGCTCAGCTGTTGTTCATTTCCCTCCTGCTTCAATCTGAACGCCAGGGTACACAAACTGCGATCCCAGAGGAAAATATCCTGACCCTGGTATTCCAGTTCCATATCCGGAATAATGCCAGCATGTACAAAAATCCTGTTCCCGGAAACGTAATACTGATTGGCCGAAGCCAACAATCTTTGATGACTGAACGGCATTCCCTGAGGATAGCCATCTACTGTGGCTTGTCCACCCTGTTGCAACCATAGATCGGGAGCAGTTCCATTGCGAGCCCATTCGAGCGTCCACTGATCGTGGTTACCCAGCAGGTATACGAGTTTTTTGATTTTTAACAGCTCATCGAAACACTGGGCAGTTTCCGGCCACCCGTCACACACATCTCCAAGAGCAATTAAGGTATCTTTGGTATAGTTGAACTCGGCCAGCGCCAGACACTGTACCAGAGCGGTATACCCTCCGTGAATATCACCGATTACGAAAGTCCTTGGTTCCGACACTTTTTAGGCTTCTTCTTCTTTTAATTTTCTGCGCAAAATCTTGCCTACATTGGTTTTGGGTAACTCGGTACGGAATTCAATAATCTTGGGGCGCTTATACCCGGTGAGGTTTTCTTTGCAAAATGCCTCCACCTCTTTTTTGGTAAGTGTTGGTTCTTTTTTTACGATAAACAATTTCACCGCTTCATTGGATTTTTCGTCCGGAATGCCCACAGCCGCCACCTCCAGGACCTTTGGATGAGAGGCCACCACATCCTCCACCTCATTGGGATATACGTTAAATCCCGAAACTAAAATCATATCTTTTTTCCGATCTACAATGGTAAAAAATCCGTCTTCACTGGCTACTGCCATGTCACCGGTTTTAAGCCAATCACCGTGCATTGTTTTTTCAGTTTCAGCAGGCCGCTGCCAATAGCCCGCCATAACCTGGGGGCCTCGCGCATACAACTCTCCCACTTCTCCCACGGGCAGTTCATTGCCTTCCTCATCAAAAATGGAGACTTCGGTACTGGGCACCGGCATCCCAATGGAGCCAAGCACTTCATCGCCGGTAATGGGGTTACAAGTCAACACCGGTGAGGCTTCCGTCAATCCATAACCTTCTACCAACGGCCCACCGGTGACCTCTTTCCATTTCAGGGCCACTGACTTTTGAACTGCCATTCCACCACCAACCACTACTTTCAGACTGCTAAAATCCAGCTTCTCAAACCCGGGATGATTAAGCAATGCATTAAATAGTGTATTGACACCGGTTAATACCGTACAAGGGTGTTTCTTTAATTCCTTAACAAATGCGGGTAAATCTCGGGGATTGGTGATTAGCACATTGCGGGCGCCGGCCTTCATCATAGCCAAACAGTTTACTGTTAACGCAAAGATATGGTAGAGTGGTAAAGGAGTAACTACAATTTCATTCCCTATGGTCACCTTGGGGTTAAACCAGGCACATATTTGTTCCATGTTGGCAATAATATTGCGGTGTGTTAGCATGGCCCCTTTGGAAACCCCGGTGGTGCCTCCGGTATATTGCAGGAAAGCAATATCGCCACTTTCAATAGGGGGAGTAGAGAAAGTACTATTGGTACCCAGCTCCATGGCCTTTGTAAAAGTTATGGCCTGTTTTATCCTGTACTTTGGCACCATTCCCTTCAGGTACTTCACCACAAAGTTCACTATTGTCTTTTTGAATCCATCCATCATATCCCCTATCTCCGTGATCACCACCGTTTTTATGGCAGTTTCCGGCAATATCTTCTCCAGGTTATGTGCGAAATTCGCCAGGATCACAATAGCGGAAGCACCACTGTCCTTGAACTGATGTTTCATCTCCCTCGGTGTATACAATGGGTTGGTATTGACCACTACCAGTCCTGCTTTTAAGGCGCCAAACATTACCACCACATATTGCAGCAAGTTGGGCATTTGAATGGCAATACGGTCACCTTTTTCCAGACCTGCACTGGTTTGGAGAAAGGCGGCAAATTGAGAAGAAAGAACATCCAACTGACTGTATGTCAGCTGTTTTCCCATATTTTCGAAAGCTGGACTATCGGAGAACTTACGGACGCAATCCCGGAAGAATTCCACCGAAGTTTCATGTTCCGGGTCAATGGTTTTAGGAATGCCCTTGGGATACTTCGAATACCAGGGGTGCTCTTTCATGAGTGGTTAACTTAGTTGCGAAAAATAACGCAAAAAAATGAATATATCCTAATGACTAAAATCACCCCAAGTATTACCAATTAAAAAAGGTCCGTTGACACAACGAACCTTTTTCACAAACAACATTAACCCAAAATTAGCTGTAGGAGAAGGATTCGAACCTCCACGAAGTGGTTAGCCACAGCACAAATCAGAGTATTGGTGGTCAACCCCAACCCCGCCAAAGCGGGATTATTATGCTGCGTTTGTCCCATGATCTTCACCCCCGAGACAGGAGGGCATGTCTGCCAATTTCATCACCCTACAGTGTACAAATAGCACTTCAAAGGTAATAAAAAATTGAGTACCTTATAAATTTGGTAAATATATTTGTTAATTTTTATATAATTGATAATTTTGATTCGCTTTCATTAGATGATTCTCAGCAAAATCGTTATGCAATGAGCAAAAATTACGAAATTGATAAAATTGATCTGAAGATACTGGAACTGCTGATGCAGGACGCCAAAACACCCTATACCGAGATTGCCAAAAAAGTTTATGTTTCCGGTGGCACAGTGCATGTTAGAATGCGAAAAATGGAAGAAATGGGTATTGTGAAGGGTACTACATTAAGCATGGACTACAGTAAACTCGGATGGGACCTCACAGCATTTTTGGGAATTTATCTGGAACGGAATTCCCTTTATGATGAGGTCTGTGCCAAATTGAAAGACGTCACGGAAGTAGTTAAGATTCATTATACTACCGGCGACTACAGTATTTTTGTCAAAATACATTGTCGAGACACCAAACATCTCCGGAATGTACTTCACGATAAAATCCAAAAAATTGACGGTGTCCATCGAACTGAAACTTTTATCTCCCTGGAGGAAAGCCTCAATCGTCATATCAACCTGGATAGCTAAAACAAATCACCCGATTGCAGGTTCTTTATTATCTCGTAGGGAACTTTGAGCCACCTATATTTTGTCTTTAGTGTAAATATTAGTTATTTAGATTAATTATAAATAAGGTTGATAGGCAAATAGATTATAATTATACTGAAGCAGGCCTTATTGCCTTAATATTGTTTAATTTTGCGTAAAACAGCGACTAGTTGTCACCGAATCCCTAGACATGAGTAAAGACGACCAGATTTTAGAGGAATTTACCAGTTCCGAATACAAATACGGTTTTGAGACCACCATAGATACAGATTCCGCTCCTAAAGGGTTAAATGAGGATATTATTCGATTTATCTCTGCCAAGAAAAATGAACCTGAGTGGATGTTGGAATGGCGATTGAATGCTTTCCGAAAATGGAAAACCATGAAAGAGCCCAAGTGGCCCAACGTATCCTATCCTGAAATAGACTATCAAGATATCATCTATTACTCGGCGCCAAAACAAAAAGCCAGCCCCAGCAGTCTGGATGAGGTAGACCCGGAGCTGCGCGAAACCTTTAAAAAGCTCGGTATCTCCTTGGAAGAACAGAAAAGATTAACCGGGGTTGCGGTAGATGCCGTAATGGACAGTGTTTCAGTAGCTACTACATTTAAGGATAAACTGGCAGAACTGGGTATAATTTTCTGCTCATTCAGTGAAGCTGTTCAAAACCACCCTGAGCTGGTTAAAAAATATATGGGTTCAGTAGTTCCCATCAATGATAACTTCTTCGCTGCCCTGAACTCAGCGGTATTTTCCGACGGATCATTTTGTTACATTCCCAAGGGTGTGCGCTGTCCCATGGAATTATCCACTTATTTCAGGATCAATGCCGCCAATACCGGTCAGTTCGAAAGAACACTGATTATTGCGGAAGAGGGTTCTTATGTCAGCTACCTGGAAGGATGTACCGCTCCTATGCGCGATGAAAATCAACTTCACGCGGCTATTGTGGAGATTTATGCAGAAAAAGACGCTGAAGTAAAATACTCCACGGTACAAAACTGGTACCCCGGCAATAAAGACGGTGTAGGGGGTATTTACAATTTCGTTACCAAAAGAGGGCTTTGCAACGGCTCCGGATCAAAAATATCCTGGACTCAGGTCGAGACCGGATCTGCTATTACCTGGAAGTATCCATCCTGTATTTTAAAGGGAGACAACTCCGTGGGCGAATTCTATTCGGTGGCCGTCACCAACAATATGCAACAGGCCGACACCGGAACCAAAATGATCCACATTGGTAAAAACACCAAGAGCCGAATCGTTTCAAAAGGAGTTTCTGCCGGTAAAAGTCAAAACAGTTACAGAGGGCTGGTACAGATTATGCCCAGGGCGGTAAATGCCCGTAACTTCTCACAATGTGACTCCTTACTGATGGGAGACAAATGCGGAGCTCATACTTTTCCCTATATAGAGACAGGGAATAAGTCTGCACAGATTGAACATGAAGCCACTACATCCAAGATTGGCGAGGACCAGATATTTTATTGCAACCAAAGAGGGATCGATACAGAGGATGCAGTAGCGTTGATTGTTAATGGCTACTGCAAGGAAGTGCTGAATCAATTGCCCATGGAATTTGCTGTTGAAGCCCAGAAACTTCTGGCACTGACTCTGGAAGGAAGCGTCGGCTAATCGATCAACATCCTCCATTAAATCGTAAAACCACAATGCTTAAAGTAGAAAACTTAAAAGCCTCAGTTGAAGGCAAATCAATACTAAACGGAATAGATCTGACGGTTAATGCCGGTGAAGTACATGCTATCATGGGTCCGAATGGGTCCGGGAAAAGCACACTTGCCTCTATATTGGCCGGGAGAGAATCCTATGAAGTCACCGATGGCAGTATCACATTTCTCAACCAGGACTTGCTGGAACTGGCTCCGGAAGAACGTGCCAGGGAAGGTTTGTTCCTGGCCTTTCAATACCCGGTAGAGATTCCAGGTGTTACCACCACCAACTTTCTCAAAACTGCTGTAAATCAAATCCGGGAACACCGCGGTCAGGAAGCACTGGATGCCGTCACTTTCCTCAAGTTGATCAAGGAGAAAATGAAGCTGGTGAAAATCGATGACAGCCTGTTGAGCAGGTCGCTCAATGACGGTTTTTCCGGTGGTGAGAAAAAACGCAACGAAATTTTTCAGATGGCAGTGCTTGAACCGAAACTGGCCATTTTGGACGAAACCGATTCAGGTCTTGATATCGATGCCCTGAAGGTTGTTGCCAATGGAGTGAACAGCTTGAGAAACAAGGACAACGCTGTGGTGGTGGTAACTCATTATCAAAGATTACTGGATTACATTGTTCCGGACTTTGTCCATGTACTGTACAATGGAAAGATCGTCAAATCAGGGGACAAGGATCTGGCTCTGAAGTTAGAAGCCAAAGGATACGACTGGATTCGGGAAAACGCAGAGTTAGCCACTTAAGAGGAACGGAAGTAATGAGTACCACAGAAAAAGATTTAAGAGAACATTTCAATCAGAAATATTCTTCCTTCAGGAAGACGCTCAATGGCAGCCAATCTCCCAAGATCGACGAATTAAGGGAACATGCCATTAACGCACTTAATCAAAACGGCTTCCCTTTGACCCGTGATGAGGAATACAAGTATACCCCAATCACCCGGGCATTGCTGAAGTCATTCAAGTTTACGGAAGAGCATCCTGATGAAATCACCATGGTCCCTCCTTTCGGAGAACATCTCATTTCAGGGTTAAATGGATATATTTTAGTGTTCTGGAATGGAAAGCTGGTTTTCAACTCAGGTGATACTCCTAAAAACCTGTCGATATCTCCACTTCAGGATCTGTCCAAAGAACAACAGGAACGGCTTTCCCAGTACCTGGGTAAGTTGGTCAATTACCAGCTGGACGCCTATGCGGCCTTGAATACGGCTCTGCTTAATCAGGGCTCGGTGATCACACTCAAAGAAGGTACAAACCTGGACCAGCCTGTTGTCATCTATCATCTGACTGATGCCAGCCAGGGCCCGGTTTACACCCAAACCAGACACTTGATACTGGCTGAAAAGAACGCAAAAGCCACGGTGATAGAGATCTATAAAAACCTTTCCGAAGATCATCAGGGTTTTCAAAATGTTGCCAGTGAAATCTACCTGGAAGATGCCGCGCAACTGGACCTTTTCAAAATTCAAACGGACACTGCCGGAGCATTACTGGTTGACAATACCAATATTGAACAGAAAGACAATAGTCAGGTTCGTTGTCATACAATCACCACCACCGGGGACATCATTCGCAATAACCTGAATATTTCGGTAAAAGGTCAAAATTGTGAATCTCACATGAACGGGCTTTATTTGGTGAACGGCACGTCACTGATCGACAATCATACCCTGGTGGATCATCGTATGCCTAACTCATACAGCAACGAGCTATATAAGGGCATTGTGGATGATACCGCCACCGGTGTTTTCAACGGGAAAATCTATGTCCAGCCCGACGCCCAGAAGACCAATGCCTTCCAGTCCAACAAAAATATATTGTTGTCGGACAAAGCTACCATGAATACGAAACCACAGCTGGAAATATGGGCCAACGATGTGAAATGTTCTCACGGGGCCACCACCGGACAACTGGACGCGGAGCAGGTCTTTTACCTGAGGTCCCGGGGGCTGGATGAAAAACAGGCAACCGGATTGTTGCTATATGCTTTTGCCACCGAGTTTCTGGAGCAGGTATCATTGCCTGTTCTCAATGAATATCTGGAAAGAATTATAGCCGACAGGCTTTATCAATTGAAATCATGAATACTTCCGATCAAATTGGAGTAAAAGTCGATCTGGCCAATATCAGATCAGAGTTCCCGATCCTGCATCAACAGGTAAACGGAAAACCTCTGATCTATTTGGACAATGCTGCCAGCAACCAGAAGCCATTAAAAGTTATCGAGGCTCTGGAACATTACTACAAGAATGATCATGCAAATATTCATCGGGGCATCCATACCCTGGCGGAAAGAGCCACAGAGGGATACGAACACAGCAGGAAAGTTGCGGCACAGTTTATAAATGCCGCGGAGCCGGAAGAAATTATTTTTACCAAGGGAACCACTGAAGGAATCAACCTGGTAGCATCGACTTACGGAAGAAAATTCCTCAGTCCCGGTGATGAAATCCTCATCACCAACATGGAACACCACAGCAATATTGTTCCCTGGCAAATGCTTTGCGAAGAGCGGCAGCTTACTTTGAAGGTACTGCCCCTGCGTGAAAATGGAGAAGTCAAGTGGGAACTACTGGATTCCATGTTAAATGAAAAAACCAGGATCGTATCGGTGGTACATGCCTCAAACTCACTGGGCACCATCAATCCAATTGCTGAAATAGTAAGCAAAGCCCATGGCACGGGTGCCATAGTAGTGGTGGACGGAGCACAGGCCGTGGCCCACCTGGAGGTTGATGTCCAGAAGTTAAATTGTGATTTTTATGCATTTTCTTCTCATAAAATGTACGGACCAACCGGGGTTGGTGTATTGTATGGCAAACGAA
>JAUIKU010000064.1 GCA_030430675.1 Bacteroidia bacterium | reverse complement strand
GGTGACTGTTCCGCCGGTGAAACTAATTGCAGCAACATCCGGATGGTGCACTATCGTCTCTCCGGTGGGGATCCCTGGCCCGAAGATTATATTCAGTACCCCGTCCGGTAAACCTATTTCACTGCAAATCTCTGCCAGCAGGTAGGCCGTCATGGGGGTGAACTCCGATGGTTTTGCTATCACACAATTGCCCGTAGCCAAGGCAGGGGCAATTTTCCAGCTCAATAAATACAACGGCAGGTTCCACGGTGAAATGCAGCCAACTACTCCCAATGGGTACCGGTTGGTATAATTGATGGTATGATTGTCTGTTCGATGCATGGGATAGGATTCATGCAGGATTGCCGTGGCAAAGAACCGGAAATTTGATACCGCCCTGGGAATATCCATACTCCTGGCCAATGCTACCGGTTTCCCGGTGTCCCTGGTTTCCGCCACTGCCAGCGCTTCTGATCTGTCTTCAATAGCTGCTGCAATTTTGAGCATCCATTCCGAACGTATTTCGGGACTGTGGTCAGACCACCTGCCAAACGCTCTGGTAGCCGCCTCAACTGCTTCATCAACCACAGCAGCCCCCGACACTGGTATCCGGGCATACGCGGTGCCGGTGGCCGGCTCAATTACCTCCATCATCTGCGAAGGGTCCGGTTTAAAAAATTTTCCGTTTATGTAGTTTTCAATGGTCTCCATGGAACCTGGAATTTGTAGTAGATAAATATAAATAATGTTGGGTACTAACCCTCCCACAGAACCATTGGTTTAGGGTTTTTTGGTTATCTTTAATTAGAAAATATTCTGTCAAATTAACTGAATCAAGTCTTATCATGGCCATCAAACCACCATTCAATTTATCTAAATGGATTGAGGAAAATCGTCATCTGCTGAAACCTCCTGTGGGCAATAGAAACCTGTACAAGGAATCAGGAGATTATATTGTAATGATTGTTGCAGGTCCCAATGCCCGGAAAGACTATCACTATAATGAAACCGAAGAACTGTTCTATCAACTGGAAGGTGATATAACGGTTTACATCCAGGAGAATGATAAAAAAGTAGCGGTGCCCATCAAAGAAGGTGAGATGTTTCTGCTACCCGCCAAGATACCTCACTCTCCGGTTCGTCCGGCAGGCAGCATCGGACTTGTTATCGAGCGAAAGAGAGAACCGCATCACAAAGACGGACTCCTGTGGTTTTCAGATACCGCCAATGCCAAACTATACGAAGAGTATTTTCATCTGAACAATATTGAAAAGGACTTTTTACCGGTTTTTAAGAAGTTCTACAGCGATGAGAAGCTAAGAACCTGTCCGGTTACCGGTGAAGTTATGGAAGTTGACCCCAGGTTTGTCTGAGTATGCCCAAATTGTTCAAAGTAGATATACACACGCATATTCTACCTGAAAAGTGGCCGGACCTTCGAAAAAGGTACGGTTATGGGGGCTTTGTCCGGCTCGAACATTATAAACCATGTTGTGCCCGCATGATGCTGGACAACAAATTTTTCAGGGAAGTACAGGACAATTCATGGGATGCCCAGCGCAGGATTGAGGATTGTGATCAGCACCAGGTTGATGTACAGGTGCTTTCCACAGTACCAATAATGTTCAGCTACTGGGCCAAACCCAAGCATACCCTTGATCTTTCCCAACTGTTGAACGATCACATTGCACAGGTGGTGGAAGATTATCCCGATAGATTTATCGGGTTGGGCACCTTACCCATGCAGGCACCCGCTTTTGCGGTAAAGGAACTTGAAAGATGCCTCAAAATCGGGTTGAGGGGCATCCAGATTGGCTCTCATATCAATGAGTGGAACTTGAATAATCAACGGCTTTTCCCTGTTTATGAGGCCGCTGAATCGCTGGGGGCCGCCATTTTTGTACATCCCTGGGACATGATGGGCCAGGAACAAATGACGCGATACTGGTTGCCATGGCTGGTGGGCATGCCTGCCGAAACTTCACGAGCCATTTGCTCCATGATCTTTGGGGGAATATTTGAAAGATTTCCCAAACTCAGGGTGGCGTTCGCCCACGGAGGAGGGTCTTTCCCAGCTACTATTGGCCGTATAGAACATGGGTTTCAGGTTAGACCTGACCTGTGTGCGGTAGATAACCCGATAAACCCCAGGAACTATTTGAATAAATTCTTTGTGGACTCTTTGGTACACGACCAGACCAACCTGCAATTTTTAATCGATCTGATGGGTGTGGATCAGGTAGCACTGGGCAGCGATTATCCTTTTCCCCTGGGTGAAGCCAAACCGGGAGCACTTATTGAGTCCTTGAAAATCAGCGCCCAGGATAAACAAAAGCTATTAGGAGGGAATGCCATGCAATGGCTGGGGTTAAAAACAAAATCTTTCGTGAAATGAACACCTTTACCTCCGGTTTATCTACTGCTGTGGGACCATTGAGCATCACCAGTTCTTCCACCCACATTGTTGAAATATCGTTCTCAGAGCGTTCGAATGTAAGTCCCAGCTGTAGCCTTCCCCCAGTCCACAGGCATTGTATAAACCAACTTCAGCAATATTTTTCCGGTACCTTGAAAGCGTTTGATCTGGCCCTGAAACCAACCGGTACCGATTTTCAGAAAAAAGTATGGAAAGCCTTAATGGATATTCCCCATGGTACCACCATCTCCTATCAACAACTGGCCGATTCACTGGGCGATCCTAAAGCCATCAGGGCGGTAGCGTCAGCCAATGGGAAAAACAAAATCCCTATTATCATTCCCTGCCACCGGGTAATCGGCTCAGACGGATCACTGGTAGGGTTTGCCGGGGGCTTGAAAAATAAAGAATGGCTGCTCAGGCACGAAGGTGCGCTGAGCCAGTTAGCATTGTTTAACTCACCATGACAAACGTTTATTTCCTTTTACACAAATACATCCCGGAGATAAAAAGATACCATGATCTTTGAGTCCAGTATCGATTTTGCCAGGAAACTGGATCATAACGATCCGCTTATAGGCTTCAGAGAGAAATTCTATATCCCACAATCCAAGGGAAAGAACCAGATTTACTTTTGCGGCAATTCGCTGGGTCTGCAGCCAAGATCTGTTTCCTCCGCTATAGCTCAGGAACTGGAAGACTGGAAGCAACTTGGGGTAGAGGGCCACTTTCATGGGCGCCATCCCTGGTTTGAGTATCATAAATTATTGAAACCGGCACTCAGGGAACTTACCGGTGCTGCGGATCAAAGCGAGGTTACCCCCATGGGAAGCTTAACCACCAACCTGCACCTGCTGCTGGTAAGTTTCTACCGGCCCACGAATCAGCGGTTTAAAATTCTGGTGGAATCGGGAGCCTTTCCCAGTGATCAATATGCTATTGAAACCCAATGTCGCTGGCACGGACTGGATCCGCAACAGGCCATTGTTGAAGTATCCCCGGAAGCTGGAGCATACCTTTTGAGCACAGATAAAATAGTTGAATGTATTGAACGACACCAGGATCAGCTGGCCCTGGTATTGCTGGGTGGTGTACAGTATTACACCGGGCAGTTCTTTGATATCAAAACCATTACTGAAGCAGGACATCGGGCCGGAGCCAGGGTAGGCTGGGACCTGGCACACGCCGTGGGCAATGTACCGCTGAATCTGCACCATCACCAGGTCGATTTTGCAGTTTGGTGCAGCTACAAATACCTAAACTCCGGGCCCGGGGGCACCGCTGGTATATTTGTACATCAGCGGCATGGAGACAATCAGGACTTGATCAGGTTTGGTGGCTGGTGGGGTTATCCTCAGGAACAACGGTTTGAGATGAAGAAAGGATTTATACCCTCGAAGGGCTCGGATGGCTGGCAACTAAGCAATGTCAACATCTTATCATTGGCCTCTCAAAAAGCGTCCCTGGACATCTTCCAACAAGCGGGAATGGAATCGGTTAGGTCCAAAAGCAGATTGCTGACAGGATTCCTGGAGCATGTTTTAACTGACATCCCTGCTAACCTGAAATGCTTTCAAATAATAACTCCATCCAACCCGGAAGAGCGAGGAGCGCAACTTTCCCTGTTGTTTAACGAGAAAGGAAAAAAGGTTTTCCGGGAACTGACCAGCCGGGGTGTGGTGGTTGATTGGCGCGAACCTGATCTTATCAGGGTATCACCGGTTGCCCTGTACAACAGCTTTCAGGAAGTATTTGAATTCAGCAGAATACTTAAAAATTCATTGGAGTGAGCAGTAAAAAAATAACGGTGCTGGGAGGCGGACTGGTTGGGTCCCTCATGTCAATATATCTGACACACCGGGGGCATAAGGTATCGCTCTTTGAAAAGAGGCCGGATATCAGAACTACCAAGATTGACGGCAACCGCTCCATAAATCTGGCCCTGAGTCATCGGGGTTTGCGGGCACTGGACCATGTGGGACTGCTATCAGAAGTAGAAAGCCTTTGTTTGCCCATGAAAGGTCGGTTAATGCATGATTTGAGAGGGAATACTACCTTCCAACCCTACGGTAAAGAAAACCAGTATATCAATTCAATTTCCAGGGACGAACTTAATCTGCTGCTGGTGAATACCGCCGCCGGATCCGGAGTAGCATTGCATTTCGATGAAGAGTGCATTGATGCCAACCTGCAACAGGCGGTTTGTGTGATGGAGGGCAAGAACGGTGGTCACAAGGTGTCTTCCGACTTCGTGATCGGTGCGGATGGCGCATTCTCCGGGATAAGAGAAGTGATGAGAAAGACCGATCGGTTCAATTTTTCACAATATTACCTGCCCCATGGTTATAAGGAATTGACCATTCCAGCTTCATCCACCGGCGATTTTGCCCTTGAACCTGAAGCCCTGCACATATGGCCCCGGGAGCAGTTTATGTTGATTGCATTACCCAACCTGGACCGCAGCTTTACCTGTACCCTGTTCCTTCCTTACCAGGGTAGCATTTCATTTAACCAGTTAACCGAACCTGACCAGGTACTGTCTTTTTTTGAAACCCACTTCAGCGACGCGTTATCCCTGATGCCCGATTTACTGGATGACTTTTTCCACCATCCCACTTCATCACTGGTGACCATTCGCTGTAATCCCTGGTTGGTGGGGAAAGCCGGCCTGATAGGAGATGCCGGGCACGCCATTGTTCCATTTTACGGGCAGGGTATGAATGCCGGTTTTGAAGATTGCAGGATTCTGGATCAATTTTTATCAAGGAATAACGATCATTTCGAACAGGCATTTGCCAGCTTTCAGGCAAACCGAATACCCGATGCCAATGCAATTGCTGATCTTGCTTTCCAGAATTTTGTGGAAATGAGAGACCTGGTGGCAGATCAGGAATTCCTCCTGCGAAAAAAAATCGAACAGCGGCTTCATGAGTTGTACCCGGAGGTCTGGATCCCCCTGTACAGCAGGGTAACTTTTAGCGACCAGCCTTATGCCGAAGCTCAAAGAATTGGGCAAATTCAAAAACTGATAATGGATAAACTGATGAACGAGCCAGGTATTGACCGGCGCTGGCAAAAGATGGACTTTAAGGAATTGATCAAAGACCTGAAAGCACAGGTTGAGTTGAAATGAGCTGTTTGTATTGTTCGGCTCGATGAAGTATCTCCGATACATAATGTACCGGCTCTGCTCCACGGCAATATCCGGCCGCTACCACCGGATCTTTGTAGTACTTAGGTTCTGATTTTTTCAATAAATAGTAGGCTACATTGTCGTCCCAGACGGTGGAATCCTTTCCGAATTTTACCGTAAGTTTCCTGGCGTCCAAAACATGTCCCTGTCCTACATTGTACGAACCCAAAACGAACTTGGTGCGCTCCTCGTCATCAGGGATTTTATCCTGCCAGTAGTGATCCAGCCACTGTAAGTACTTAACCCCGGCATTCAGGCTTTGCTGTGGATCTTTGGGATCTGCTGCCCCAAACTCTTTGGCCGTATTGGGCATCAATTGCATCAAACCCTGCGCACCCACCCAGCTTTTTGCGTCGGGGTTAAATTTCGATTCCTGGAAAACAAGTGCCGCCAGCAATTCCCAGTCCCACCCCAGTTCCTTAGCTGAGATTTTGATCATTTCATCGTAGGGGCCAATCTGATGTCCTGATAAGGTGGAAAAGTCACTATGAACACGTTTCAGTGATGCTTTCGGGCTTTCGAAGTACCGCTGATAAATAGTATAAAATGCTACGTCCTGCTTCATTCCTGCCAGCCATGAATTAACAGCATTCAGCAACAAACTACTATTTGATCTTACACCCCAGGCAATACGCTGTGAAAAACTGATTGGAGTAGACACATCCAGGTCTTGGTGATAGGTAGCATTTAACTTGGCCACGTTTTCATCTGCAACGGTGTATTTAATAGTTCCTTCCGCCACCTGATGGATTAACTGTTCTATTTCTAAATTGGTGGTATCCTCTACAATGGTTATATCGCCACCCATTTCATCGGATAAGTTCTGCAGCCGGTCCACAAAACTTGAACTTTTACGAACATGGACCTCTTGATCCAGCAGATCGATCTGATCCCGGATCAGCACTTTTTCAATTTCGTGCAGTTTCATCTGGCGCCAATTGTCAGGTTTCTTCTGCACCAGTACCTGACGGGATAAAGTCAGGTGATCGGTGAAATCCATCATTTGGGCACGATTCTTTGTTACGGTTAGATTGTAGGCCACAATATCACCTTTTCCTGCATTTAGCTGAGCTATGGCATCTTCAATATCGGTGGTAATAACAAGCTCCAGCTCCACCCCCAGGTATTCAGCTAACAAGCTCAACAACTCATATTCATAACCCATGGGTTGACCCTTGTACACAAAATAACTGGTGGTACTGTTATCCACCACCGCGATCAACGTGCCCCGGTTCTTTATTTTATCCAGGTCAAATTGTACAACTTCCCGGACATCAACCTCTTTTGTCTCCGGTGCATCCACGGGCTGTCCTTCCGACTCAGTCACCTCAGGTCTGTTACAGGCACAAATCAGCAAAAATAAGCCCAGTATCACCTGCTTGGCCCAGAAAACGCCCATTTTTCTCATAGAAGTACGGTTTGCCAGAATTAATATACGAAATATTTGGCATGGGGCATGGGGCATGGGGTATGGGGCATGGGGCATAGGGCAGAGAGCAGAGGGCAAAGGGCAAGGAGCATAGGGCATAGGGCATGGGGCAGAGAGTTGGGGTGCTAGGTTTGGAACCGGGCACTTCCTTGGTTATTAAGCGCTTGGCGCTTTCTTGAAATTTGCTATGTGACGGTTTTTGCTAACGCAAAGCACTGGGTGCAGAACTCTCTGTTCACACGCCCAGCACCTTGCGTTAGCTTGTTGTATTGTAATTCCTAGAAAGTATAGCGCAATCCCAACCTGGCGCTCCAGCGGGCGCTGTTCACCCCCGACTGCAGTATACTCCAGGGATCTCCGGGATCCTGAAAGGAGAAAGTCGGAGTATCGGTTCCCGGTAGAAAGCCTACAAAGTCGATCAGCTGGAAGTTCTGGCTATCACTGATCTGATATCTTCTGCCCCAGTCCTTGTTCAGGAAGTTGGTGAAATTGAAGATATCAATGGAAACCTCCAGCGTATGACGGCGCCCGCCGTTGTCAATAAAGAATTCCTGGGCTGCCCGGAAATCCAGTATATTTTCAAAGGGCATGCGGCCGCCGTTTCGTTCTGCATAGCTCCCTCGATTTTCACTCAGATAATCGTCTCTGTTGATAAAGGCATCCAACGCGGTCCACTGCTGTTGGGCATCGGCGGCTTCAACTACCATTTGTCCACCCATTCCATCGTCAACCAGTTCCCCGAAAATTATTTCGCTCTGATTGGCGGGTATATATATCAGGTTTCTCGGTTCATCCAGGTTGGGGTCATCGTTATTCAGCATACCATCATTATCGTTATAAATATAACTGAAAGGCAGTCCCGATTGTCCGTTATAAAACAGTGAGATCGATGTAGCAAAGCTTTTGGCATATTCCCAGCGCTTACTAACGAAACCCATAATCCTGGACCCTGTGGCATATTGTGATCGCTGCAACCCAGTAGGATCATTCCGCCCGGTCACACTGTGGTATTCATTCCACTGATTGGCATTAATAAAAATAGTCCCGTCAAAAAGTGACTCCGCATGGGTGTAGGAATAGGCAATATTACCGGTAAATCCGTTTTCCAATGGCTTTTGTACTTGAGCGGTAAAACTAAAAGTATTGCCCTGGCTGGTATTATCGGCGAGGGTGATATAATTATAAGTAGGATCCAATAATGTTGGATCAAATATGGGCCTGGTATCAGGGGTTCCGGTTAAATTACCTATAGGGTCTTTTGGCTTATTGACCATGGTGTAATTTATATCATTTACCTTGGAGGTATACTGTGCATCGATAGTACCGATCAATCCCCACCATGGCAATTTATGGTCTACACCCAAACTAATTTTGAAGATCTGGGGGAACTTGAAATCATCCGCGAACAAATCGATATCACCCTGAGGACCACCGGTGATGGCCGGTTGATTGTTTAAATCAGGTTCAAACGGGATGCCCAATGAACCATCTCCGCTGGGAGGTGCAAACCCATCACCATCGAACAGTACTGTAAACCCGCTGGTCAATCCGTTTCTCAGGTAGATACCACCGGGCCATACATAGGGAATTCTGCTGGTAAAAATTCCCAAACCACCTCGTAACTGGGTCTGCTTATTCCCGTTGATGTCCCAGTTAAAACCAAAACGCGGGCTCCAATGCAATTGGGTACTCGGTACCTGACCGGCAGTGGCTCCTTTCAGATCATAGCCTTCATTCTCAAATATCGATGGGTCAAATTGGGTGTTTTCAGGAGCATCAGTAAGGAAAATCGGTATATCAACACGAATTCCACCAGTTAACTTCAGGTTATCAGTCACCTGGAATTCATCCTGAGCGTAAAAACCCAGTTGCAATGTATTGAAATCTGCCGCTACCGAAATTGCCTCATCCCCTATATTTTCATCTGACTGTTCATGTCCATATAGGAACAGGTAAGCTTCCGGGATGGTTTGCAGGAACTTGGCAGTGGAGCTAAAGGTATACTGGGGTGGATGAAAAGGCAGAAACACATTGAGTATGCTAAAAAATTCATTGTGGGTACCAAAGGTAAAGGTATGCCGGCCCCGGTACAGGTTGAAGTTATTGGTAAGGGTAATTACATCCTGGTTCACCACGTTGGAATGTGAAAAAGGCTCACCTCCCAACTGAATCAGGGAACCACTGCCACCATCTTCAATGGCCAGGCTGGGAAAAGGCTGCCCGGTCACCTCGCGATCGTCTCTAACCGTAGTGATTCCCAGCAACAAACTGTTGGAAGAGTTGGTGAAATTACTCTTTAACTCGATGGACCCATTGTTGGTAATCGAGGGAAAAGTCTGACCACTGTTGGAAAAGTTGACCAAGGTATTTGAGGAGCGATCCGGACCTATCTGGGTGGCTTTGGTATATCGATACCTCACCGCCAGTTTGTGCTGGCGATTGATGTTCCAATCCAGGTTTAACATAAACTTCTCGCCATCCAGTTTATTTGTAGTGGACTCCCAGGTGCCTGGCTCATAGCTATCAGGGGTAATACCCAGAGTATCAGTATATCTTGGGGCTCTGACCCAATCAGCAATTGAATCCAAAGTTGAAGCTGTGGCATCTCCCAGGTATTCTTCAATCAAAAACGGTTGGGGAGTTTCATCCCGTTGAATTTCGGCCAGGGCAAAAAAGAACAGTTTATCCTTTATTACCGGCCCACCGATCCTGACGCCGTAGGTTTTGTTACTGAAATCTGGCAGTTTGGTCCGCGTCACATCGGGATCGTCGGTGGGCGTTTTACCGGCCAGCCCTTCATTGCTAACCAAATACCAGGCAGACCCTTCAAATTCATTCGACCCGGTCCTGGTTACCGCACTGATCCCGGCCCCTGCCAGGCCTCCCTGGGTTACATCATAGGGGGCCAGTACCACCTGGAACTGCTCAATTCCATCCACACTGATGGGTGATATTCCAGTTTGACCTCCATTGGTACCATTGGGTGCCAGTCCGAAATAATCATTGGTGGCGGCCCCATCGATAAATACTGAATTATAGCGATTGTTTAATCCACCGAAAGATATGGCACCATCAATACCTACATTGGTGTTGGCTAACGGGGTAAGCCTGGTAAAGTCATTCAGGTCCCGGCTTACCGTGGGTAGCTGCTGGATGGTATAATCGTTAACCACAGTTTCCGGTGATGATCTGTTTCCATCAAAAACATCACCACTGGTGGCTACCACTTCAATGGTTTCCAGGGTAGTAACTTCCTCGCCCAACTGGGCATCCAGCTTATAGGTTTGTCCAAGATCCAGATAGACATTCGGCTGGGTAAGGGTCTCAAATCCCACAAAACTGATGGTAACGGTGTAGGGTCCTCCTACATTCATATTACTTAACCGGTAATTGCCCGTTACATCTGTCACATTGCCGAATTGGGCATTGGTGGGCTCATGGACGGCAATTACAGTAGCTCCCGGAATGGGCTCCCCATTATCATCGACAACCGTACCATTCATTCCTGCGGTGGTGGTACCCTGTGCGTTGGCTGACAATGCACCGAGTAGCAATAAAACGGTTAATGCCAGTAGTCTAGGTAGCGTTTTTTTCATAGTAGTTCAAGATTCGTAAGTAACAGAGGCTGCCAATTTAGGTTAATTTAACTCACCCCCTCAATTGATAAATGGTCAATCTTAGCCGTGATCTTTAGTAAATTAACTATTTAAGCCATAGCGACCAAATACAGTATTTGCAAGCTAAACTAACGTCGGATATTTAAATAATAGCAGTGGTGATGTTAAGAATATTTAAAGAAATTTCCCCGATTGTTAACAATTTTTTAATAAACGGCAAAGATAACTGAGTAGGGTCTCCTCGCTGAGGCACATAAAAAGACCCTAACCCCTCTTGCTCTGTATGCCCTACCCTCTTGCCCTTGCCACTCCTCTGTATGCTATACCCGCTTGCTCTTGCTGGTCTATCCATTATTGTTTTTCTTTGTGTCATGACTGCAGCTCATCCGCTTTTTCCCCAGGATAAGAATTACATTCTTAAGGAGGTACAGGCTGATACTCAGACCACGCTACTCAACAAACTGGTACTTAAGGTGCGTGATACTTATCTGTCCAGGCACAACCCGCTGGGGCTGGAAGATGACACCATCAAAATCATACGCCAATGTCATACTTTTGAAGTGGATCACCTGGATGCTTTCTACCGGGAATTGGCAGGTGTATTCAGATACAGGGTGGGCAGCAACCAGTTGGAGTTTATTTTTTCCGGCAAAAGCCACTATGACAAGTACTACGACGATTGGTCGGAAGCTTTTGATTTGTGGCTGGAAGATTTTCTGCATTCTCCCTATTTTATCAGGGCGGTATTGGAGATGACCATTCTGCTACCAAAATCACGGGCGGCGCAATTGGCAAAAGACCGTATGAAAGTATATCTATCGCAGTACTTTAACCTAAAGATCTACAAATACCGGGGCATTATTCCCATCGAAGCCGCCTAAGTTTTTATTTATATTTCTCAGTCCCACTTTACGGGACTATCAGTTGGTACCTTGAAAACCAACTCAAATCTTTAATAAATTATGAGAAGTTTAAAAAACCGAATCCAGCTTATCGGAAGACTGGGGAAAGACCCGGAGTTTAGGCTCTTGGATAGCGGAAAGCACGTAGTCAACTTTTCGATGGCCACCAGCGATAGCTATAAGAATGCCGCCGGTGAAAAAACCATTGAAACACAGTGGCATCAAATTGTTGCCTGGGGTGGTCTGGCTGAAATTGCCGACAAATATTTAAGGAAAGGCAGTGAGGTCGCGGTACAGGGCAAATTAATCCACAGGAGCTATGAGGGGCCTGACGGTAAAAAGCGTTATGTGACGGAAGTAATTGCCGATGAGATCCTGCTGCTGGGAAAGGCCGGTAATCAGGAGACCAAACCGGCTCAGGCCGGTTAAAATGGGCCATTACCTATTCTGTCGTTTCTAACGGGGCTTTTTTGAATAGCTGGATTTTGCCATTACCATCCTGACCTTCACTGGCGATAATCAAATCACCATTACTGGTAAAGCAAATGCCTTCTGGCTGCCTGAAGACTCTGGGTGAAATTGGGATGCAGTGTTTGATTCTGCCATCGGCTGATAAAACCAATAGCATTTTACCAACAGTGGCTACTATATAGATATCATTGTTATGAGGGTGCACTGCCATCGCTGAGGGCATGAATCCCAATCGTTTATTGGTAATTTTGAGGGATGCAGGTTGATTCTGGTTCCACCGGACCAGTTCCTCCGGGGTAATTATCCATATGGGTTGTTCAATAAAGCCTTCAGAAAGGTGGTAGGCATAAATTGCTTTGCCCCGAATCTTCGTTCCCTCAAGACCGGCTTCACCTTTCAGGGCGATCAGCAAGCGGTTGTTTTTTTTATCAAACGCCAATCCCTCCGAATTGTTAGATCGCTTTAGAGGTGTCTTTATAGTATTTGTAGATCCATCAACCAGTGAATACTGGTACAAATTGCCGTTACTTTTAAGTGCGTAGATCGCATTATCCGCCAGTTCGATTCCCTCATAGTCACCAGGGCCTGCAAACCTCAATTGGTCCACCATTTTGTCTTTGGTAAGACTGTATAAAAAAATCACTCCGGATTCATCTTCAACACATGCCAAGACGGAATCGTTTAAAGCAGTCAGTCCGGAAATTTCTGTTAATGTTTCCGGTAAAATATAGGTTTCCGAAGGTTCAAGTAGATTATACCCGGTAGCTTCCTGAAAATGTTGCGTATACGGCAGGTACTTGGCGTTGAAGTTGGCCTGTTCCAATTCACATGACCAAAGCCCTAAGCCAATAGATAGGTAAATTAGTGGATTTCTTACATTCATGATATTGCGACAGCAGTTAATAAGGCAGTCCTTTGTTTAATTTTCTTATATTTAAATGCAATAATCAACGTTGTGTATCAGGAACTACTACCTGATTGAGACCAAGATAATAGGAAATATGCAAGAGAATCACAAGCACAACGGTTCCTCCCTCGAATCTCCGATTTTGGATCAAACTAAAAAATTTGTGATTGATCTAATGACCAAAGAACTGCCGGAACACTACGTTTATCACAACCTGGACCATACATTGGATGTAGTTTCTGCGGCAGAAGAGATTGCCACCCATTCCGCTCTTAATAACAGGGAACTTGAGGTGTTATTGATAGCGGCCTATTTACATGACATAGGATATATCGAGAACAACGAAAAGCATGAAGATCATAGCATTACACTCTCAAAAAAGTTTTTAAACGAGGTAGGAGCAGATCAATATTATATAGATCAGGTGATTTCCTGTATCGAAGCCACTAAAATGCCTCAGAACCCACAAACCATGGTGGAAAAAGTTTTGTGTGATGCAGATCTTTATCATTTGAGTAGTGGCAGGTACTTCGAGAAGGCGGAATTACTGAGGAACGAATTCAGCACTCTTGAGCAGGATAAGATTACCGAATCTGAATGGCTGGATATGAGTACCGTATTTATCGACAATCACCAGTATTGGACGGAATACGGTAAAAATACCCTGGCACCCAGGAAAGCTAAAAATCTCAAAAAGATCAAAAAGAGGTTGAAAGCGCTAAACGGGGATAAATCATACATAAAAGATCTTGAAAAGAAACTGGCCAAGCTACAGGAACGGGAAAATAGAAAACCAACCCGCGGTATTGAAACCATGTTTCGAATTACCTCAGAAAATCACATGACGCTTAGTGGAATGGCTGATACCAAGGCCAACATAATGATATCTATCAATTCCATTATTCTTTCTATCCTGGTAGGTATTTTGATCAGGAAATTCGAGGAGTACCCAAATCTGATTATACCCACCTTGATTATTGTAGTGGTCTGTCTGTGCGCTATCGTTTTTGCTATTTTAGCTACCCGGCCCAATGTTTCATCCGGCAGGTTTACCCGCGAAGACATCAATCAAAAACGTACAAACCTGTTGTTCTTTGGCAATTTTCATCGGATGCGGCTGGATGATTATATGTGGGGAATGAAGGAGATGCTAAAAGATGGAGACTATCTCTATGGAAGTCTCATCAAGGATATCTATTTCCTGGGAGTAGTTTTAGGCAAGAAATACAAGTTTTTAAGGATATCCTATACCGTTTTTATGTTTGGCTTTGTCATTGCTATCCTGAGCTTTTTCCTGGCCATTGCATTTCCCAACGCCCTTACTCCTGCCATTTTTATTCCTTAGTTGATTAGCCAAGCTGGCTTAAAGCTACCTTATCCAGCTTGCAATTGAGCCATTCTCCGTCAACTTGAGATCCCAGACTTTTGTAAAATTCTATCGCCGGTGAATTCCAATCCAGCACCTGCCAGTACATCCCGGTGCAGTCTTCCTGCTTTGCATAGGCCACTGTTTCCAGTAGTAGCTTTTTGCCAACTCCCTGTCCCCGGTAAGGCTTGGTGACGATCAGGTCTTCCAGGTACAGGCCCTTACCTTTCCAGGTAGAATAGCGGTAATAGAATAAGGACAACCCAATAACCTGACCCTGGCTACTGGCCACAAAGAATTCAAAAAGGGATTTGTCACCAAACGCATCCTGAACCAGTTGCTCCTCGGTGGTCTCTAACTGATCTTCGGCTTTCTCAAAAATAGCCAGCTCCCGGATCAGTTTCATTACCGCCGGTATATCGGACGGAATTCCCTTTCTGATTTCTATACTATTCATTCGATTTCGGTCAAATTTTATCCGTACTGGTGGCTTAATATTAAGTAGTGATCATTTCAAACCCGGTATAGGGTACCAGCACCGGTGGAATTTTTATACCATCCTGGCTCTGATTATTCTCTATGATGGCTGCCAGCAAACGGGGCACTGCCAGGGCGCTGCCATTAAGGGTATGCAGCAGGAAGTTCTTTTTATTTTCTCCTCTACACCTTAATTTCAATCTGTTGGCCTGATAGGTTTCAAAGTTGCTCACCGAACTTACTTCCAGCCATTTTTCCTGTCCGGCTGTATACACTTCAAAGTCATAGGTTTGGGCTGAGGTAAAACCCAGATCTCCTCCGCATAAATTCAGTATACGATAAGGTACTTCAAGCTGTTGTAGCAAACCAGCAACATGCTGACACATCTCAT
The DNA here is from genome assembly GCA_030430675.1 of Bacteroidia bacterium. GTDB lineage: Bacteria > Bacteroidota > Bacteroidia > Cytophagales > Cyclobacteriaceae > SZUA-3. The sequence continues at coordinate 6,435 of JAUIKU010000064.1, read as the reverse complement.
CCAGAGCCTGATATGACTGATCCGGGTGACTGATTTGCACTATCTCTACCTTGTCAAATTGGTGTAACCGGTTTAGTCCTCTTACATCGGCTCCCCAGCTGCCCGCTTCCCGCCTGAAACACTGAGTATAACCAACATTTTTAATAGGCAGGTTACCGGGATCAATAATGGTGTCCCGGTACATATTGGTAATGGGAACTTCTGCGGTGGGAATCAGGTAGTGATCCGAGTCAACAATGGCATACATTTGACCCTCCTTGTCAGGAAGTTGCCCGGTGGCCGTTCCTGAAGCCTCATTAACAATAAGTGGTGGTTGTACTTCCTGGTAACCTGCAGCCTCTGCCTGATCCAGGCAGAAGTTGACCACCCCCCGCACCAGTTTGGCACCCGATCCCTTATAAAAAGGGAAACCCGCACCAGTGACCTTATTACCAAGATCAAAATCAATTATGTCGTACTGCTTTATCAGGTCCCAGTGTGGACTGGCTGGTTTTGGTAACTGTGGTATTATGCCCCATTCTGACACCAGCTGGTTGTGATCTGCCGATGACCCAGCAGGAACGCCATCATTGGGAATATTGGGTATATGGTATAAAGCTTCCTTTTGTTTTTCCTGTAGGTCATGCAATTCCTGCTGAAGTTGCTTGGCCCGGCTCTTCAATGTCGATGTCTCAACTTTTGCACTTTCTGCCAGTTCTTTTTCACCTGATTTAATCAGGCTACCAATTTCACGGGCCTTGGCATTTGCCTCAGCCAGCACCTGATCCAGATCAGATTGTTTATCACGGCGCTGTTGGTCGAGATCCACGATATCATGAAGCAGGCTTTCAGCATCTGTGATCCCCCGTTTAGCCAATCCCTCAACTGCTTGCTCAAAATGATCTCTGATAGTGCTAAGTTCCAGCATAGTAGTAATTTGAAAGATCACAAAATAAATGAATTATATGCATAATAGGTAATAATAAGCAGGTTAACGCCACCTCTAACGCGGTTTACAAATTTGTTTTAATTGCTTGTTTATTTTACACCATTAGTATATTATTGCAATATCTTTGCATATCACTCAAGCTGTTCAGCTCTTGAGGTCATATCTGGATTATTATTTCGATCTGATTAATTATTCATAGCATTTAGACGCTTATACTGTTATTTTCTAACCCAATAGGATTAATTCCTTTTTTTATTTATGTACAATATTGATGAATTGAATGTGCGACTTCTTTCTGAGTTGAAAGAAATCGCTGAGGATTTAGGTGTAAAGAACTACAAGAAACTGGCCAAGAAGGACCTTATCTATAAAATCCTCGATCAACAAGCCATTACACCTGAGAACGACCTTCCTGATAAAAAACCTGTTGAAAACCAAAACGAATCCAAAACCAAGGCCCCTCCCATTCCCAAAAGGGAGAATGTGACCAAAAGTGAAGACTCCAAACCTTCGGATGGAGATATATTGGACTCTTTTAATGTCAAAATAGACAGTAAGCCCAAGCAGGAACCACAGGGGAAACCGGCTAAGCCAACTGCTGAAAGAGGTGGACGTAGGGACAACGCACCCAAAGACCGGGATCAGTCAAACCGGGAAAAGAAAGAACCAAAACACAAGAAAAGTAACATCAAAGATTTCGATGGCCTGATCGTAAACGAAGGAGTATTGGAAATCATGCAGGATGGATACGGCTTCCTGCGGTCCTCTGACTACAATTATCTCAGCAGTCCTGATGATATTTATGTCAGCCCTTCTCAGATAAAGCTTTTTGGCTTAAAGACAGGAGATTCGGTTAAAGGGCAGATCAGACCTCCCAAAGAAGGAGAGAAATATTTTGCATTGCTGAGGGTAGAAACCGTAAATGGTAAGACTACTGATGAGATCAGAGACAGGGTCCCTTTCGAATATTTGACCCCTTTGTTCCCGGATGAGCGCCTGAAATTGAGTACCAAACCCGGAGAGTTTTCAACCCGCCTGTTGGACATGTTCGCGCCCATCGGTAAAGGTCAGCGCGGTATGATCGTTGCACAACCCAAAACCGGTAAAACGGTCCTGCTTAAGCAAATCGCCAATGCCATTGCCAAGAATCACCCGGAATGCTATTTGATAATCCTGTTGATCGATGAACGTCCCGAGGAGGTTACCGATATGGCTCGGAGTGTAAATGCCGAAGTGATATCTTCTACCTTTGATGAGCAGGCGGAACGGCACGTTAAGGTTTCTAACCTGATCCTGGAAAAAGCCAAACGCATGGTCGAATGCGGACATGATGTGGTAATATTACTCGATTCCATCACCCGCCTGGCCAGGGCTTACAATACAGTGGTACCCTCTTCCGGAAAAATCCTTTCCGGTGGTGTTGATGCCAATGCATTGCATAAGCCTAAGAGGTTTTTTGGAGCAGCCAGAAATGTGGAAAACGGAGGGTCGCTCACCATTATTGCCACCGCATTGATCGAAACCGGGTCGAAAATGGATGAGGTAATCTTTGAAGAATTCAAGGGAACCGGTAATATGGAACTTCAACTGGATCGCAAACTTTCCAACAAGCGGGTTTATCCTGCTATCGACGTACCGGCATCCGGTACCCGTCGGGAAGAGCTTCTGCTGGACAAAGAAACCCTGCAGCGGGTTTGGATATTGAGAAGGTTCATGGCAGATATGAACTCCAACGAAGCCATAGAATTCCTGCTGGATAGAATGAAGGGTACCGAAAGCAATGAGGAGTTCCTCATTTCTATGAACGACTAAACACTTTCGTTTACAAAGTCCTGAAGATATTGAAAAGCAGGGGTAAGACTGCCTTTGCGAGTAATGGTGGCACGTGAAATGATGTCCTGGTAATCATTATCCACCAGGTTGGGGAGCACTTTTTGGATAAACGCTTCTCCGAAATCGAGGCTGGCATCCCTGGGCAATTCTCCTGGCAGGTTATCAATAGACATCACCGTGATATTTGCTTCATCGGTCAAAGCCAATTCCATTTTGTCTTCACTGGGATTGTAGTCATACAATGGTTCTTCGATAGTGGAAGCTACCTTGGTCGATGGAATAGACCCTTCGATGTCACAGGTAATATCGCCAATTACCTTGAGCTTGAAATCAGGTCTTAGTACCTGCTGCGATGTAAATAGTACCGGTGCTCTCGGGTCCCAATATGCACCGGCGATCAACAGGTCTGCCTGACAGGCAAACTGCAGGAAACTGCTCCGATAGTTTTCAGGATTTGAAAAAAATTCACCCCTGTTAAAATAGGCTCCTTCTTTATGCTCGTGGTAGTCCCTGGCATTTAGCTGTGTATAAACCGGGCCCGTGTAATCCCTGTTGATAAATTCTGAAGGGCTGACTCTCCTAATGCCCATGCCGTTCAGCACTTCCATTGCTCCTTTGGCCACCCGGCCTCCACCGGTAAGGGCAATTTTGACAGCGGGAAGTGCCACTTTTGAAAACTCCTTTTGAAGGTCTTGCAGATCAAAACAGTCTTTTGCCCTGCGCAAATCGAATAGGTTATACCGCTGACCAAAAGCCCATATGGTGTTATAGGCACCCACGATCCCCGCATAACGCCCAAATGCCAGCAACCTGTTCCCGGCATCATTGGTAAGGCACTCATAATCTACCAGGGTAATCCGTTTATCCAGAATAGCCCTGAGTAATGGCCGGTTGTATTCTTGCTTTTTGATGGTATGTGAGAAGAAAAAGTAGGTTTTATCAGCCATCAGTTCCTCGATTGGAACTTCTTTTACCCCCAATAGTATATCGCAATCAGATACATCATCCACTACGGATATACCTGCGTCCATATACTCCTGGTCAGTAAAAGCACGCAATTTGCTGGACTGGCATATCACTTCAACATTTGCCACAGTCTCATTAATATACCTGGCTGAAACCGGTGCCAGCGGCACCCTCCTATCAGGTGGCTGCTTCCCCTCCCGGATCAGGCCAATACGAATACCTTCCATCGCGTTCTATTTCTGCTCACTGTCGGAGTCGGTACTTTTCCGGTCGGTTTTTGCTGAACCTGAAGCTGCTTCATTTTTCTTGGAAGACTTTTTATGCAGGTGTCGCAGTTTCTTGTCGTCCACTTCCCGGTTTAGAAATTCATTGATCTTATTGATGTCGTAGTTAGTTTTTATCTCACCAAAAGCATCAATCTCGATATCAAACCCCTCAAGCTCTTTGTTTACCTTCGGTTTCCCTTTGGTTTTATTTTTTTTTGATTTTTTCTTGGTCATGCCCTGTCGATAATAATGTTAGCCAACCTGGCAATAGCATTGTTTAACCTATTGCAGGTCTCCTGTTTCCCTATTATTTCCATGATTTTCATCAAATCAGGTCCTTTTCCTTCACCGGTTAGGGCCAGCCTCAATCCGGGAAGTATTTTCCCGAATCCCCAGTTAACTCTTTCCAACTGTTCTTCAAGTAGTGAATGAGCTGCCTCCGCACTCCATTCACTGCTGGCCTCGATGGATTCGCTTAAGTTTTGCAGTACCTCGGCCACCTGGTGGTTCCATTTTTTTTGCACCAGTTTTTGGTCATATTGCTCCGGAGCCAGGAACAAGACTTTCCCATGTTCCCATAAGTCCTGTGGGAAAACTGCCCGGTCCTTAATGAATTCCACCACCTGAAGTATTTTATCCGGGGTTGCAACTATACCCTGTGCTTCCAGTGAAGCTTTGAGGTAATCGCACAGTTCCCCCGACGATTTGTTCCTCAGATAGTGCTGATTAAACCACTGGGCTTTGCCGATATCAAATTTTGCACCTGATTTTACTATGCGATCCATTGAAAATTCCCGCTCCAGTTCCTTCAGGGTGAACAATTCCCGTTCACTTCCCGGATTCCATCCCAGTAGCGCCAGAAAGTTGATCATGGCCTCCGGCAGATAACCTCTTTCCTTAAATCCTACACTCTGATCTCCCTCGGGGTCTGTCCAGCTAACCGGATAAATGGGAAACCCCTGCTTATCGGCGTCTCTTTTACTCAATTTGCCATTGCCATCTGGCTTTAGGATAAGTGGCAAATGGGCAAACTCCGGCTTGGAATCTTCCCAGTGCAAAAACTTATACAGCAAAACATGCAGTGGGGCAGACGGCAACCACTCTTCACCTCTTATCACATGACTGATCTTCATAAGATGGTCATCCACCACATTGGCCAGGTGATACGTTGGGAAGCCTCCTGATTTCAATATTACTTTGTCATCCATGGTTGAGCTGTGCACTTTTACCCATCCCCGGATGCGGTCTTCGAACCGGATGTCCTCTTTAGGTGGCACCTTCAGTCGTATCACATAAGGTACTCCCTCCGCCATTAATTCCTCCACCTGTGTCGCAGACAGGGTAAGTGAGTTCCTCATGCTCACCCTGGTGATCGCGTTGTATTGCTGGTTGGCCACTTTTGAAGCCTTCAGGCGATCTCTCATTGCCTGTAACTCATCGGGGCTATCAAATGCATAATAGGCCTTACCCTCGTCGACCAATTGCAGCGCATATTTTCGATAGATATCTACCCTTTCGCTCTGCCGGTACGGAGCATAGGGTCCTCCGTGGAGCGGACTTTCATCGGGAGTTATTCCAAGCCAGTCCAAAGCTTGAAAAATATATTGTTCTGCGCCCGGAACCAGACGTGCCTGATCCGTGTCTTCTATCCTCAAAATAAATTCCCCCTGACGAGACTTTGCAAACAGGTAATTGTAAAGTGCGGTACGTAAACCACCTATATGCAACGGCCCGGTTGGACTGGGAGCAAATCTTACTCTTATATTGCTCATTGGTTTTAGTAATTACAGCAAAATTAGACAAATTCGACTATAATGCTAAACGCCACATTTCATCCATGGGCAATGCAGCTGATTTCGACATTGACGTTCTTGGGTAATTTGCTGACTTCAACTGTTTCTCGAGCCGGTGGGTTGTTGGTGAAGTATTGTCCGTACACCTCATTGACCGCCAAAAAGTTACCCATATCACTGACGAAGATAGAACACTTCACTACGTGATCGAATGTCAGGCCTGCTGACTCCAGGATAGCACCCAGGTTTTTAAGTACCTGGTGCGTTTCAGAGGATATATCGGATGTCACCAACTCATTTGTCACAGGATCCAGGGCAATTTGTCCGGAGATATATAATGTTTGATCTACTTTTACCGCCTGGCTATAAGGCCCGATGGGCTCCGGGGCGTTAGAGGTACTGACTATTGTTTTATTATCCATTGCTTATTTGTTAATATTGACAGCAACTCACTCCATGATGAATATACTGGTCGTAGGTAGTAATCAATCACTGGTTGAATTTAAAGCAAAATTCGGGTCTAAGCATTCAATCATCTTCAAAAATTGCACCGAACTGAGCCATCAGGATTTAGAATCCGTTGAAATTGTTTTTGATTTCGACATCGGATCCGGTTTACCACACGGCAAGCTGTATATTCAGCATCCGG
>JAUIKU010000063.1 GCA_030430675.1 Bacteroidia bacterium | reverse complement strand
TATGTTCATGGATACAATGTCATCGGGGTTGATACTACTTAGACCGTCCCCGCTGTCAGACCTTCGGTTAGCTCCCACTTCGGTGACATCACCTCGAATCCCAAAGTTGGTATTGTCAATGGGTACACCATTTACCACAATAAGCGGTGAATTGTTTCCTCCAAACGAGGAAACACCTCTTATCCTGATCTTGCTACTACCCTGCGGTCCGGAACCCAGTTTTTGAATGTTCACCCCAGCTACTTTACCCTGCAGGGCATCCATAAATACCGGACTGCGGTTTACAGTGAATTCTTCCGGTGCTACTTTGGATGTAGCATATCCCAGGGTTTTTTGTTCCTTTTCAATACCCAGTGCGGTTACAACAACTTCCTGCAGTTGAGCAACATCCAGCTCCATTTTAATGTCAATTCTGGATTTGTTGCCTACCACGACTTCCTGAGACAGGTATCCCACAAATGAGTAAATTACCACGGCATCATCCGGTACGGTAAGACTGTACATACCTTCTATATCGGTAGTGGTACCGATACTGGTTCCCTTTACCAATACCGAGGCACCGGGAAGTGGCTCATCGTTCTCGTCGGTCACTTTTCCCGAAAGATCAACATCTGCCGGCGATTCAATAATCCTTTTCTGCTCACTCTTTTTTAGAACCTTAACATCGATCTGATTATTGACCCGTTGAAAACCAACATCCGCTTGCCTGGATATTTCCAGTAGTACTTCCTTCACGGAAATCTTGGGACTGGTCACGGAAATCTCAGATTTCAGTTTCAGTATCCTTTCATCGTAAGCGAACTGATAATCGGTTCGGCTCTCAATCACGTTGAGTGCGTTTACCAGTTCAGAGCTTCTCAAATCAATTGAGATAAACACGTCATCCAATGCTTGCGCCTGGGTGATCGAGGAAGCAGAGGCAGTGCTGGCCATTAAAAACAGGCATAGCACTCCCAACAGCTTAAAATAGTACTGCTTTTTCATAATGTTTGGAGTTTAAATAGTTCATGGTCATAAAAGGTATATATATATTATTGGTTTGGTTCGTCGTAGATCCTTATGTTCCTCCCATCCATATCGAAGTTAAAACTCTCGCTGTATCCGATTCTGGTAAGCACAATCTCCAGGCTGGTGTTATCGAATTCACCGGTATAGTTCCAATGGGTGTTGCTGTACCCGGAAGTATCAATTATCACATCATAAGAGCGTTCCAGGGTTTTAATAACTTTACTGAAAGTATTTTGCCTGAAGTAGATGACACCGTCCTTCCAGAGGCTTACGTGATCGGCATCCAGCTGCTTCATTTTTAGCGCCCTGCTGCCTTTTAAAAACTTAACCTGTTCATAAGGTTTCAGAAGCACTTCGTTGGAGGCCTCACTATCGGTGACCTTAACTTTACCGGATAACAGTGAAACTTCGATAGCACATTCTTCCGGGTAATTGCGGATATTGAAAGAGGTACCCAGGGCTACCGTACTTATGTTTCCGGTCTCTACTACAAAGGGACGGTCCTGGTCGGGCTCAACCTGAAAATACGCCTCGCCGTCCAGTTGTATATATCTTATGGAATCGGAAAATCCTTTTTGATAGGTGAGGCTGCTTTCTGAATTCAACCATATAACGGAGTTGTCCGGCAGCGTTATTTTAGATTTTTGTCCGGTGGGGTTATAGGTTATTACTTCTCCGGTTACGGTCTCAGTAACTTCGGGCTCCGGAAAGATTTTCAGGGAAAACCACGATGACAGACCGATGATTACTAATGCCGCAGCTATCTTGATGATAAAACTTTGGGTGCCGGAACCGGTTGACCGGGTGGTGGTTTGACGCACCCCGGCTTTCCAAATGCGCTCTTCCATTTCCTGGTATTCTGTATACAGTGGTTCAGAGGAGTTTTCATGCCAAACCTTAAATAAAAGTTTGTAGGAGGCTTCATTCTCTGAGGATAGCGCTCTCCATTGATTCAGCCGCTTTAATTCTTTTTTGGTGGCTGTACCTTCCAAACTGCGGACGATGATTTCTTCGATTCTGGAGTATTCAGAGAATTCCATTTATGTAATGATTCAGTAGGGACTGCAATTGGACAGTTCCCGGCTAATGGTTAATCTAATGACGTGCGCTACGCGGATAACCCTTATTGGTAAATAAAAAAATCATCGGCCAATGACGGTTACGGATAAACGAGATGATACAGGAGTAATTGATTACCCGCGGCAAGCGAGATAGTCGTCGACGGTGATTTTGATATGCCGCATGGCCAGTCTGAGTTGAACTTCTACCGTACGGGATGAAATATCCATAAGTGAAGCTACTTGTTTATAGGACAGTCCATCGTCTTTGACCAGTTTGTATACGAGCTTTCTCCTGGGAGGCAGACTTTCAATACAATTGAATATAATCTCTTCGAATTCTTTACCTGCCAGGTCGCTGCAGGGATTGGACTTGTGCTGCACCAGAAAGTCGATATTGTCTTTGGTCAGGTTTAAATGCCGGTGTTTCTTATTTTTCCTGATATAATCGAGCGATTGATTTTTTATACAGGTGTACAGGAAGCCCAAAAAGTTTTTTTTGCGAAAGGTTTTTTTTCTATGACGCAGCAGTTTTACCAGCACTTCGGAAACCACATCTTCGGCAATTTGAGGAGAGGGAACAAAGATATTGGCCAATAACAGCATTTTCGCGTGGTACAATTTGAAGAACAAGGAAAATGCTTTTCGTTCGTCCAGTTCAGCTATCCGAAATAACAAGTGGTGAAGATCCGCCTGATCTTCCTGGGTGGAACGCCTCACCAGGTGGGCTATGGTTGCTTCCCGATATTGATGAATAGGGTCTTCCATTTTGGGTTATAAAGATTGACTAACTGGCTCTATGGTTAGGTAATGGTTAATTAGTCAGCCCTATTGCTTCAGGCTCCTGATTCACTTTTGAAAGACAGGAATTTCTGAAAATTAGATTATAATATAAGAATTGCTGTCTGCTTATCAAATCTTTGTTAACCTATTGTTAATAATTTTAGAGAGCCACTTTTCCATTTAACCGGAATTGCCGTATAAATAAAGTATCTTTAATAGAAGCCATGAGAACAATTGCTATTACTATATTTATTTTCGTTATGACCATATTGTCTACTCCAGGCCAGCACCATGGGCATCAAAACAGTGCCAATGAGCATATGCACCAGAGCTCTGTGGAGGAACTTGCCAGGCGGTTTGAGGATCCATCACGCGATATTTGGCAAAAGCCACAACAGGTAATTGAGTTAATGGGCGAAATTAAGGGAAAGACCATCATGGATATTGGCTCTGGTTCCGGCTATTTCACCTTTAGGCTGGCAGAAAAAGGAGCCAGGGTAATCGCAGCGGATGTAAATGATGATTTTCAGAAATTTATTGCCGCCAAGAAGAAGGAACTGCATATCGATAATGACCAGATAATTTTAAAGAAGATACCCTATGACTCACCTGAACTCAAACCGGAATCGGTGGATGGGGTTATCATAGTAAATACTTACCATCATATTGATAACCGGGTACCCTATTTCCGGGAGGTCCTGGATGGGTTGGTGACTGGGGGGGTGTTGATGGTGGTGGATTTTAAAAAGCAGCAGTACGATCAGCAAGTACCCGGACCTCCCATGGAAATGAGAATTTCTCAGGAACAGGTGAAAGATGAATTAAAGCAATCCGGGTTCAGCGGGTTTACAATAGACTCTGAATTGCTGGATTATCAATACATCATCCGGGCTTACAAGTAATACCTGTGGATGCGTCAAATCACGGGGAGTGGTTTGATGATGTGTCCTATAGTCTAACCCACAGGCAAACCGGATACCTAATTTTAGGTAGCACTACCTAAAATTGTTAATTACAATTTGCCGCAATCTTGGTATTGTGTCTAAACCGTGCCCTCCTTACTTTTGTCACTCTATTTAAAATTAGTCTAAATAAGATTTGAAAATGATCTACCCAATAAATAAGCAAATTTATACACTTACAATATGGGGTTTACTGGCACTTTTTACATTGGCATGTTCAGACGACGACGGGGAAGGTATTGACCCCCCTGGCATTACCAGTGGCGATATGCAAGTGGAAGCTGGCCGTGGCACGGAGGCTGCTATTAACCTGGCCCTAAACGCACCGAGTGGTATCGAGTCATTGTCGGTTAGTGTGGATGGTGGAACAGCAGAAGATATTCCCGTTAATACAGGTGCCACCACTCAATCGGTGACTTACAATTATACTATACCGGCAGCCTCAACTTTAGGTGAGCAATTTACTTTGGCCTTTACCCTGACTGATCAGGGAAGCCAGACTACCAACTATACCGCTACGGTAACTACCGGGAAGCTGATAGAAACGCCGGCAACCTATGAATTTACCCGGGATGGCGCGTCTTCTGTTTTTTACGGGGGTCAGAAAGACCGGCTGGATATGGTGGAAGAGATTAAGAGTGTTCTGGGGGGAGGAGATGCCGGTGATCTGGTATCAGAGCAGGTGTTACTCGATATGTATGCCAATACCGGGGGCAATGGGGGAGGAAATTTCACTTTTACTTCCGACCGACAATTAAAGGACAAGACATTTGCTCCAGACCTCGACGATAACTTCTTCGAAGACCTGTTCGCCGGAGGAGCGGCGGCCAGTACTAATGGCAACAAGGGTATTACCGCCTCGAACGGCACTGCGGGTTTGATCGTGCGAGAAAACAGCGGGAATACTATTCTGGTTGATGAGAACGGCCGGGAGTTTACTCAACTGATTGAAAAAGGGATGATGGGGTCTGTATTCTATAACCAGATATTTAACGTATATCTATCGGATGACCGCACCGGTGATGAAGTGGAAAACGTGGAGCTGGTGGATGGTGAGAACTACACTCCTATGGAACACCATCTGGATGAAGCTTTTGGATACTGGGATCCTCCATTGGACTTTACCTCACCCTGGCCTGAAGAGCGCGAAGATGAGGACCGTTTTTGGAGTCACTACTCGAACACGGTCGACAATGTTAGCAACGGCATGCTGGGCACCAACGAGACTATTATGAATGCCTATAAAGAAGCTCGTGCCGCTATTGTCAATAATGATCTGACCACCAAAAATGAGATGCGGGATGAATTATATGAGTCCCTTGAATTGGTGGCAGCAGCGGTTTGTGTGCACTATATCAACGGGACGCTTAGTTCGCTGGATGCCGGAAACACAGGGGAGGCCTTTCATACATTGTCAGAGGCCTGGGCCTTCGCCAATGCGTTGAGGTACAGCCCCAATAAAAAAATAACGCTGGAACAATTGGAGCAGATTATGGAAACCGACTTCGGGGCTGATGGGAATTTTTGGAACGTAACCTCCATGGGTTTGAACGCCGCCAAAACTACTTTGGTCACGGTATATCCTGATTTAGACGCTGTAAAGGATGACTTATAAATAAGATAAATAACTACAATTGAGAGCTTTGTGGCATTTTTTGCTACAAAGCTTTTTCTGCTAATAAGGACTGCAAAAAATGAATATAAAATATCTACAATATATAGCTATTTGCATAGGATTAACAGTGGTGGTATTCTCTTGTAGTAGCGGTGATGATGATACCGGAGGTCAAACACCGCCGGAGTTTGACCGGGCCGCTATGCTGGCGAACTATGCTGATAATTTAATATTGCCAGCATATTCTGATCTACAGGTTGAAGTTGATCAGATGGCTGCTGACGCGACGGCATTCGAGTCGGAGCCCACTGCGGCTAATCTTGAAACATTGCAAAATGCACTAAAATCCGTGAGGCTGTCCTGGCAGGATGCCAATTTCTACCAATTTGGTCCTGCGGAAACGGTCACACTCCGGGCTTCCTTAAATACCTATCCCACCGATACCGACAAGATTGAGTCCAATATCGAAAACGGAGGTTATACCCTGGGGTCGATTGACAATATTGCTGCCGGAGGTTTGCCTGCGCTGGACTACCTGATCCATGGCGCTGAGGTTACCACTGAACAAATCATAGCCGCTTTTACTACGGATCCCGGGGCATCGGAACGAATGACTTACCTGGTGGATAATGTGGCGTTTGTTAAGTCACGAGTGGATGACGTGGTCAATAGCTGGGACCCCGCAGGTGATGATTACCGGGGGACTTTCCTGAGTGAAGGCAACGGGGGTACGGGCGTAGGAAGTTCCATTAGTTTACTGGTCAATGCCATGATCCTGCATTACGAACGGTTTATGAGGGATGGGAAAATTGGCATACCCGCTGGAGTTCGCAGCGCCGGTGTACCACGTCCTACCGCTACAGAGGCCTTTTACGGGGGATATTCAGCAGAATTAGCTGTAGCAAATATTACCGGTTACAAAAGATTGGTAATTGGTGGTAGTGGTTCCGGTCTGGATGACTACCTGGAATTTATGGAAAGCGATGAGCTTTCAAATGATATACAGGACGGCCTGGATCAGTCCATTAATGATGCTGGGCAGTTGACCGATCCCTTATCCGAAAATATTGAAAACGACAATGATGGTGTGATAGCCGTCTTTACCAGCCTTCAGGAAGTGTTGGTATTGATCAAGGTAGATATGACCTCTGTATTGGGAATCACTATTACCTTTCAGGACAACGACGGGGACTAAAGCAGCATGCGGGTAGCAAAAAACATAACCGGTCACTTGAATAAAACCACTTCCATAGCACCGTTGGTGGTGTTCCGGGTATTGTTTGGGTTTATTATGCTGGTTAGTATAGTCCGGTTTGCAGCAAAGGGATGGATTAAGTCACTTTATATCGACCCTCAATATTATTTCACCTTTTACGGCTTTGAATGGGTAAAACCACTGGGTCCCACAGGGATGTATGTAGTGTTTGCCCTGATGGGAGTTGCTGCTCTCATGATCATGCTGGGCTATAAATACCGGGTAGCCATTGTACTGTTTTTCCTGTCGTTTACATATGTGGAGCTGATCGACAAGACCAATTACCTCAACCATTATTACTTTGTAAGTATCATTAGCTTTCTGATGATATTCTTGCCGGCCCATCGCAGTTTTTCCCTGGATGTCTGGTTGAACCCAGGTATGGCCGTTTCCAGGGTTCCCGGTTGGACCATTGCCGTGATCAGGCTTCAGTTAGCCATAGTATATTTGTATGCCGGAGCTGCCAAGCTAAACCCCGATTGGTTGTTGGAGGCCATGCCTTTGAAGATTTGGTTGCCTGCCAATGCGCACCTGCCCTTGATAGGCCCTTTGCTGCAATATTCCGCTACTGCTTATGTTTTCAGTTGGTTCGGCGCATTATATGATTTGACGGTGGTCTTCTTCCTCTCGTATAACAGGACCCGACCTTTCGCCTATTTGGCAGTGGTAGTATTTCACCTTTGTACTGCGCTGTTGTTTCAAATAGGCATGTTTCCCTATATCATGATACTGGCGACCCTGATCTTTTTCCCGGCCAGGTTTCATGAAAAGTTTATCGCTGCCCTCACTGGCTGGTGGCATAAAATGGTTCCGGGCACACCAAATAATCAAGTACGCCCGGCACGAGATTTTAACTTAAATCCTAAATACGCAATTTTGGTGGGGGCAATATTGGTATTGCATTTTACTATTCAGTTGCTTTTGCCCTTGCGATCAAAGCTCTATCCCGGGGATTTGTTCTGGACCGAGCAGGGGTACCGGTTTTCCTGGCGGGTGATGCTGATGGAAAAAGCCGGTTACGCTATTTTCCATGTAAAAGATCGTAAGACCAACAGGCAATGGGAAGTGCAGAACTGGAAATTCCTGACCAGTAACCAGGAAAAGATGATGGCCACCCAACCGGATATGATATTGCAGTTTGCACATTACCTGCAGCAGCACTATCGGGATCAGGGACTAAACGATTTACAGATCACCGTAGCATCCTACGTAACCCTAAACGGGAAGCGCAGCCGCCTGCTTATTGATCCTGCTACGGATCTCACTAGTATCCGGGACGGCTTCAGCCATAAGGATTGGGTACTACCCATGAACAGATCCCCCAAAACTGCAACCCTCTACCACCCATTATGACCACCCGATTCCTACTATATGGCCTGTTGTGCGCGGTATCGTACCTGAATCCCGGACTGATCCAAGCGCAAACATATGACATTTACGGTACTATTACCGATGAGCAAAGTGTGGTACTGGAGGGAGCAGAAGTAGTGATCACAGGAACATCAAAGCTGGTGCGGTCCGATAAAAAAGGTAACTACAGGTTGGAGGATTTGCATCCCGGAGATTACCGGATCCAGGCTTTTTCCATGGGAAAGAAAGTTGCTTCAAAAAACGTTTCCGTCACAGATTCGGATGTAATGCTGAATTTTGAACTGCTCATTTTATATACCGAACTGGACCAGGTAACTGTAAGTGACCAGCGGCAGTCCACATTTGGCATTACCAAACTGAATTCCGTAGAGGGAACCGCCATTTATGATGCCAAGAAAAGTGAGGTGCTGGTACTTGATGATATTACCGCTAACCTGGCCACCAATAACAGCAGGCAGGTATACTCGAGAGTGGCGGGATTGAATATTTGGGAAAGTGATGGCGCCGGAGTGCA
Organism: Bacteroidia bacterium; assembly: GCA_030430675.1. GTDB lineage: Bacteria > Bacteroidota > Bacteroidia > Cytophagales > Cyclobacteriaceae > SZUA-3. The sequence continues at coordinate 13,282 of JAUIKU010000063.1, read as the reverse complement.
GCTGGGCATTGGAGGTCGCGGGCTCAGCCCAAATAGAAGCTCAAACTTCAACACCAGGCAAAATGGATACGACATTGCGGCAGATGCGCTGGGCTATCCCGAAAGCTACTATACACCCCCTACCCAGGCCATTGACCGTATTGAAATAGTACGGGGGGCGGCTTCGCTACAGTACGGCACCCAGTTTGGAGGCATGGTAAACTTTAAGTTCAAACAGGGACCGGAAGACAAACCATTGGAATTTTCCACCAGGCAGTCAGCGGGTTCATTTGGATTGTTTAACAGTTTCAACAGTATTGGTGGAACCAAAGGCAAGGTCAATTATTACGGGTTCTATCAATATAAACACAGCGATGGTTGGCGCCCCAACAGCGACCTGGACCAGCATACTGCCTATGCTTCAATTCGGATCGATGTAACAGACAGGTTTTCAATAAAACCTGAATTCACCTATATGTCATATCTGGCGCAGCAGCCGGGGGGGTTGACAGACAAACAATTTGAGGAAGACCCCAGGCAGTCTAACCGTGAGCGAAACTGGTTTCAGGTGGATTGGAACCTGGTAGCGCTGGAAATGGATTACCAGCTATCGTCCAGCACCAAATTGAACAGCCGGTTTTTCGGCCTTATTGCGGGCCGGGATGCGGTGGGCAATTTAGGACGTATTGACCGCCCGGATTTTGGAGGAGAACGAGACCTGCTAAAGGACGATTATCAAAATTGGGGGAATGAGACCCGATTGATGTATCATTATCACACGGGCCAGCAGTTGTCCGTGCTGCTGACCGGGGTCCGGTATTACCAGGGATTTACCCACCGACGGCAGGGTTTCGGCAGTGATGGCTCGGATGCGGATTTTGAATATCTGCACCCCGACAACCTTGAAGGTTCTGATTTCGACCTGCCCAGCAGGAACGTTTCCTGGTTTGCGGAAAACATCTTTAACCTTACTGATAAATTCAGTCTTACCCCCGGGGTACGGTTTGAATATATAAGAACCGAATCCGATGGCTACTATAAGAACCGGACACTGGACCTGGCAGGAAATGTATTGGTGGACGAAAAAGTGGAGGAATCCCGTGAGGATCAACGCTCGTTCATTTTTTTCGGGCTGGGAGCCAGTTATAAACAAAGCGAAAACCTGGAGTTGTATGCTAATTTTTCACAAAACTACCGGGCGGTCAATTTCAATGACATCAGGGTAAACGTGGGTAATCTGGTGGTAGATCCCAATATCGATGATGAAAGAGGATATAACTTTGAGATCGGGACCCGAGGAAAAGTGGCCAACCGTTTCAGTTATGATGTTACAGCATTTCATTTGTCCTATCAGGACCGGATAGGTACCGTACTTCGTAAAGAGCCAAATCCTATGTTCAACAACCTGGTTGACCGCACGATTCGCTATCGCACCAACGTGGCAGATGCGCAGATCTATGGCATAGAAACATTCGCAGAAGCGGATCTTTTTAAACTGTGGGTAAACCCAAACAGTCCTATCAAACTGGCCCTCTTCTCCAATCTGGCGTTGATCAATGCGGAATATACCGAATCAGAAGAAAATGGTATCGAGGGCAACCAGGTAGAGTTAGTGCCAAAAGTTAACTTCAAAACCGGGCTGACCTTTGCCAAAGGAAATTTCAGGGCTATTTACCAGTTAATGTATGTAAGTGAGCAATTTTCAGATGCCACCAATGCGGTCAGCACGCCTACCGCTATTGAAGGAATTATTCCCGCTTACTCGGTAATGGATATTTCATTTAGTTACCGCTACAAGAAGTTTGTGGTAGAATCCGGAATTAATAACCTGGCCGATCGGCAATATTTCACCCGTCGCGCTACCGGTTACCCAGGACCCGGTATCATCCCATCGGATGGCAGAAGTTTTTATGTGACCCTGGGAGTGGATCTGTAGCAAAAAGCAAAACACGGTACTGCATTAATTATCCCGTGGCACCAACGCCTCAATTTCCCCAATGATTCTGGTATTATCCTGACCATGTCCCTCCTGTTGATACTTTAAGACACCCTGATGATCAAATACACTGATGATATTGGAATGTGAAAAGTCGACCGGCGAAATTTTCTGGTATTGCACACCCAATACTGCCGCAAATTCCAGCACGTTATCCTGGTTGCCCTGTAGGAGGGTCCACCTGGCCGGGTCGAGATCATTTTCAATGGCAAATTGTTTAAGCGTATCCGGCTGATCATGCTCGGGATCGATACTGATCAAAACCAGGTTAATATCGCTTCGTTTATCAACTGCTACTTCCTTCTCAATACGCTGCATATCGGCAACCAGTCTGGGGCAGGCAAACTGGCAGGAGGTATAGATCATTGCCATTACCAGCACCTTGCCCTGAAGTTCTTCCAGTACAATCTCTTGGTTATCCTGGGTGGTCCATTGGGAGGGTAATTGGAATATAGACAGTTCAGGGACCTCGGTATCGACTGGAATATCCTGAGCTTTTTGGGTGGCGGTTTCCTGCTGCTGACAGGAATTAAGAAAAACAATTGAAAAACAGGTAAACCATAGTTGTTTCATGGTCAAAGCTCCTTATCCTTAACACCGGCACATCTGAATCCAAGGTTTTTTAAGGTATAGCTGGCTTTTAAACTGCTCCTGAAGGCAAATCTCATAAAAGCCGCATAGTTCATCAGGTCTGTTGATGCCAGGGCGCCGCCAGCACAATACAAATTGCGATCGAGAGCAGTGTCATTACGAGATTCACCAGTGATCATTACACTATTGAAGTTCAGCACCCACTCCCAAACCAGCCCATGCAGATCATAAACGCCCCAATAGTTCTTTTCCGTATTACCTACTTCGGGCAGCACTTTTGGAGCGGGTTGCTCGTACCACTGCAAAATGGCCTGATGAAAAGTAGCATCTTCCCTGGCATCGGACCGTTGTTTATCGGCTATGGCCAGGAATTCCCACTCCTCCATTGTTGGCAGTCTTTTACCCTGGCACTGGCAATAGTGTTTAGCAGCAAACCAGGAGACATAGGTGACCGGGGCCTGGGGCAGTACCGCATTGCCAAGGACAGTATCTGATTCCCAGACAGTTAGGTATGCCTCTTCTGCAAAGAGTCGTTTGACCTGTGATCTTTGCCAGCTGGGGTATTTTTTAACAAACTCCAGAAATTCTTCATTGGTCACCGGGTATTGATCTATTAAGAAATTATCCACGGTTACCACGGCAGTATCGCTGCCGTAAAAAGGAACATAGCTGCCACCGGTTATGGCCGACATGCCAGTAGGTTGGGCATAGGATACCTCCATGGGCAGCCAAATCACCAGCATGAAAATCAATGGTCTTTTTAGATAACCCATTAATGAATGGAAGACGTTTGTGGGGATTCCTTATCTCTCTGAGCCAAGACCTGCTCCTCAGTGACCTCTCCACCACTATTGCCCCAGCTGTTGAGCACATAAGTAATGGTATTGGCGATTTCCTCGTCGGATAGATCCAGTTTAGGCATAACAGCGTCGTACCGTTCCCCATTAACTTCAATAGGCCCTGATAAGCCGTGGATTACTACGGCAATGGCCCGATCAACATCCGAGTTCAAATAGTCAGAGTTGGCCAGGGGTGGAAACGCACCGGGAATGCCCTGACCTTCTGCCTGGTGACAGGCTTGGCAAACCCTGGTATAAACCACTTTTCCAGCCTCGATTTTCGCCTGAAGGCCCACAATGGGTTCCTTCAGGACTTCCGATTGCGGCAATTCCTGAGGAGTACCTCCTTCGGGCAGGTAGATACGGTCGTCCTGCTGTCCGGAATAAATAGTGGTGTCTTCGGTGCCTCCGACCTTTAACATGGCTAAAGCTCCTTTATTGAACGCCCTGAAAATAGAATGATCAACCAGAATAAAGGTACCGGGAACATCCACCTTAAATTCTACTATTGTGGCACCGCCGGCCGGTATCAGCGTGGTTTGCACATTTTCGTTGATGGCATCTCCTCCTTCAATATGCACTTTATCAAAAATTTCTCCAATAACATGAAAAGAAGAAACCAGGTTTGGACCGCCGTTACCTACATACAAACGAACAGTTTCTCCTACTTCGGCAGTAATAGCGTTGTCACCGGTCAGCGCACTGACCGAACCATTGAAGACCACGTAATCGGCATCTTCTTCCATGGCTTTTCTCATATCAAATGGCTGCAATCCCCGGTCCCCGTGGTCTCCTTTAGTGTAAAAATCACCCTGCATGATGTAATACTCTTTATCCACTGGTGGTAAACCCTCTACTGGTTCAACCAAAATCAGGCCGTACATACCGTTTGCAATATGCATACCTACAGGGGCAACCGCGCAGTGATATACATATAATCCCGGGTTGAGTGCTTTGAAGGAGAAGACAGTTTCATGTCCCGGAGCGGTAAAGGATGAAGTGGCACCACCGCCAGGGCCATTCACTGCATGTAGATCGATATTATGAGGCATCTTGTTGTCGGGGTGATTCATCAGATGAAATTCAACCTGGTCTCCCTCCCGGACTCGGATAAAACTGCCGGGAACAGTTCCTCCAAAAGTCCAGAAAGTGTAGTCCACCCCCTCGGCTATCTCCCGTACATGTTCGATAATTTCCAGATGCACCGTTTGCTTAAGGGCATGGGTTCTGTTAAGGTCGGTGGTAGGGACATGCGGCGGAGCCGTGAGGGTTGCATCCCGGGTGCCGCCAATTTCAAATGAGTAGTTTTGAGTTTTGTTTTCCTGACAAGCTAATATCAGCAGAATCAAAAATACAGATAATATTCGGGTGGGGTAATGGGTTTTGGTATTCATATTTGGTATTAGAAAGTTGCATTTCCTTGGTAGTTGGCATAAAGGATATTTAATTAATTCAAATTCCCAAAAATTTCAATCACAAATTTTTTTCGGATCGAATCTGCTGGATCACTCACACTTCTATATAAGATGGAAGCTTCAGACTATGGGCTGCTTCAAATAAATTGATTTGGTTTAGATTTACTAAATTCCCCTCCTAAACAGATCCGGAAATGGTTTTTCGTGGAATATTTCTAATGCTGGCAGGTTGTATCACCGCACTGACCTTTTCCAATAATCTGGTGGCACAGAGTACGGATGAACTGGAATCCAGTCTGAAACAAGCAGGAGGAATGCAGCGTCTGGAAATCCTTCATGCCCTTACCGAAGTCTATGTCAGTACTAAAGACCGCAAGTCTGTTAAGTATGGCAGGCAGGCAGTGAACCTGGCCGATAATCTATACGGCGATAACGTGAATGACAGTCTGTGGATTAAATCGCAGTTTCTTTTGGCAAAAGCCTACTATAGTCAGGAAAAATACTTCACCGCCAAGGAATATTTTTCCACTGTTAAACTCATATCCAACAGGAATACCACTCCTGCAATTGTCAATGCCACAACCATCTATCTCTCTAAGATCGATTCCATAGCAAAAACCGAAGAGGGACTTAAGCAGGGATTCTTTTCCAGGACCCTGACGGATATCAACCTGGGTAGCTCAATCTCCAACATCACTTCAAATGTGGAAACCGGGTACCTGATGAATCAGGCGGAAAAAGCTACTGAGAAAGAGGAGTATGATCGGGCCATCGAGCTATACCACAGGGCCGCCACCGAGTTCGACCGGGAGGGTGATTTGCTGCAGTTATCCGACGTTTATCGCAAGATTGGATTGGCCTATAAGGAGATGGGAGAAGAGAGAAAGTCCCGGGAGTTTTTCTCAAAAGCCATGTCAGTGGATGAGTTGAAATCGCAGATGGTGGAGGAACCCGGGAATACCATTCCTACAGTGTCAGAACCCCCTACCATAAAATCCAGTGACAGTATAGTACAGGCCCTGGCAAAAAAGGGGTATTCGGTGGAAGCACCTCAAACAGGTAAGACTCCCCAGCCGGAGGTAGCCGCCGATACCGACCTGTCTACCACCATAAATCAGTTGGAGGAGCAGTCTCACCAGCTCGAGGAATTGTCCAAACAGGCAGTACAGAAGCAAGATTTTCAAACCCTGGCCCGCCTGAGAGACCAACTTGCGGAACTGGAGCAGGATAAATTGGAACTGGAGATCATCGAGCGCGAGAAGAACCTGCTGGCCCAGGATGTGCGCATCACCGAGTTGACCCTGAAAGCCAGGGAGGAAGAACTGGCCAAAGAGTCGAGATTGAGGAAAGCACTGGTCGGGGGGGCAGTGTTCCTCACCACCTTCCTGATCAGCATCGGATTTCTGTATTCAGCCAAAAGGAAAGATCATAAAAAGCTCACCAAGGCCTACAGTAATCTGGATGAGGCCAATCACAAATTGACCAGGGCCGAGAAAAGGATAAAAACCCTGTTGAACCAGCAGGTTTCCGGAGATGTTGCCAGGGAGTTGATTCAAAGTGAAGCGGACCACCCCAGCAAGAATAAATATGTGTGTGTAATGTTCCTGGATATCAGAGATTTTACCGCCAAGGTAGAAGGTCTAAGCCCGGAGCAGATTATCCAGTACCAGAACCATGTATTTGGTTCCATGATTGAAATAGTGGACAGGCACAAAGGGATCATTAACCAGTTTATGGGCGATGGCTTTATGGCCACCTTTGGTGCACCACAGTCCCGGGGAAATGATTGCCAGCATGCTTACGATGCGGCACTGGAGATAATAAAGGTAATTGACCAAAAATCTGAGGCGCGTGAAATTCCCAGTACCAGGTTGGGAATCGGTTTGCATGCAGGGTATGTGGTGACCGGCAATGTTGGTACCGATATTAGAAAGCAATATTCCATTACCGGGTCCACCGTCATTATCGCATCCCGCCTGGAACAGCTAAACAAGCGGTTCGAATCGCAAATAATATTGTCCCAGGAGGTACTGAAAAACCTGGACCATCCTCCTGAAAACCCGGAGATCAAACTGGTAAATGTAAAAGGAGTGAAGGGACAATTGGAGATAATAACCCTGGTTTAATGCAAAACCGGTCATTAGCAGAGGAAGGGCTATTTTCTTTTAGCAATACACATGGATAAGCACAAATTTCATCTTGCTAGATTTAAAGTCTAACTTACCTGGTAAATCCATAACAATACAAATATGCTGACCAGTCATATGCACTTTTTGCCAGTTCTTTTACTCCTGTTGGGAGTTGGATGTTCACCTAAGGAGCAGCCGGCAACGGAAGCTCCTAAGCCCAATATCATTTATATTTTGGCGGATGACCTGGGGTACGGAGATTTGAGCTGTTATGGCCAAAGTAAGTTCGAGACCCCAAATATTGACCGGCTGGCAGCGGGAGGGATGTTGTTTACTCAGCACTACTCAGGTGCCACTGTATGCGCTCCTTCGCGGTCAGCATTGATGACGGGGTTGCATACTGGTCATACGCCCATCAGGGGAAACAAGGAAGTACGGCCTGAAGGTCAGTACCCGTTGGCGGATTCCGTACAGACACTGCCTGAAATATTAAGAAAAGCCGGATATCGTACCGGAGCCTTTGGCAAATGGGGTTTGGGCCCGCCCCAGTCGGAGGGCGCTCCCAACAATCAGGGATTTGATCGATTTTACGGCTATAATTGCCAGCGACTGGCGCATAACTACTACCCCCGCCACCTATGGTCGGATCGGACTATGGTAGAACTGCCGGAAAATGCCGGGAAAGCTAAAGGCATCTACGCACCGGAACTTATTCAGGAGCAGGTGCTTTCTTTTCTGGAAGAGACCCGGGAGCAACCTTTCTTTCTGTATTATGCTTCGGTGATACCCCATGCCGAGTTGATAGCTCCGGAACCATATATGGAACGATTCCGGGGTAAATTTGACCCGGAAAAAAGTTACCAGGGTTACGACGATGGGCCGGATTACCGGGAGGGGCCCTATGAGTCACAAACGGAATCACATGCGGCATTTGCGGCGATGGTAGCTTATCTCGACCATTGTGTGGGCCAGATTATAGCCAAATTGGAGGAGCTTGGAATTGCGGACAATACCCTGGTGGTTTTCACCTCTGATAATGGCCCCCACCTGGAAGGAGGGGCTGATCCCGATTATTTCGACAGCAACGGAGTTTATCGCGGGTACAAAAGAGATCTCTATGAGGGGGGTATTCGGGTACCCATGATAACCTACTGGCCAGGAACCATTGCCCCCGGCAGCAAATCTGATCATATGTCGGCTTTCTGGGACATAATGCCCACATTTATTGAGTTGACCGGTGCCCAGCCAGTTTCCGATATTGACGGTTTGTCCTTCCTTCCCACCATTTTGGGAAATGGGGTCCAGGTGGAACACGATTATCTTTATTGGGAATTCCATGAGAGAAACGGTCGCCGGGCCCTGAGAAAGGGTGACTGGAAGCTGGTCCAGTATAATGTTGGGGTACCCGAAGAAACTTCCACCGAGTTATTCAATATTAACCAGGACCCTTCCGAAACCAGGGACTTGTCACGTGATAACCCCGAGATGTTCCAGTCATTAAAAGCATTGATGCTGGAAGCAAGAACCCCCTCCCCGGTGTTTCGGTTTGCAGATGAACAATACCAGGCCGAGTGATTTGGCTCACCCGGGCTGCATAAACTTTAAGTATCCCGGTGTTTTGATATTTATACATTATTAAATACACAAATAAATAATGTATAAAAGACTCAAATATCACCTCTTACACTGATAGGTGTCAACCCTATTTACTGGATTCCGTTATAGATTGTTGACGGATATTACGGTTTGGTAAAATCCCCAAAAGCCCGAATCGATGTGGATTTTAGTTGTACTGTTACTCTTGCTCTTGCTCTTCCTGTTCCTCATATGGCTGCTTTGGACCAGGATGGTGATTTGTATTAACAGCTTTCATGGTCAGTACTACTTTAGATTTGGCAGGTTGATCACAGTGACACCCATGGAAGAAGAGGACAAACTGGTAGTCAGAGTGAAAGTGCCTTTTTACAAGTTTAACATAGATCCACAATGTGGGACCAAAAAGGAGCGCAAACCGAAAAAGAGAAAAAAGCCAAGGCGAGATACCGGCCGCAAATTGGGTATGTCTTTTTACCTGAAAACCGTGGTGGGAGCCCTAAAAACTTTTACCGTACGCAGGTTTGAACTGGATCTGGATACCGGTGATTTCGTGCTGAATGCCCAGCTGACACCGGTTATGGTTTTGCTGAGCAGGGGTCCGGCCCATCTGCAGGTAAACTATCAGGGTCATGCCAATTTGTGGATAGAGATCGAAAACCAGCTGGTTCGTTTCGTACCACTGATTTTCCGGTTTGTTCGTGAAAAGTATTTATAACCCTAAAACTATTTAAACATCATGGAAATGAATTTTGAAGAACAACTGGGCAAGATAACCGAGTTTATCCGCTCAGAAGCCAATACCAAAACTGTAATTGGTGAGCAATTTCAATTAGGAGAATTCACCTGTGTTCCGGTAATCCGGGTAGGATTGGGATTTGGCAGCGGCGGAGGTACCGGCGACAGTCCCAAAACAGGTAAGGGCAAAGGCGGCGGTGCCGGCGCCGGAATGGGCATTGAACCCATCGGGTTCCTGGTGACCCGGGGCGATCAAATTTCATTCGTCAAAACTGCCAAAAGCGGTGGACTGGCAGAAGCATTTGAGAAGGTTCCTGACCTGATCGATAAGATGGTAAAAAAAGATCGGCAAAAGGCGGAGGCTTAAAAATCCGGGATACTTCAGGTTGCTAGTTTGCTTTAACTATCGGATATTGTATAATTATTTATTGCATTACCCGGTAGTTAGCACCTGAAATGAATAGTATTCGTGCCGTAATAAACCTAGTTTTTGTCTTTCTTTTGATACAGGCCTGCCGGCCTGGCATACCGGATCAGGTAAATAAAGAAATGGCGGATCTGCCACAGGAGATCAGCTACAATTTTCATGTAAAACCCATCCTTTCGGATCGCTGTTTTGTTTGCCACGGTCCGGATGAAGAAAACCGGAAAGCAGGTCTGCGCCTGGATCAGGACAGCAGTGCTTTTGCCGCCCTGGAGAGTGGAGCGGGGCATGCCATTGTACCGGGAAAGATCGCTCAAAGTCAGTTAGCTGCCCGGATTTTGGCACATGACGCTGAGTTGATCATGCCTCCACCGGAATCTAATCTCACCTTGTCGGATCGTGAGAAGTCCATCCTGCTTAAGTGGGTACAACAGGGGGCTGAATATGAACAGCATTGGGCTTTCACCAAACCGGAGATGCCACCGGTCCCTCAGGCTATGCCCCATTGGGCCCAAAATGAGATTGACCGGTTCGTGGCCCGGCAGCTGATGCAGAACGATATAACACCGGCTCCGGAAGCTGATAGGGAGCAGCTGATCAGAAGGGCGTATTTCGATATTACCGGGTTACCCCCCTCACTGGACGATCTCGACCGCTGGACGCAAAATGAAAGTGACAACTATTACTACGAGATGGTAGATGAGTTGCTGGCTTCGCCTGCCTTTGGCGAACGCATGGCAGCACACTGGTTGGACGTAGCAAGGTTTGCGGACTCCGAGGGTTACCTGGATGACTTTCATCATACCTTTTGGCCTTACCGTGATTGGGTCATAAAAGCCTTCAACCAAGGACTTCCCTATGACCAGTTTATACTATGGCAGATTGCCGGAGATCAATTGCCTGAGGCCACTGATGAGCAGATCCTGGCCACCGCTTTCAACCGCAACCACAAGCAGAACTCCGAAGGCGGTATCATACCGGAAGAGTTCCGGGTGGAATATGTGGCAGATCGCACCAACACCGTTGGTTCTGCTTTCCTGGGTCTTACCGTCAACTGCGCCCGCTGCCACGATCATAAATACGACCCCTTTAGCCAACGGGATTACTATCAGTTATTTGGTTTTTTCAATTCAACCATTGAGCGGGGAGATGCGATCTTTAGCCTGAATGCCATTGAGAATGGCCAGATGGTACCGAACAAGTATTCCATGAGCGCCGGACCGGTCATGCCTCTGCTGGACCAGGAAGCTGAGGAGATCAGAAAATACCTGCAGGAGCAAATAGGTGAGGAGCAAAAACGTCTGGCGGAGTCAGAAGCCGGCAACCAGGCGGGATTTAGGAGTTGGCTGGCCACCGCTAAAAGTACGGACCTGTCCACTGCCGTGGAGCAGGCGACCATGACTCATCTTACTTTTGATGACATGCGGGATGGCCGTACCAGTGATAAAGCCCGGGGAGCTGGTCCTGTTACCTATTGGGGTAAGATAGAGCCGGTAACGGGAAAATTCGGGAAAGGGGTAAGAAGCGATGCCTATGGACAGCTGATTGCAGATGGAAGCCGTACCCAGTTTGAGCGCATGGAGCCTTTCACTGTCAGTTTTTGGATCAAATCGCCCAAATCGTTTGAGTCGGCTCATGTGCTGTATAATGGAAACAACCGTATTCAGGGTTACCGTGGCTGGGATGTGATCATCGAAGACAACAAGGTTCATTTCAGGCTGAGCCATGCCCATCCCTACCAGTCACTGGCGGTAAGTGCACCGGAGGCGCTCCCGGAAGGGGAATGGGTCCACTTTGTATGGACTTATGATGGATCCGGTGATGCCTCAGGTATGCAGATCTATCAGAATGGAGTGGTCCAGCAAAAGGTAATAGAGCGGAATTATGTTTACCGCTCCACCAAACCCTATCTTGATCCCGAGGCCACGGTTTATATGCCCTACAAAGGATTGATTATAGGCAACCGACATTATGATCAGGATTTCACCGATGGCGTGCTGGACGAAATCCGGGTGTTAAACCGGGAAGCCGACTCCTGGGTAGCCCGCTATCTGTACCAGGGGCGACCAGTGCTTGATGAATTTGCAGAAGCTAAAGACCGGCAACCGGATCAGCTGAACGCTTTTTACGACCTTTTTATTGACCGGGAGTTGGAGCAGCAACGGGAAGCGTTACGAGCGGTACAGGCAAAGGAGGTAGCGCTGGTGGACACGGTACAGGAGTTAATGGTGATGGGAGATTTTCCCAAACCCAGGCCTACCTATATTCTAAACCGGGGAGTATATGATGCTCGCGGTGAACAGGTGGCGCCCAACGTTCCGGAATCAATATTTGCCATGCCGGAAGGGTTACCTGCGAACCGCTACGGTTTGGGACAGTGGCTTATTCATCCCGACAACCCGCTTACCGCCAGGGTAACCGTAAACCAGATATGGTACCTGTTTTTCGGCAGGGGAATTGTAGAAACGGCAGAAGATTTTGGCAGCCAGGGAGCCCTGCCTACCCATCCCGAGTTGCTCGACTGGCTGGCGGTTGATTTTCAGGAAAACGGGTGGGACCTGAAACGACTGATCAGACAAATGGTAACATCAGCCACCTACCGGCAATCATCGGTTATCCGTGCGGAGTTGCAGGAAGTTGATCCTGACAACTACCTGCTGGCCCGGGGGACCAGGTACCGGCACTCCGCTGAAATGATCAGGGACAACGTACTTGCTTCCAGCGGATTGTTAGTGAATGATATAGGCGGCCCTTCCGCCTATCCATACCAGCCTCCAGGTCTCTGGAAGGAAGTTATGACGCACCCCTTCTTCCCGGAATATGAAGAAGACCCCAGTAGTCTGTATCGCAGAAGTATCTACACCTTCTGGAAACGCAATATGCCACCTCCCAATATGCTGATATTCGATGCTTCCAGCCGGGCGGAGTGCCAGGTGAGACGGCAGAGAAGCAGCACTCCGCTGCAGGCCCTGGTACTGCTGAATGATCCGCAGATCATAGAAGGATGCAGGGTACTGGCTGAATGGGTGCTGGCAGAATCCATGGAAGATGAGCAGGAAACGCTAACGAAAATGTTCAGGATTCTCACCAGCCGTTTTCCCACCGACCGGGAACTTAGCATTATGTCATCGCAATGGCAGCAGGAGCGGGAATATTTTGAAAAGCACCGCGCTGAAGCAGATTCTTATCTTGGCATAGGTTATCGCCAAGCCACCGGGGACTATCCCAGTGAGGAATTAGCCGCATTTGCCAGGGTGGCCAATACCATCCTTAACTCAACCGAGTCGTATTACAAGAATTGATGGAATGAACTACCGAGAAGACTTATTCGCCGCGCAATATTTAAAAACCAGGAGAGACTTCCTGCGAACCACCACCAAAGGACTGGGAGCCATGGCTTTGGGTTCTCTCATGTTCCCGGAAATAGCCAGCGGTTCTTCGGCTGGGTTGCCCCCTGAGACCAACGGAGGGATTTTGAATGCATTTCATCATGCTCCCAGGGCCAGGCGGGTCATCTATTTGTTCCAGAGTGGAGGTCCCAGCCAAATTGAACTATTCGATTACAAACCGGAACTGGT